>JAUNOG010000011.1 GCA_030531185.1 Ruminococcus sp.
CTTACCTCTAACTTCTAACCTCTATTATAGCACATTTATTTCATAAATGCTATACTTTTTGAGAATTTTTATGACCTCTGCGGTAATTTCTTCGCCGCTTATCACCACAGGAACTGACGGCTGACAGCAGGTAACGGTCATAGCGCATATTTTTCCCTCGGCTTTGTCAACGGGAACTGTTCTGAAATCGGAAAAAGCCGCCTGCCGTATGCCCATTCTTACTTTTGCCTTCGGTATTTCGCACTCCTCAAAGCATACCCTTATCTTAGGTTGGGGTATCTCCGAAAAAGCCCTTTCCGCACGCAGAAAATCCTCCTCGCTGTTAAAGGGAGTTATCATCAGCACTACATACTTAAAATCGGTATATTCAGGCCCGATACCATATCCGCGCAGTCTGTCGCCCAGCTCGTTCCCCTCAAAACCGCTGTCGTTGGCGCAGACCGTTATCTTGCAAGGCTCGTCTCCGCAAAGCTTCCAGCCGCAGGACGTTATCCGTTCCTTGCATATTCCGACGCGCCTTACCGTTTCTGCCAAGTCCGCTTTGTAGGATTTCCCCAGATAATCGCCGCACATATCGAGACTTTGCATAATAAGATACGACGGACTTGTGGACGCAAACAGCGACATAACGTTTTTAGCGCATTTTGAAAATTCCTCGGGTGCGGACTTTGAAATATGCAGCAGCGCTCCTCCCGTGTAACAGGGCAGTGTCTTGTGAGCGGAGTCGCAGCACATATCGGCTCCCAACGCCATAGGGTGCAGACTTTTTTCAAGAAAGTTAAGGTAAGCTCCGTGAGCGTTGTCGCATAGCAGAGAAACGTCCTCTCTGTGGCAGATTTCGGATATCTCCTTAATATCGCAGAGATTTCCAAGGTAGTCGGGGGAAGTCACATAAACGCAGTCGGGTCTGCGGGGGCAGTCCGTCAAAGCTTTTTTGATGTCCTCGGGAGTTATCTCGCTTGCGCATATCGAAACGCTTTGCCGTGCGGGATACACCCAGAAAACCTCTATATCCAGCAGAATACAGGCGTTTATAAAAGCCTTGTGAACGTTCCGCGGAGCGATAACAAGCATTTTGTCCGATTTATCCCGACGCGTCTGATTTACGATACCCAGCATAGCCTTGATGCAAAGGCTTGAACCCTCGGTAGAGTACAAAGTTTTTGCCGTACCGAATGCGGCGGACATCTGAGCCTCGCTCTGCGCAATAATACCCTCGGGTTCAAAAAGATAGTCCGCGCCTTTGATTTCGGTTATGTCAAGCTTTTCCGTACCGTGAAAATTTACGCCCTTGTGACCCGGCATATGAAACCGTGAAATTCCCTCGGCGGAATACTTATTTACAAAATCGCAAATGGGAGTAGACAAATTAAGCACCCTTTCTAAATCGGCGTCATTATTTACCGTTATTCAGCAGACGTCTGAGAGCAGTCCTCTGCGCCCCTCGGAACAGACGCTCACGCCCTCTGAAAATGGTTCGGGAAACGGTCGATTTAGCCACGCCGAAACGCTCGGCTATCTCCTCCATAGTAAGACCGTCCCTATAATATAACATTATATAACATTTTTGCTTGTTAGTCAAATTATCGTCAAGTAATTGTCTGAGTATCCTGCCGTCAATACCGCTGTCCGCTGTTTCGGAGAGCGGCTCGATTACAGTCGTTTCGTCTCCTATGTATACCTCGGCTCGGTCGTAGGATATCCTTTTTATCGCCAAAATGTATTCCTCCTCGGGAAAAGTCAATAAACAAATGTTCTAAAATTAGTATACCATATATTGTGGTGCAAGTCAAGCGTAAAAACTATTTTTTTAAAATTTGGTGAAATTGAGGGAAATTAATCGGACTGTTTGTGCAATTTACCGTTGATTTTTGCGGAAATATGTGTTATAATAGACCATACAGAATGGGTAAGGGCGTTTTATTGGACTTATAAAAATACAAATAAAAAGATAAAAAATACAGAAAAGTTCCAAAAAAAGTCACCGCGTTCTCAGGGTATTGTGTAAGCCCGAAAATTTCTTTGAAAACAATATGTTCCGAAAAAATATAAAATAAATCCCCAAAGGGCGGAACAAATTTATTCCAAGGAGCAGTGTAAAAATTTATGGAGAAAAAAAAGCTTGACAGATTGTCCGAGCTCACAGCTATTTCCCGACAGAGAGATCTTACGGATACGGAAAGCTCCGAAAGAGAGGCTCTCAGGGCGGAGTATAGGCAGGCGGTGCTGGCAAATTTTACCAACACGCTGGAGCATACGACTATCGTTGAACCCGACGGTTCAAAAATCAAAGTTTCGGATCGAAAACGCAGCGGGGAGGATAAATAAAGTGGCCGGATTATCAAGACAAAAGCAGAAGCTTTTAACTATGAAAAAGCTTTTTGAATGCAAAACAGACGAGAACCATTCCATAACAGGCGCAAAGCTCATAGAGACCTTGGCGCAGGACGGTATCAAGGCTGAGAGAAAGACTATCTACGACGACATCAAGACCCTCTGCGACAGCGGTATGGATATTGAGGTCACTAAGGACGGTCATTCAAACGCCTACTATCTTGCTGGGCGGACTTTTCAGGACGAGGAACTGTTTGTTCTTGCGGACGCAGTTGCGTCTTGCAGATTTCTTACTAAGAAGAAGTCGCAGGAGCTTATCAAGAAAATTCAGACCCTTACCTCCGAGCATAAGGCTAAGCAGCTTAGACGTCTGATATATGTGGATAACCGTACCAAGAATTTTAACGAGCAGATCTATTACGCTATCAATAAAATACAGGCGGGTATTTTTGACGGGCTGGAGATAAAGTTCAGATATACTGAGTTCAATCCCGACAAAAAGCAGATCTTAAAGCACGGCGGAGAGGTCTACAGCGTTTCTCCGTATTCGCTGGTGTGGGAAAACGAGAATTACTATCTTGTCTGCTACTGCAATAAACACGAAAAGATATGCCGTTACAGAGTTGACAGAATGGTCAATGTTGAGGTTTCGGACGTTTCCGCAAGACCTATGACCGACGAGGACAAGCTGGAGGTTGCAAATATGCAGTCTCTTTACGGTATGTACGGCGGTGAGCTGATGAGCGTGACAATGCAGTTTGATAATTCCCTTGCCAATGTGGTTATCGATAAGTTCGGCTTGAACTGTCACCCGCATAGGAATTCGGAGGATACGTTCTGTCTTACCGCGGACGTTCAGATCGCGCCTACCTTCTGGGGCTGGTTCTTCCAGTTCGGCTCTAAGGCTAAGATAATCGCTCCCGAAAGCGCTGTGGAACAGGCTAAGCAGTACATAGACGTTCTGAGCGCAAATTATAAATAAAGCTTATATATGATCTGAAAATTGTTTTGGAGAAACGATTGACGAGAAAGAGAAAGATACGGGAAAATACCTCCTGACAGCGATATACGGCGGCTCAGGGGGTGTTTTGCATACAAAGGAGAAGAATATATGGATATACTTGTTGCTATTGTAATAATACTTTGCATAATCAGCATTCCGCTGGTTATTGTTGTCGGGATCGGCTGTCTGCCTTTTATCATACTGTTGGCGCTGTTTATACTGGGAATAAAAATGGTTATAAATCCGTGGTTTGCCAATCGGGAAAAGTCCCGGCTTGACGAGAACCACATACTGATTATTCCGCAGAGACAGACCGTTCGCGTGGACGTAAATATGAATGTTAACGGATATAATCCCTATGTTATCGACTGCTATTACACCGATGAAAATACGGGACGGCAATTCGTGTTCACCAGTAAGCCTTTTATGACGGATCCCACGCCTTACCTGAACGGAGTGACCTTGGGAGTGTTTGTTAATCCAGTGGATTATTCAAATTATTATGTGGACGTAAGCAAGCTTCCGCCTAATCTGTAAGATATACAGTTAACCAAAATCCTTAATATCGCATAAAATGTATCAGCCCTGCAAGGTGCATTTTATGCGATTTGTTTTTTATGTTATGATTATTTTTCCGTACAGTGGGAATAATAACCGCAGAGGAGAAAATCGCAGATTAGCATAACAAAGGATAAGGAGTGTTTCAGGTGACAGTTCACAGAGGCGATATTTACTATGCGGATCTGAGCCCCGTTGTCGGCTCGGAGCAGGGTGGTTTAAGACCCGTACTGATAGTTCAGAACGACGTGGGCAACAAGCATTCGCCTACGGTAATAGCGGCGGCTATAACCAGCCAGCGTGAGAAAGCAAAGCTTCCCACACATATAGAGCTGGGCGGAGGGACCTGCGGTCTTGCCAAGGACTCGGTCGTACTTCTCGAACAAATCCGTACATTAGACAAAAAGCGGCTCAGAGAAAAAATGGGTACTCTCGACGTAAGCTCAATGACAGCGGTGAATTCGGCATTATCGGTAAGCTTCGGACTTAACAGCAATACCAATGTTTAACCGAAAACAAAAAATCGTCCCGCAGAGCCAAAAGCCTTGCGGGACGTAATATTTAAATTTATTCGGCGCTTGTATCGTCGCTCTTTGAACTGTCGCTGTCGTCGCTGCCGCTGTCCGTGCCTGCTGCGCCGGGGAGATAATTTTCAAGGATAGCGATAGTGTCCTCAACGGAGACAAGCTCGTCCTTTGACTTAGCCGTTACGCAGATATATTCCGTTCCCTCGTACTCAATAATGCTGGAAAGTGTGAAAAGCGCTTCGTCTGTAAAGCCCGTCTTTCCGCCAAGTACGTCTGCGTCGCCTTCTCCGTCGCCGTCGGTATCTATCCAGTAGCCGCCGTATCTTGAGTGGAAAATGCTCGTAAGCTCGATACCGTCCTCGTGCTGTTCCGTTTTTGAAGTCGTGTAGCTTGACGCCTCAAGAACCTCTCTGCAAATATCGTTGTCAAGGCAAGCCTTAGTGATAGCGGCTATATCCTGTACGGTCGAATAGTGATCCTCGTCGTGAAGTCCGCTTGCGTTTACAAAGTGAGTGGAGGAAAGTCCCAGCTCGGTGATCTTCAGGTTCATAAGCTCAACGAAATTTTCCTCGGAACCTGCAACGCCTTTTGCAAGACCCAGAGTACCGTCTGCGCCGCTTACAAGGATCGACGCGTAAAGCAGATCCTTCATAGGTACTTCCTCGTCCGCCTCAAAGCCTGCGCGGGAGGCGTTCTCTTCAATAAGAGGGTCGATGTCGTCGCTTGTGAACTTGTATGTAGCGTCCATATCCTCGATGTTCTCAGCCGCAACAAGAAGAGTGAGCAGCTTAGTAAGCGAGGCAGGATAAATTTCCTTATCGTACTTGTAGCCCGCAATGATCTCGTTGGTATCCGCATTAATAAGTACGGCTGAATTTGCGGTCATATCCTCAAGATCGATAGTCTTGTATGTATCGGCGATCTGGGGAAGTACAGACGGCTTTGTTTCGGGAATTTCCACAAACGATGAACTGTCGGGTACCGACGAGCTTTCTGCCTCGGAGCTTGAAACGTCATCGTATCCCGGAGGAGGCGGAGCCTCTACTGTCTTGCTTGCCTGAATGCTGTTTCTGCCCGTAACGACCATAACGGCGGAGCCTACTGCAACCAGCATTATAACTATGAGCACTGCGACAACAGCCGCGCCGCCCCTGCGGTTCGATCTTCTCATTTTTTCTACCAATCCTTTCATTTGCAATTTATCGATTGCATATCCTTTTGATTTTGAAATTCATTTATTGTTTTATAGCAGTATTGCAGAATGTCCTTTCTGGTAACAATGCCTATAAAAACTTTTCTGTCGTCGACCACAGGCACGAAGTTCTGGTCCATACTCAGCAGTATCAGATCCTCTATGGAGGAGGAAACATAAACGGGCTTTATCTCAGCGCGGCCGCTTATCTGGCTTACCGAATACTTTTCCATTTCTCGTATGTCGTATATCCCTTTATCGAGCATAAGGTGGAGAAAATCGCCCTCTGCGGCGGTTTTAACATATTCTCCCTTTCTGTTGATAACGGGTACTGCCGTAAATCTGTGGTTCCTGATTTTTTCAAGAGCCTGTCTTGCCGTATAGTCGTCATAGATATAATCTATACAAGCCTTAGGCTTCAGCAGCTGTAGTATATTCATTTTAACTATGTCCTTATATTATGTAGGTTAATTGTATCCGTAAAGATACACAACAGAAGTAAATTCCTCGTAGGAAATGGTCTTTAGCTTTTCGTCGGTTATTTCAGCCTGAGCAAGCTCGTCGGCAGAAACTCCCGCTGTTACAAATATAGCTTGACAGTAGCCGAGACGTCTTTCCTCGGTCATATTGTTGAAATCGACCAAAGTCTGAATAAAATCCGTATTGAATACAGACCTGTCTATCTCCTGTATCACAGGCTCACTCTCGGAAGAATTATCGTCAAGCGAGCTTTCCGTTACGGAACTGTCCTCGGCAGCAAGAGAGCTGTCCCCGTCGGACGAGAGAACTTCAATCGGCTCAAAGGCAGGGATAAAATCGTAAAACTCCCTCGTTTCGGTGACGTCGTCCTCGCCCTCCACAGAATAAGTGGCGGTGTATTTGACCAGAGCCCCTGTGGACTTGTCAAAGCAGAAATCCATAACGGTGATGTAAGTATCGCCCGTATATGTATATTCCTCCACATCGTACATCTCGGCGTCCTCCTCGTTTATATGCGTGGAGGTCATAGGAAGGTTCTCTTCTATAACGCTTTCAATAATGCTGTCGGGCTTTTCAGCGGAGCTTTTTCGGTAGATCCCGCATACCAGATCAAAGTCGTAGCATTCCTCGCCGACCCTGATACTGCCGCTTTCGCCGATATCGTTTGTTTGCAGCTGATAAAAATTGTCTCCGTCGGAAACTTTGTAAATTTCAGTGACCTTGCCCTCGAAATCCGTATATTTGATCCGCAGACTGTAGCTTTCGCTGTTCAGAAAATCGTAGGTTCTGCCCAGCAGGGTATTGCTGTAGTCCGTTTGGCTGCTGTCCTCATTGCCGCCGACGGAGCTGTCCGCGTCATTATCGGAGGAGCTGTCCTTACCGTCGGATTTATCCGCCTCGCTTACAGCTGAGTTTTTTGAGCTGATATCTTTATCCGAGCCGCTGTCCGAGCAAGCCGCACACATCACAGCAATTAAAGCCGCGCAAAGCGCCGCAGTAATTTTCAGACGTATCATATTAAGATCCTTTCGGTATTAAAATCTACACAAACACATTATATAATAAATAATTATACACCAGCTAAACGTTTATGTCAAGTGAAAAATTTTTCACAAAGACGTTTTATTGCTTTTGTCAAAATTTTACAAGGGATATTCGGCGCATAGTCTGTTTGGATTATGCCGCAGTCTATGTATAAATTCCGCCTTTACGGACAACAAAACCGACCGCGGAAACGCAGTCGGTTTTATTGTCATATAATGTGAGCCTGCCTATAAGCCGAGTTTTGTCGAGTACGGTAATCTATCTACTCCGTATGTCGCCATACGGCTCTAGCCACCTATAGCCTGAAATCTGACGAGCAGCCATTGACTTTTCGGCTACCATTGGTGTTGCATCGGATAAGGTTTACATAGCAGCGTCATCTCTGACGCTCCGGTGGGCTCTTACCCCGCCTTTCCACCCTTACCGGAAAATTCCGGCGGTATATCTCTGCTGCACTTGCTCGGAGGTCGCCCTCGGCTGACGTTATCAGCTATCCTGCTCTGCGATGCTCGGACTTTCCTCATAAACTTAACGTTCACGCTACCGTACAGCCTGCTCACGATAAGTAATTATATCATATTTTCCGGAAGTTGTCAAACCTCGATGTCCGACTGATCCTCCGGTACGACAGGTCTGCCGTCCGCTGTGGACATTACTCCCTCTGCTGTTTCTGTCAGCGACTGTCTTACGGAATCCTGTTCGGCAGTTATCTCGCTTAAGCCCAGTCTGAAACGCACCGCCTGTTTTATATTTTTTATTTCGACCTCGGTATGATTTCCGCCGGCTTCGCCGTCAAGAGTCCAAGCAATGCTGTCCTTTGAAGTGATTTTCAGAGAGGACGTTTTGAAAGTCACAAAATTCTTGTTGGTAAGCTTGTTTAGAGCCGCCTCGGTAAGCAGGCTGTTAAGTTCAAGAATATTTTTTGGAGTTTTGACAAGACAAACCTCGAAAAGTCCGTCATCAAAGCAGACGCCGTCGGCGACAAGCTTTTTCATTCCTGCTATGGAAAGCGAATTCGATATCAGACCCAGAATAAAGTTTCCGCTTATGACTTCTCCGTCGTGCTCGACGGTCATTTCATAGCCCTGGATTTTGTTTATTCTTTTCAGTCCCTCAGCCACATACGCCGCATGACCCAGAATATTCTTGATATACTGAGGAGTTTCGTATGAAACGTCGGTGAACGCTCCGAAACCGGCAACGTACACAAAATTCTCCCCGTTGAATTCTCCGATATCGTAGTCGAAATCCACGCCTTCCATAATTGACTTTGCACAGTACGCCATTTTGGTGGGTATTCCCAAAGACTGAGCCACGTCGTTTGTGGAACCTGCCGGGATATAGCCCAAAGGTATCTTATAATCAAAGGTCATAAGAGCCTTGACCGCTTCGGAAAGCGTACCGTCTCCGCCTGAGGTGCAGATAAGGTCGTAGTTATCTCCGTCCTCGGTAATTTTTCTGTAGCCGTCTCTCGGCGCCTGCGTGGGATATGCAGTTACCTCATATCCTCCCTTGGTGAAAATATCCACGATTTCACAGAGATTATTTTTGATCTGTCCTTTTCCTGCGTGTGGATTGTACACAAATAATAGTTTTTTCATTATCGTTTCTCCCGTCTAATTTTGTTTGTCGTTTGTTTTTATAACTATTAAGCATTGTATCATAATGTTTGATATAAGTCAATAGTTAATAACAAATATTAAGAAAAACGCAAGAAATTTTGTATTGATTTTTTTGTGACCGCAAGGAATGGGGTGTTTTCAGAAGTGAAAAATTCAGAGGTTAGAATGTTATCCGCTTGTTTTAGCTTTTCTAACCTCTGATATCGTATGTCTCCTTACGTCGGCACGGCAAATTTAATGCGCAAATTCCTGTTCGGAATTTTCTGTAAAATCGCAGGCGGCGCGCATCTATCGGGTTTGATAGGTTGTGCGCCGCCTGCAGGAGTGTTTCGCCTCTGCGGAGGCGACAAGGGCGCTGCCCTTGACCCGCAAAGGGGCTCCTCGCCCCTTTGAACCCTCGCAAGCCCTCTGGCGGCGGGCTTGACCCTCCGCTTTTTAACTCACGTCATAGTATTGTGCCGGCTTTCCATATTGTTCCGCTGAACAGTTTTTTTCTAACCTATGTCACGCTGTTTCCTCTGCAAAATTGCCCGTATAAAGCTGATAGTACTTTCCTTTTTTCTCAATGAGTTCGTCGTGCGTTCCTCGCTCGATAATTCTGCCTTGTTCAAGCACCATTATGCAGTCGGAGTTTCTTACAGTTGAAAGTCTGTGCGCTATAACGAATGTGGTTCTGCCGTACATCAAAGCGTCCATACCCGACTGGACAAGTCTTTCGGTCCTTGTATCAATGGACGAAGTAGCCTCGTCAAGTATCAGCACCGGAGGATCCGCTACTGCCGCTCTTGCGATCGCAAGGAGCTGTCTCTCTCCCTGTGAAAGATTGCCGCCGTCCCCTGTAAGGACCGTGTTGTAGCCTTCGGGGAGCTTTTCGATAAAGCCGCTGGCGTTTGCGAGCCTTGCCGCCGCCATACACTCCTCGTCTGTGGCGTCAAGATTTCCGTAACGGATATTTTCCATTACAGTTCCTGTGAAAAGGTGAGTGTCCTGCAAAACTATGCCAAGAGTTTTTCTCAGTGCGGGCTTTTTGATTTTTGTGATGTTTATTCCGTCGTAGCGTATTTTACCGTCCTGGATATCGTAAAAACGGTTGATAAGGTTCGTGATCGTGGTTTTGCCTGCTCCCGTCGAGCCTACAAATGCGATCTTATGTCCCGGCTTAGCGAAAAGCTTTACGTCGTGGAGTACCATTTTATCGTCGCTGTAGCCAAAGTCTACGCCGTCAAATACGACTTCTCCTTCCATTTTAGTATAGGTCACTGTTCCGCTGTCCTTGTGAGGATGTTTCCATGCCCATGTGCCTGTACGTTCTTCGCATTCCTCCAGCTCACCGTTAAGATTGTACTTTGCGTTTACGAATTCCACGTAGCCCTCGTCTTCCTCGGGCTTTGCATCCATAAGGTCGAAAACTCTGCCTGCGCCTGCGCTTGCCATAATGATAAAGTTCATCTGCTGGCTTATCTGAGCAATAGGCTGATTAAAGTTCTTGTTCAGCGACAGGAACGCTACGATCGTACCCAGCGTAAGACCCGCATATCCGTTTATCGCAAGCACCGCGCCCAGAATAGCGCATACAACGTAAGACATATTTCCTATGTTGGCGTTGATAGGCATCATAATATTTGAATATTTGTTAGCCTGATAAGCGCTTTCTCTAAGCTTATCGTTCAGTTCCACAAAGCCCTCGATCGCTTTATCTTCATGACAGAATACCTTTACTACCTTCTGTCCGTCCAGCATTTCCTCAATGTAGCCGTCAACTGCGCCCAGATCCTTTTGCTGCGCGCTGAAATATCTTCCCGAATTTGCCGCAAGTTTCTTGGTCACGAACAGCATTACGCAAGCCATTGCCACTGATAACAGCGTCATAGGGATATTCATTGATATCATTGAAATAAGTGCGGCAATAAGTGTCACGCTTGAATTTATGACCTGCGGTATACTCTGGCAGATAAACTGGCGGAGCGTGTCAACGTCGTTGGTGTAGACTGACATTATGTCTCCGTGAGGGTGAGTGTCGAAATATTTGATAGGCAGGGTCTCCATATTGTGGAAAAGCTCGTCTCTGATATTTCTGAGAGTTCCTTGACCTACGTTTACCATAATTCTGTTGTAAGCGTATGCGCTGATTAGTCCTGCGATGTAAATGCACACAAGCTTTACGAGTTCCCTTGCAAGCGGAGCATAATCATTACTGCCGCTTTTTACCATAGGACTGATATAGTCGTCCACAAGGGACTGGATAAACAGCATTCCCGCAAGTGTGGTGATCGCCTGTATAAGTATGCAGATAACCACTATGATAAAGGAAAATTTATAGCTTTTGAGCATAAACTTCATCGCTCTTCCAAGTACCTTGATACTGCCCTTGGACATTCCTCCGGCTGGCATTTTATTCGTCTGAGCCATTATTCATTCTCCTTTCCTGAATTTTCCGCGTTATCGGGCGCAGGACTGTCAAAGTCTCCGCCGCCTTGGGTCTGAGAATTGTATATCTCTTTGTAAATTTCGTTGCTTTCCACAAGCTCCTCGTGAGTGCCCAGACCGCTTATACAGCCGTTCTCGAGCACAAGAATTCTGTCCGCGTGCTGTACCGAGGATATTCTCTGAGCAATGATTATCTTGGTAGTGCCCGGGATTTTCTTTGCAAATTCTGCTCGTATCTTAGCGTCCGTAGCAGTATCGACAGCGCTGGTGGAATCGTCCAGAATAAGCACCTTGGGCTTTTTGAGCAGCGCCCTTGCAATGCAGATACGCTGTTTCTGTCCGCCCGAGACGTTTGCTCCGCCGCGTTCGATCCTTGTGTTGTATCCCTCGGGGAAACGGCTGATGAATTCGTCTGCGCAGGCTGATTTACAAGCCTCTATGCACTCCTCGTCCGTAGCATTTTCGTTGCCCCAGCGGAGGTTTTCCAAAATCGTACCCGAAAACAGCACGTTTTTCTGGAGTACGACCGAGACCTGATTTCTGAGATATTCCATATCGTATTTTCTTACGTCCAGTCCGCCGACGCAGACGGAGCCTTCCTTAACATCGTAAAGTCTGCTGATGAGGTTCACAAGAGATGTCTTGCCGCAGCCGGTAGGCCCGATAATTCCGATAGTTTCGCCCGATTTGATATGAAGGTCGATGTTTTTAAGTATTTCCTTGCCCTCGCCCTTGTGATACGCAAATGTAACGTTGTTGAAATCAATATCGCCGTTTTTCATTTCGGTAACGGGCTTTTCGGGATTTTCAAGATCCGATTTTTCCGTAAGGACCTCGCTGATACGCTTAATGCTTGCGGTGGACATCGAGATCATAACGAAAATCATAGACAGCATCATAAGCGACATAAACGCGCTGGTCACATAGGTGAACATTGAGGTAAGCTCACCCGTTTTAAGGCTTCCGCCGACTACAAGATGTGCGCCGACCCAGCTTATAGCGATTATGGTACCATAGCTTGCAAGCATCATAATAGGGTTATTAAATGCAAGAATTCCCTCGGCTTTAGTGAAAAGCTTATACAGATTTCCCGACGCTTTTGAAAATTTATTCTTTTCAAAATCTTCTCTTACATAAGCCTTTACTACTCTGATACCGGAAACATTTTCCTGTACGCTTGCGTTGAGATCGTCGTATTTTCTGAAAGCCACATCGAAAAGCTTCATTGCCTTTAACATAATAAAGCCCAGTGCGGCTGCAAGAAAAATTAATGCAAAAAGGAACATAAAGCTCATTTTCGGACTTACCAGAAAGCTCATCACCATAGAACTTATAAGCATAAGAGGAGCTCTTACGGCAATTCTTATGCACATCTGATAAGCGTTCTGAACGTTTGTGACGTCGGTTGTCATACGCGTTACAAGTCCCGCCGTAGAATATTTGTCGATATTTGAAAAAGAAAATCTCTGGATCCTGCGGTATATCGCCTCTCTGAGATTGCAGGCAAGACCGGATGACGCCGACGCTGCAAATTTACCTGCCATAATGCCCGAGATCAGACTTACCACGGCGGCAAGAACCATTAGTCCGCCGTAAAGATAGACCTTGCTCATATCGCCCTTTTCTATACCGTCGTCAATAATTTTTGCCATAATAAAGGGCAGCAGTACCTCCATAAAAACCTCCAGCGCAGAAAACGCAGGGGTCAAAAAGGAGTCCCGCTTATACTGCTTGACCTGTGCCAGTATCTGTTTCATACTTAGAAGAAACCTCCTTTGGAATGTTGTTTGTATTTTCTGCCATTTTACCTATAAGAGTATGTAATAACTCTATCTCTTGGTCGGTAAAACCGCTGAATACCGTTTTTTCAATTTTTTTCATAGTACTGTTAATATCCGATTTGTGTTTAACGGCTTTTTCGGTGACTACGATCTTTTTTTGTCTCTCGTCGCTGTCGCAGCCCTCAAACCGTATATATCCCTTTGCTCTCAGCTTTTTCATAAGTCCTGAGACTGTGGGGCGTGAGATGTTCAGACGTTTATGAATATCGGAGGAATACATATAGCCGCTTTCCATTATGCACATCAGGACGTAGCTCTGAGATCCGGTCAGATTTTTTTCGTGAAGCATAGAGGTAATGGCTCCTTCGATCTTATAGTGAATAAATTTGGTCGCCTTGATAATATCCATTTGGTTTTCTCTGCGTGACATAATTCGCCTCCTTATTGTTAGCGCGCTAACAGTTATTCTGTAATACATTATACAGCAAAAATACTTGAAAGTAAAATAGAAATATGTTATAATAAATAAAAGATATTTATAGCTGATAATTAATTATAGTTTTTATATTATTTTATTAACATAAAAAGAAAGGGTGTATAATAATGAATACCGTTCAGCTTGAATGCTTTCTTGCAGTAGCGGAATACCTTAATTTTTCACGGGCGGCGGAGGCTGTGAACATCACTCAGCCTGCGGTAAGTCATCAGATAAGCTCCTTAGAGGACGAACTGGGAGTGAAGCTTTTTGTCCGCACAAACAAAAACGTTTATCTCACTCCCGAGGGAGCGCAGTTTATCAACGACGCCGACAGCATTATGAAAATAGCCATGGGCGCAAAGCACCGTCTTATAGACAATAAAAAGTATGAACGAATACGTCTGGGAATAGGCTGTCACAGTTTCGACGAGCTTGAAATTACCCATAACGTCCTTTCGGGACTGCGCGAATTTTACCCGAACGTCTATCCCGACATACGCAATGTTCCTTTTAAGTCCATTGATAATCTTCTTGCGGACGACACTATTCAGGTGATGTTTTCCCTTAAAAGCGGGAACAGCAAAAACGGCGTAATTTACAGGGAGCTGTGCCGATGTCCCGTTGTATGTCTCTGCCGCAGCGACAATGAGCTTGCGCAGAAACATTCGTTAAAGCTGAACGAATTACGTGGCTGCGCAGTGCTCAATGAAAAATTAAAATCCCACGAAAGCCTTTTGAAATATCAAGGTATGATAGCCTCCCGAAGTGACAGTTCTCAATTATATTTTGCGAGCGGAACCGATAGCTGTCACACCTTGGTAAAGGCGGGCTTCGGATACACCATTGCGCCTCTTATGCCCGTTAGATACAGCGACGGGCTTATACGCGTGCCCATATCCGATATAGAGCCGCTTTCGTTCGGCGTTTATCTCCGAAACTTTCAGGACGATCCGATATTAAAGAAGTTTGTGGAAATCGCGGAGGAAATGCTGTAAAAGAAAACGGAGAGCAAAAAATGCTCTCCGCAATACATATCTTTATTGTTTAATGTAAATAGCTTTGGATCAATAAGCTACGCCCTGCCACATCATAGCGTCGGCTACCTTCAGGAAACCTGCGATGTTAGCGCCTGCAACGAGGTTGCCCTCGAGACCGTATTCCTTAGCAGCGTCGTATGAGTTGTGGAAAATGTTGACCATAATGTTCTTGAGCTTAGCGTCAACCTCTTCGAATGTCCATGAAAGTCTCTCGCTGTTCTGTGACATTTCAAGAGCCGATGTAGCTACGCCGCCTGCGTTGGCAGCCTTTGCAGGTCCGAAGAGAACGCCTGCGTTCTGGAATACTGCGATAGCCTCAGGTGTAGAAGGCATATTTGCGCCCTCTGCAACTGCGAATACGCCGTTTGCAACCAGAGCCTTTGCGGATTCCTCGTCGATCTCGTTCTGTGTAGCGCAGGGGAGAGCGATGTCGCACTTGATCGTCCAGATGCCCTTGCAGCCCTCTGTGTATGTTGCTCCCTCAACTCTGTCAACGTACTCCTTAATTCTGCCTCTCTCAACTTCCTTGATCTGCTTAACGACGTCAAGCTTGATACCGTTAGGATCGTAGATATATCCGTTGGAGTCGGAAAGCGCAACTACCTTGCCGCCCAGCTCTGTAGCCTTTTCCGTAGCGTAAATAGCAACGTTGCCCGAACCTGAAACTACAACAGTCTTGCCCTCAAAGCTGTCGTTCTTCATACACTTGAGCATTTCAGCTGTGTAGTAGCAAAGACCGTAGCCTGTCGCCTCGGTTCTTGCGAGCGATCCGCCGTAAGAAAGACCCTTGCCTGTAAGAACGCCTGTGAACTCGTTTCTTATTCTCTTGTACTGACCGAACATATAGCCGATCTCTCTTGCGCCCGTACCGATGTCGCCTGCGGGAACGTCCGTATCAGCGCCGATGTGCTTGCAAAGCTCTGTCATAAAGCTCTGGCAGAATCTCATAACCTCTCCGTCGGACTTGCCCTTAGGATCGAAGTCGGAACCGCCCTTGCCGCCGCCGATAGGAAGACCTGTAAGGCTGTTCTTGAAGATCTGCTCAAATCCGAGGAACTTGATTACGGAAGCGCATACTGAGGGGTGAAGTCTGATACCGCCCTTGTAAGGGCCGATAGCAGAGTTAAACTGAACTCTGAAACCTCTGTTTACCTGTACGTTGCCCTTGTCGTCAACCCAAGGAACGCGGAAAATGATCTGTCTCTCAGGCTCAACTATTCTGTCGATAATGCCTGCGTCAACAATATCCTGTCTCTTTTCAACAACAGGGATAAGGCTCTCAAGAACCTCGTAAACCGCCTGGAGGAATTCTTTCTCTCCGGGGTTTCTCTTTTCAACCTGCTCATATACCTTCTGAAGGTACTCATTTTTCAAAGCCATTTCAAAAAACTCCCATCTTTAAATTATAAATTATAATGTAAATCTGTGAACCGTTCCGCTCACTTAATCTTACGGAATACATTATAGCATACTATTTTCCGTTTTGCAAGTCCCGAAAGCAAAAATTTCAAATTTTTATGGAAATTATATAAAAATGGCGTACAAAATTTGAAATGCGCCGCAGAAAGACCGATAATTTTCATAAAATCCACAAAAAATTATGGCTTAACTGTAAATTCCTTAGAGCTGATTTACAATTAAACGCGGCGGAAATCCGCCGCTGCGGCACAAATTTGAACGCTATATTGCACAAAATGCACTGGAAATGAAACTTTACGTTTAAAATCCTGCATTTTTGTCACGGCGATATGCCTCTTGCGAAATCCGAAGAATTGTGATATACTGTACACGATCGGAGATTTAATCGATGAAAGGAGATCTTTTATGACAAAAAAGGAAAAAACTGCGGCAATAATCAAACGTCTGGAGGAGCAATATCCCGACGCGCTGTGCTCGCTCACATACACAAAGCCCCACGAGCTTATGATCGCGGGACGTCTGTCGGCTCAGTGTACGGACGCTCGCGTAAATATAGTTACAAAAGACCTTTTTGCCAAATACAAGACCATAAACGACTTTGCCGAAGCAGATGTGAACGAAGTCGCAGAGATCGTCAAGCCCTGCGGACTTTACAAAACAAAAGCTCTGTCAATAGTCACAATGTGCCGGCAGATAAGGGACGACTACAACGGCGAGATACCCGACAGTATAGAAGAGCTTACAAAGCTTGCGGGAATAGGGCGAAAGACAGCAAACCTTATTATGGGGGACGTTTTCCATAAGCCTGCTGTCGTGACGGATACCCATTGCATAAGAATATGCGGTCGGCTGGGACTTACCAAGAATACGGAGCCTGTCAAGGTTGAAAACGATCTGAGAAAAATCCTTCCGCCCGATAAATCTTCGGACTTTTGCCACAGATTGGTTCTTTTCGGTCGGGAATACTGCAAAGCAAGGGGCGAAAAATGCTCGGAATGTCCTCTGAACGATTTGTGCCCGAAAATAAAGAAAAGTGCAAAATAACGCACAACACGTGCAGACGCGGCGTCTCCGCCGTACCTGCACGTTCGGTAACGGTACTTCGGTTGTGTAGTTATTTTTTTATTCCCTGCATAAATCCGTCCAGCGCTGTGCTGCATACGTCTCCGCCTATCAGCTTGCCGTCAAAAACCATAAGATTGCAGATTATTCCTTCCTCGCCCTCGTGTTCGGGGTAGTTCTTAATCTTATAGGTGTACACTTCTATGTCCTTGCCCTTGTATGCGGTAAGGTCGAAGCCCTGTTCCTTCTGGAGCTTATTGTAGTTTGTGTAGACCTCGTTCCACTTTTCGGGGATTGTTACCGCGCGGCACTCGTCGTATTCGTCCGATACCTCCCAGCCCATTTCTTTCAGAAATGCCTGCCGTTTTGTCTCGCTGCCCAAGTCGTATATCTCCTGCTTTGACACCCTGCACGCAAACACCACCAGAAGCGCCGCTATACAGATCACCATAGCTATCATCGCTATCCCCAGTGCCTTAGGCTTGCGTATTTTGATCGATTTGATAAACATATCCTGTCCTCCTTGTCCTTTTGGGGTTTGTACATATATATGTTGTCCGCGCGAAATAAGAACCTGTCTGTATAAAATTTGTGCGCGGATTTTGTAAAGCAAAGTTTTTGCGGCTGAGTTCATACTCGGTTAACAAAGCGGAGGTATCATTACAATACGGCGTAATGTGCAATTTGTTAAAAAAGTATGTATTTTGACGGACGAAGTGTGCTTTCTGTGCGTTTGTACGCGAGATATTCTTCGTTCCCCCTGTTTCGTTGAAACATTGTTGTGCATAATTACTAAAAGAGAGGTTAAGAATTAAGGTGAATTAACGATTTTAAACTTTTTTGGTTGAATTACTTTGACAATTTTAAAATATGTGGTAAAATATATATTAGGTAACACCAAATTAGTTTTGAATTTCCAAACTGGGCGTCAATCGCTTTGATTGTCCCGTGCAGAGAAGATATAGTTAAATGAATGAACTTGAACTCAAAACAAAGCCGGATTATCTTTAAGAGCGTTCCGCAAAGCTCATTACCCTGCGGAATGTGTATATATGAAAGGAGTAATGGGTTTTATGTCAAAAATTATTGCAGTTACTTCAGGAAAAGGCGGTACGGGTAAGTCGTCTATCAGCGCCTGCCTTGGGTATGCTCTTGCAAAGCAGGGAAACAGAACCCTTATAATCGAGCTGGACTTCGGTCTTAGATGTATGGATATTATGCTGGGTATGCAGGGAAATATTACATACGATCTGGGCGATGTGCTGGAGGGCACCTGCGACGTATACAAGGCTACCACTACGGTAAAACTCGCGTCAAATTTGAGCGTGCTCTGCGCTCCGTCGGATCCTTTTGTACAGCTGAAGGCTGAGGATATCGAAAAGATCACTCAGGAAATGAGAAAGTATTTCGAGTACATAATCATTGACACCTCCGCAGGTATCAACGGTTCTGTATTTGATATCGTTACAAACTCCGACCTTATTCTTATTGTTACTACTCCCGACCCTGTGTGCGTAAGAGACGCTCAGATGATGTCGGACGAGTTCTACAAGAGAGGAAATCAGAAGCAGAGACTTGTTATCAACAAGGCTAACAAGAGAATTTTTGAATTCGACGAAATGGACGACCTCGACGCTATCATCGATACGGTAGGCGTACAGCTTTTGGGCGTTATTCCCGAGGATTCCGCAATTCCGCTTGCAACGGGCAAGGGCGCGCCTCTTTCCTCCAGCTCTATGGGATTTCTTGCTTTCTCTGCGATCTCCAGAAGAATTAAGGGCGAGCATATCCCTCTCTCAATAAAAATGTAATTTGATCGCACAACTACAATCGGTATATAATCTATAATTGGGGGGATTATTTTTGAATATAGCACTAATAGCACACGACACCAAGAAAGAGCTTATGGTACAGTTCTGTATTGCCTATTGCGGAATACTTAGCAAGCACAGATTGTGCGCTACGGGCACTACGGGCAAAATGGTTGCGGAGGCAACAGGTCTTTCTATCCAGCGTTATCTCAGCGGTTCTCAGGGAGGAGATCAGCAGATAGCGGCCAGAATATCCTGCAATGAGATCGATCTTCTGCTGTTTTTCAGAGACCCTATCTCTGCAAAACCTCACGAACCAAACGAAATGAACCTTTTGAGACTTTGCGACGTACATAATATTCCCGTGGCTACAAATATTGCCACAGCGGAGGCTCTTATCCATTCGCTGGAGAGAGGCGACCTTGACTGGAGAGATATTGTAAATCCGACCAGATAAGCGTACGGAATTTTCTGAATTAAATATATTACAAGCTATGATGAGGAGAGTAATCCGAGTGAGCGGTTTACAGCGAGAGCCGAACGGTGTAAGGGCTTAACTGCAAAACGGACGAAGGACACTTCTGAGCTTCCGCCTGATAAAGGGCGGACGTATTTCTGCGTTAAGGATTTAGAGTGACTTCGGATCGCTTACGGACGTATAAGGTTATGTCCTTAGGCTTTTTGAGGTAATTAGGGTGGTAACACGGTTATATCAGTCGTCCCTTTGGCGGGGACGGCTGTTTTTGTTTTTGGAGGTGCATTGTGAAAAAACTTATAAGACCTCAGCATTTAAAAAAGGGCGACAAGATCGCCGCAGTAAGCCTTTCGTGGGGCGGAGCAGGCGAACCCGAACTGCGCTGGCGTTATGAACAGGGCAAAAAGCGATTACAGGAGATTTTCGGACTTGAGGTAGTGGAAATGTCCCACACTCTCAGCGGGGACGGTTATCTCAGGGCTCACCCTGAAAAAAGAGCCGAAGATTTAATGGCGGCATTTGCGGATAAGTCCGTCAAGGGGATTTTCAGTTGTATAGGCGGAGACGATACCGTCCGCTTGCTGCCGTATATAGATTTTGACGTAATAAGAGAAAATCCAAAGGTTTTTATAGGTTATTCGGACACTACCGCAAATCATTTTATGATGTACAAGGCGGGGCTTGCCTCATTTTACGGCGCGGGGATTTTAACCGGCTTCGCCGAAAATGTCTGTATGCACGACTACACGGTCGAGTGGATAAACAAAACTCTTTTTGACAATAACCCGCCGGGAAATATTCCCGCGTCTGATAAGTATGTTTGTCAATACCTTGAATGGACGGAGGAAAATAAGGATATAAAACGGCAGACTGCGCCTAACACAGGCTATGAGGTCTTGCAGGGCAAAGGAAAGGTCACAGGACATCTGATCGGCGGCTGTATTGAAGTCCTTGAAATGATAAAGGGTACGGAGCTGTTTCCTCCGCTCCAAGATTTTGACGGAGCAATATTATTTCTTGAAACCAGCGAGTGCAGTCCGCAGCCTGAGTATATAAAATGGTGGCTGATGAATTACGGCGCAATGGGAGTGCTTGACAGGATAAACGGAATTATCTTCGGCAAGCCCGCCTTCGGAAAATATTATGACGAATATAGGACCGAAATAAAAACCATACTTGCCGAATACGGCAGAGCCGACCTGCCCGTTATGTATAACGCAAGCTTTGGTCATAACGAGCCGAAATGCTGTCTCCCATACGGCGCATTGGCGGAGCTTGACTGCGATAACAAGACTTTTTCCGTTCTTGAAGCGGGCTGCGTTTAAAGGTTGGAAGACGATTTTTTTGCAAATAAAAACCGGAGGTAAAAAGTAAGATAAAGTGTCTGCGAAGCGTACAATAAAAAATGCGCCTGCGGTGCACCTTTTCTTACCTCTTACTTCTAATCTCTTACCTCTAAGAACAAGAACTTGACGAATGTATGAAATTCGGTTATTATATAAGGAAAGGGTTCATTGATTTGAAATTCAGAAAGGATATGATATAAAATGGCATTGATAACACAAAGACCAAAGGGTACTAACGACGTTGTTCCCGCGCAGGCTTACAAATGGCACACCGTTGAAAAGCTTGTTGCCGATACGGCGGAGCAGTACGGCTTTAAGGAAATAAGAGTTCCTACATTTGAGGATACGGGACTTTTCGTCCGCTCGGTAGGAGAAACTACCGATGTGGTACAGAAAGAGATGTATTCCGTTACCGCATCGGGGGACGCTAAATTTACGCTCCGACCCGAGGGTACGGCGGGTACTATGAGGGCTATGCTGGAAAACGGAATTATGAACGAGGGCTTTCCTCAGAAGGCGTACTATATTCTGTCCTGTTTCAGACACGAAAAGCCGCAGGCGGGACGTCTGAGAGAGTTTCACCAGTTCGGCTGTGAAATGGTAGGTACGGCAAGTCCGAGAGCGGACGCAGAGGTGATATCCCTTGCGAAAAATGTTCTTGACAGATTGGGACTTAAAAATATTCAGCTTAATATCAATTCTATCGGCTGTCCGACCTGCCGCGCCGAGTATCACAAGGCGTTAAAGGACTATTTCTCCGCAAGACAGGAGGAGCTTTGCGATACCTGCAAGGGCAGACTTGAGAAAAATCCTATGAGAATTCTCGACTGCAAATCTCCGATCTGTCAAGGTATCGCTAAGGACGCTCCGCTTATTCTCGACTACCTTTGCGGCGATTGCAGAGAGCATTTTGAACAGCTTCAGAAAAATCTGTCGGTAATGGGAATTGAATTTGAGATAAATCCCAAGATAGTAAGAGGTCTCGATTACTACACAAGAACAGTTTTCGAGTTCATTACAACCGATATCGGCGCGCAGGGTACGGTCTGCGGCGGCGGACGTTACGACGGACTTATCGAGCAGTTAGGCGGACAGAAAACTCCCGCTCTGGGCTTCGGTATGGGACTTGAAAGACTTATCCTCACAATGGAAAAGCAAGGCTGCGATTTTATGGAGCCTAAGACCTGCGATCTCTATATTGCCTCAATGGGCGAGACTGCCGCAGATAAGGCTATGGCGCTTACTATGGCTCTGCGCGACGAGGGATATTTCGTGGAGTACGATCTGGTCGGCAGAGGTATCAAGCCGCAGATGAAATATGCGGACAAGATAGGCGCAAAATTCGTTCTTGTGCTGGGCGACAACGAGATAGACACAGGCGAGGCTAAGCTTAAAAATATGGCGACGGGAGAACAGACGGACATAAAGCTTGACAACAGCTTTATCGACAGCTTTTCAAATTCTCTTGTATGTGAAATGTTCAAGGGTCTTGACGACGAAATGGCAGGACTTTTAGGCGCTGATAAATAGGAGGTTTATTATGGGACTTTATTGTGACACCTGTAAAATCATTCCCGAGGCGGAAATACCCGACAAGGCGAATTATTTTATAGCGATGAAAACGCTTACCGCTATGGTCAATGCAGGGGACTTGGAGCTTGTATATGCAAGCTGTCCGTTGGAGAATATATTCGACGAAAAACAGCAGTTCAGAGCGCAGAAGTATTTTCATCAGGTGAGATGTAAAAACTGCGGAATGATCTTCGGCGTGTTCTACAACGCAAAGGCAGGTGGGCAGATCAAGATAAACTCCAAGGTTTTCGATCCCGACGATTATGCGTTTCTTGACAAGGGAAAAGAGGGCGAGGAGTAATGTTCTCCGTATTCCCTAAAAGATACAGCTTTGAGACAAGTCTCGCTCCCAAAAAGCTTGTAAGAAAATTGCAGGGAGATCTTGTGGAATACCGCCCCACTATGAATATACTTTCCACAAGCAGGTTTATGAAAAAATATAAGTTTGAGAGCATATATTACGGCAGACACGACGGCAGCAGCTTTGAGCTGTACTATCACAGAATGAAAAAGCGCGACGGCGGTTCTACGGGATTTTACGGGAAAATCATCAAAACCGAAAACGGCACTCTTGTAAAGGGCTGGTTCAGAAAGCCCGTATATGCCTATGTTTTTGCCGTTTGCTTTGCTCTGGCGTGCCTGATCTGTGCGGTTGGAGCATACGCAGCGGAAACGTTGACGGGAGCTTACGTCTTTCTGGGACTTGGTCTCGCAGGCTTTCTGCTTTTGCTGTGGGACAATAATGAAACGTATCTCAGAGCATATCTGGACGAGCTTAAAGACAGCGGAAAAGAGCAAAAAGCCGAACCGAACCGCTGAAAACCTAATCTATGCGCGCCGTAAGCACAGACTGCTTTTCAAAAAGGGTATACCCGGCAGAGCGGAAATCGTGGAAAATCCAAAAAAGTGCGGAGATAATTATTCGGCTAAAATGCGGTTTGTCACCAATGACGGACAGGAATTCATTCAGGATTTCGTCTTTACAAAGCACGTTCCTAACTTCGGAAACCAATATTCCATAGTGTACTGTGTGAAGAAAAACGGCAAATGTACAGCCGACGTTATAGAGCTTTAATTTTACAGAAAAGGAAGTAATAAAAATGAAATTGGATACAATGAAAGGACTTCGCAGAACACATTACTGCGGAGAAGTCCCCGAAACAGAGCAGGAAGTCGTAGTATGCGGCTTTGCCGACAGAGTAAGAGATATGGGCAACCTTATCTTTATTAACCTGAGAGACAGAACGGGTCTTGTTCAGCTTGCTTTTAACGATGAAACGGACAGAGCCGTTTTTGAAAAGGCTCAGGCGGTCAAGAGCGAGTACGTTCTTATGGCAAAGGGGCAGGTGCGTCCCCGAGAGAGCGTTAACAATAAGCTTAAAACGGGTAGGATAGAGATCGCCGTAAACGAGCTGAGAATTCTCTCAAAGGCGGAGACTACTCCTTTTGAGGTAACAAATTCCGATAAGGTCAACGAGGAACTGAAGCTGAAATACCGCTATCTCGATCTGAGAAACCCAAGACTTCAGAAGAATATTATGATGAGACATCAGATAGCTAAGTCGGCAAGGGATTATTTCTACGAGAACGGTTTTCTGGAGATCGAAACTCCTATGATGATGAAGTCCACTCCCGAGGGAGCAAGAGACTATCTTGTTCCGTCGAGAGTTCATCAGGGAAAGTTCTACGCTCTGCCCCAGTCTCCTCAGATATACAAGCAGCTGCTTATGATCTCGGGCTACGACAGATATGTTCAGCTTGCGAGATGTTTCAGAGACGAGGATCTGAGAGCGGACAGACAGCCTGAGTTCACTCAGATAGACCTTGAGATGTCCTTTGTGGACGTTGACGACCTGCTTGAAATAGGCGAGGGACTTGTTCACAGGCTTTTCAAGGACGTGCTTGACGTTGAAATTCCTCTGCACCTGCCGAGAATGACCTTTGCGGACGCTATGAACAGGTACGGCACGGATAAGCCCGACACCCGTTTCGGTATGGAAATTCAGGATATTTCCGACGCAGTAAAGGACATTGACTTTGTTGTATTCAGATCGGCTCTGGAAAACGGCGGCTCGGTTCGGGCTATCGTTGCAAAGGGCGGAGCGCAGACATATACAAGAAAGGAGATCGATAAGCTTACCGAGCACGCTAAGGGCATAGGCGCAAAGGGACTTGCGTATATCCGCTGGGCGGACGAGCCTAACTGCTCATTCAAGAAGTTCTTGGGAGAGGGCGATCTGGAGAAGATAACCTCCGCTGTGGGCGCAGAGCAGGGAGACCTTGTTCTTATCTGTGCGGACAGAAACAAGACCGTACTGAGCGTTCTGGGCGCGCTGAGACTTATCTGCGGCAAGAGACTTGATATGATACAGGAGGGCTACAACTTTCTGTGGATAACCGAAATGCCTTTCTTTGAGAAAGACGACGAAACAGGGGAATATGTTGCGGCTCATCACCCCTTTACAATGCCTATGGAGGAGTGTATAGAGTACCTTGACAGCGACCCCGATAAGGTAAAGGCAAAGGCGTTCGACCTTGTGCTTAACGGTACGGAGCTGTCCTCGGGTTCAATGAGAATTACCGATTTTGAATTACAGCAGAAGATGTTCGAGGCTTTGGGTATGTCCGACGAGGAGATAGAGGCTAAATTCGGCTTCCTTGTGGACGCATACCGCTACGCCGCTCCTCCTCACGGCGGAATGGGCATAGGGCTTGACAGAATTTCAATGATAATGTGCGGTGCGGAGTCGCTGAGAGACGTTGTAGCGTTCCCAAAGGTGCAGAATGCAAGCGAGCTTATGAGCGCGTGTCCGTCCACTGTTGACGAAAAGCAGTTGGAGGAGCTTCATATCAGGACGGTTGAATAGTAAAGAAGAGTTTATATGGGAAAAGAAAAGCGACGTAAAGTAACTTATGAAAAAATTATAGCGATATTCATATTGAGCATTGCAGTTTTGTTTGTGGGAGGATTTGCGCTTTATCTTATTGGCGTAAATTCTTTGTTTGAACAGATGTCGGAAATAGAATACGGAGAGTATATGACTTTTCGGAACAGTGACGAAACGCATACGCTGTATATAAGAGAATGGTCATCGTTCAGAAATTTCGGCTTTGAGGCTTGTCTTGACGATGTAAATTCACAAACCTACTGCGAATACACCAACGAATTCTCTCCTTTTAATAAACCCGAGGATCATGAGATAGTATGGGAAACCGATAAGGTAACCGTGAAGTATAAATTCAGCGTGTCTGCCGAGGAATTTACAACGCTGGAGATACCGTTTGACGAATGATACTGTCAACCCGCAGTTGCGAAATTTCCAACTCCGATTGGTAGACTTATTCAGTCCGACAGGATATAATTATATCAAGGGAGGCGGTAAGTATGACAATAGGCGAACAGATCCAGAATATCCGAATAAAAAAAGGCTTGACGCAGGAACGGCTTGCGGAAATGCTGGAGGTTTCAAGACAGTCGGTATCAAAATGGGAACTTGGACAGGCTGTGCCCGATGTGGATAAAATTATCCGTATGAGTGAGCTGTTCGACGTTTCTACCGATACTCTGCTGCTGCGCAGCGCCGAGGATATACAGGAAAATAAAAATCCTCTGCATTTAGGGTGCGTTTATCTTGTGGTCAAGGATTTTGAAAAGTCGGTGGAGTTTTACGAAAAATTTCTCGGCACAAAGGTCGACAACCGCTGCCGCAGCGGGAACAAGTTTGTGGAGTTTTATATTGACGACAAGTGCATCGCTCTGATGAATGAAAGTAATCTTATCGGACACTGCACAGACCTGAACAGTCCCTATAAATTCGTACAGAATTTCTGGGTAGAGGATCTATTGACGGAGCACGAGCGCGTAAAGGCTCTGAATATAGGCAAGGTCACGGAGATTTTAGAGGCGTATCCCACGTATCACTATTTTCATCTTACCGACCCCGACAACAATATTATCGAGGTCACAGGAGGTTATCATATGGACGTTAATGTATGTCAAAGCTGCGGAATGAAAATGCAGGCGGGAGATTTCGGCACAAATGCAGACGGCGGAGAAAGCAGTGAGTACTGCAAATACTGTTTTGAAAACGGAAAATTTTTAGGAGCGCAGACTCTCGAGGAAAAAATTGAAAGCAACATCAGATTTTGGGTAGACGAAGAGAACGGAATAACCGAGGATATCGCAAGGCAGAAGCTCCGCGAATTTTTCCCTACGCTTAAACGCTGGAAAAAGTAATATGACGTACTCTCTGATTACTGCGGGGAAATTCCCGAGGGTTATGATGTTCTCAGACCTATAAAGATAAAATAATAAAAATTGGGCGCAGAGGGTAACTTCTGCGCCTGTTTTCATATTGACATATCTGCAATCATATGGTATAATTATGGTATAATAAGACCAAGGAGATGACTTATGCCAAAAATTATTCCCATTAAGGATTTGAAAAATACGGGCGAAATATCTGAACTGTGTCATAGCAGTAATGAACCGATCTTTGTTACCAAAAACGGATACAGCGATATGGTCGTAATGTCGGATAAAACCTATGATGAAATTATGGAAAAACTGCGTCTTTATCAGCTGATAGCGGAAAGCGAAAAGGACGTTGAAAACGGCAGACTTGCTGACGGAGAAACCGTGTTCGGTGCGCTGAGGGAAAAGTATGAGTACTGATAACAAAATCCTGTTTACTCTGAAGGCTCAAGAGGATTTGAACGGTATTTTTGATTATATTTACAATAATTTGTATTCCCCTCAGGCGGCAAGACGGATAATGAGACTGATTGACGACAGTATTAACAGACTTGCGGATTTTCCTATGTCCTGTCCTTTGATAGACGATTTCTGCCTTGCTCAGAAAGGGTACAGAAAGCTTGTTGCGGATAAGTATATTGTTATTTACAAATTCAGAGAGGAAAAATCGGAAGTTATAATTCATAGAATAATAAACGGAAAGGTTGATTATTTGCCGCTGCTGAGCGGTCAAGTATAACAGGCGCGGGAATTTAGCTCCCTGCGCCTGTTAATATTATGTTTCTTTTCTATTCCAATGCTCCAGCTTTGGAATTATACCCGCAAAATACTCTCTTGCCTTTTCGGGCGGGAAATTCTCATTGGACATATGCTCTGCAAGAAAATCCAGAATATCGTCTAGGGATTTGTAGACAAATTCGCCGTCTGTATAGCACCATTTGCAGTAGCTTTCATTAAAGTCTCCGTCGGGTTCGCGGCTGATGAAGCCGTCGTCGTCAAGGGGCATTCCGCAGCACTGGCATATAAGCTTTCTGGGAGAGCCTAACAGCGTGTTGACAGAAACGTCAAAGATCTTGGATATTTCCTTGAGAGTTTCGATATCAGGCGTAGTTTCGCCGTTTTCCCAGCGTGACACAGCCTGTCGGGTCACAAACAGCTTCTGCGCCATTTCATTCTGAGACAGATTGTTTTGTATTCTGATATTTTTTAAAACTTCGTTGGTTTTCATAAAACCCCTCCTTTATTTTAGTATAAACCGCATTGCCCGTCAGGTCAAGCAACAGCCTGTTGCTTGTGAATATTCACAAAAACTTAATGCATTTTCTGTGCAATTATGATATAATAAAAAGGTTAAAGTAATATTATAGTATAATTGTATAGAAAGTGGGATTGTATGGAAAATTTGAAGGAAAACAAAATGGGAACTCAGCCCGTCGGCAGTCTGCTGCTTACAATGTCTCTGCCGATTATGATCTCAATGCTGGTTCAGGCGCTTTACAACGTGGTGGACAGCATTTTCGTGGCAAAAATCAGCGAGGACGCTCTAACTGCGGTATCTCTAGCTTTCCCTGTGCAGAATTTAATGATTGCGATCGGAGCGGGTACGGGAGTGGGTATCAATGCCCTGCTGTCAAAATCTCTTGGAGAGAAAAATTTTGAAAGAGCAAATCACGCGGCAAATAACGGTATTTTTCTTATTCTGCCCGAATTTATTATTTTCCTGCTGTTCGGTCTTTTCTTTACGGAGACTTTTTACCGCGCGCAGACCTCCGATGCTGTGGTCATAGGCTATGGCAAGGAATATATGTCCGTCGTATGTCTTTTAAGTCTGGGATCGTTTGCACAGATGACCTTTGAAAAACTCTTGCAGGCTACGGGAAAAACTATTTTTTCTATGTTTACTCAGGGTATCGGAGCTATCATCAATATTATTCTTGATCCCTGTTTCATATTCGGACCGGGCTTTTTCCCGAAGCTTGGAGTTCAGGGCGCGGCGCTGGCGACGATCATCGGACAGTTCGCGGCGGCGGGGCTTGGATTATTCTTTAACATAAGATTTAACAAAGAGATAACAATTAATCCAAAGCAATATAGTCCTAAAATTTCAATAATCAAGAATATTTATGCAGTGGGTCTGCCGTCTATCATAATGCAGTCCATAGGCTCGGTAATGACCTTTGGCTTAAACAAAATCCTTATCGGATTTTCAAAGACAGCAGTGGCGCTCTTCGGCGTGTACTTTAAGCTCCAGAGCTTTATCTTTTTGCCTGTTTACGGTCTTAATAACGGACTTATTCCTATTATGGCATACAATTACGGTGCACGCAGAAAAAGGCGTATCTTGGGAACTATGAAGTACGCTTTTATATATGCGGTGTCGATTATGGCTGTGGGAACGCTTATAATGCAGGTCTTCCCGACTGCTCTGCTAGGTCTTTTCGAGGCAAGCGATAATATGCTGGAGATCGGCGTTCCCGCTCTGAGGATAATCAGTCTGCACTTTATTATGGCGGCGTTCGGCATTATCCTTTCCTCGTCTCTGCAAGGCTTGGGACACGGTGTTTACGCTATGATAATGTCCTTTACAAGACAGCTTGTGGTACTGCTGCCTGCGGCTTATCTGCTGTCCAAAACGGGAAATCTTGACGCAGTCTGGTGGGCCTTCCTTATTGCCGAGTGCTTCTCGGTGACGGTGGGAGTTATAAGCTTTACCGGCGTTAAGAGGAAACAGATCGACGGTATGGAGGATATTTCCGAAAGGAAAACTGCGGAGGCTGTAAATGGCTAAAAACGGCGTTTTTATGAGACTTGACAAGCTTGTGTCCTCACAGCTTTACGGGGTGTCCAGAGCGGACGTGAAAAAGCTCTGCCTGAAGAAAAAGGTCTCCGTCAACGGCAAGCTTATGGCTCGCTCGGACGTTAAAGTAAGTACTGAGGACGAAATTTACATTGACGGCGAAAGACTTGTTTACAAGGAGCATATTTATATTATGATGAACAAGCCGCAGGGCGTCGTCTGCTCCACCAAGGACGGCGGGAGCAGGACGGTTCTGGAGCTTGTACCCGAAAAACTGCGGAGAGAGGGGCTGTTTCCTGCGGGCAGGCTCGATAAGGACACAGAGGGCTTTGTGCTTATCACAGACGACGGAGAGCTGTCTCACAGAATGCTGTCCCCAAAAAGCCACGTACCCAAAACTTATTTTGTCCGCCTTGAAAAGCCGTGGCAGGAAAGCTATAAGGATATTATGGCGGAGGGTATGATAATCGAGGGCGATAACGGGAAGGAAAAATGTCTTCCCGCTGAGTTTACAGGCTCGGAGGACAGCGAGTTTGAGTGTACCCTTGTTCTTCACGAGGGAAAGTTTCATCAGGTTAAAAGAATGTTTGGAACTCTTGGCAATAAAGTGATATTTTTAAAACGAACGCACATCGGAGGTCTCGCTCTCGACGAAAAACTTGCCCTCGGAGAATGTTTGGAGATAATGCACAAAGATGTTGAAAAATTATTGACGTGCTAAGTGAACGTCTGTAAATTAATGACAAATGTTTTGCTTTTTTCGTCAATATACATAAGTACCAATAGGAAAGTTTAGTAAAAAAAACTCTTGCGGGTACGGCAAAAATTTGTTATTATTATATTGTAGCTAATGTGGATATTAGTAAAATTTCAATAGGGAGGTTCTTTTTAATGGCAAGTGTATCATTAAGAGAAATTTATAAGAAGTACGCAGGCGGCGTTATTGCCGTATCGGACTTTAACATTGAGATCAAGGATAAGGAGTTCATTATCCTCGTAGGCCCTTCAGGCTGCGGAAAGTCTACAACGCTTAGAATGATCGCGGGTCTTGAGGAGATCAGCGAGGGCGAGCTTTATATCGGCGACAGACTGGTCAACGATATCGCTCCTAAGGACAGAGATATTGCGATGGTATTTCAGAACTACGCTCTGTATCCTCATATGACAGTTTTCGAGAATATGGCGTTCGGTCTTAAGCTCCGTAAGGTTCCTAAGGACGAAATTGCAAGAAAGGTTGAAGAAGCTGCAAGAATTCTTGACATCGCTCACCTGCTGGACAGAAAGCCGAAGGCTCTCTCCGGCGGACAGAGACAGAGAGTTGCGCTCGGAAGAGCTATCGTTCGTGAGCCTCAGGTATTCCTTCTTGACGAGCCTCTTTCAAACCTCGACGCTAAGCTGAGAGCTCAGATGAGAACCGAGATCTCGAAGCTCCACAAGAAACTGGGTACAACATTTATCTACGTAACCCACGACCAGACAGAGGCTATGACAATGGGCGACCGTATCGTAGTTATGAAGGACGGTTACATTCAGCAGATCGACACTCCTACAAACCTTTACAATAACCCTGTTAACCAGTTCGTTGCAGGATTTATCGGTTCGCCTCAGATGAACTTCATCGACGCTAAGCTGCTCAAGATCGACGGCAAGTATGTTGTTGAGTTCGGTTCTGAGGACACAAAGACATCGAGAGGCGTTAAGTACACAGTAGAAGTTCCTGAGGCTAAGGCTGATCCTGAGGCTCTTGAGCCGCTGGTAGATCAGGAAATTGTTCTCGGCGTACGTCCTGAGTGCATTCACGATGAGGAGATGTTCATTTCTGCCGCTAAGACAGGTATTATCAATACAACTGTTGAAGTAACTGAAATGATGGGCGCTGAAACATATCTGTATCTCAACTGCGAGGGTATTCCGCTCACAGCAAGAGTTTCCCCAAGATCGACAGCTCGTCCGCAGGACGATATTCAGGTCGCTATCGATCCTAACAGAATTCACATCTTCGATAAGGAGACTGAGAAGTCTGTTATCAACTGATAATAAGTATGTTTTATAGCAAAAAGTACGGTTTTCGCCGTACTTTTTGTGTTTACGGATAATGAAACCGTTTACGGGACAGAAAGGAATAAAATTATGAAAATGAAAAAACTTCTTGCCCTTGCGGCGGCTTGTGCGGTAGCGGTAAGCTCGTTTGCGGCTTGCGGAGGAAATTCCGACGACAGCGAAAGCAAGACGGACAGCACGGCGGAAAGCGTGGCTGAAGAAAGCTCCGCTGTTGAAAAGATACCCGAAACAGACGAGGAATGGCATCAGGCAATGCTGAACAAGGCTATGGTTTCCTACGGCAACACCTATATGATGCAGGACGTTATCAAGCGCGCTCAGGCAGGGGAGGAGGTCACGATCGCGTATCTCGGAGGTTCTATTACCGAGGGTATCTCGGCAGGCCCCGAGGACTGCTACGCAAAGCTTACCTATAATCATTTTGCCGAAACGTTTGGTACGGGCGATAACGTCAAATATCACAACGCAGGATTAAGCGGTACGCCTTCAAAGCTGGGAATTCTCAGGCTTGACAGGGACGTTCTTGCCGAAGACCCGGACGTGGTGTTCATTGAATTTGCAGTAAACGACGGCTCGGAGCCTGATTATCAGAACGCATACGAGTCCATAGTCCAGACGCTTTTGCAGAGGAATATTGCGGTTGTTCTGCTGTTTTCCGTAACCGCTGAGGACTACTCTGCTCAGGATTATATGAAGGAGATCGGCTATGCTTACAATCTGCCGATGATCTCTTACTGCGACGCTCTGAGATATCTTTTTGAGAATGACAGAATGACTTGGCAGGATTTCTCCGACGACCAGTCGCACCCCAATGTAGAGGGTCACAAGCTGGTTGCCGAAATGGTAAATTATTACTTTGACACTGTAATGGACGTAGAGCCGACGGGCGAATATATTATGCCTATGGACTATGTTTATTCTCCCAGAGAGATAAACGCTCATATGGTTGAAAATGACGGTATAACTCCTGTAAGTCTGGGAAGCTGGACTGAGGGTTCGGAGATCGCAAGCTTTACAAAGGGCTGGTCTCACAAATCAGACGCAGGAAACGAACCTATCGTCTTTGAAATGGACGCAAAATTCGTCTATATGATATATCACGAGGCAAAGCAAGGCAATTTCGGAAAGCTCCACGTTAAGATCACCGTTGACGGAGAGGTCTATGATGAATGCGACTATGAGGTCCTTAGCCCGAACGGCTGGGGCAACGCTCAGGTGCAAAATATTGCTATGGAGCCGACAAATACCAAGTACAGAGTTGAGATATCTATGGCAGAGGGCGACGAAGAGACCTTTGCTGAAATTCTGGGATTTGGATATACGGCAGACGAGTGATGAACGGTTGAATTGTAAAGCTCCTCGAATGATCGGGGAGCTTTAGTTTTTGCCGTTTCGTTTGTGGAAGTTTAACGATAAAAAACAGGCAGTTAATAAACTGCCCGTTAAATCAGTTATGATTTTAAAAAGAAAAGCCGGAATTCCGCACCTTTATCGACTTTGCCGTATGCTTCGACTTTACCGCCGTGACGCCGCATAATGCGGTCCACCAGCGCAAGACCTACGCCGCTGCCGTCAAATTCCTCTGCCATATGCAGACGCTGAAAAATTTTGAAAAGCTTATCGCTGTATGCCATATCGAACCCTACGCCGTTGTCCTTTATGGAAATAATATTGTATTCGTCGTTTGGGATCGAGGCGACCGTGATAACTGCATTGCGCCTCGGCGCAGTGAACTTGAATGCATTGGAAATAACGTTTTTCACCAGCATTTCGATAAGAACGGCGTCACCTGTTATCGGCGGCAGCTCGCCCATTATCAGCGAAATATTCCGCTGTGGCTCGGAGGATAGCTGTTCGTTAAATACGCTGTTGATTATATACTCCATATCGAGTGTTTCAAACTCGGGAGTAATATTGCACATTTTGGAGAAATTCAGCAGCCGTTCGATCATCACAATAAGCTTTGTGGACTTGTCGCTTATCATATCGGTGATTTTAATGACATTTTCGTTTTGATTTTCTCCAAGCTCGTTTTTCAAGGTGTCGATAAGCATATTTATCACATTCAGCGGAGATTTCAGGTCGTGGGAAACTGCCGAGCAGAACAGCCTTAGTTCGTTGTTCGACGCCGCCAATGCCTGCGCTTTCCGCGATATATCCAGATGCGTTTTTACGCGGGCAAGATATTCCTCGGGAATAAACGGCTTTACGACATAATCGCAGCCTCCGCATTCAAAGCCCTGCCTGATAACGTCTCTGTTGGTCTCGGCAGTAAGAAAAATCACGGGGATATCCGCCGTTTCACTGTTGGATTTTATTTTTCTGCAAAGCTCCAGACCGTCCATACCCTCCATTCGGATATCCAGCATAATAAGATCAGGCCGCCTGCTTTTTAGAAATTCAAGCGCAGATGATCCGTCTGTTACGGCATAAACTTTATATCCCTCGTTTTTCAGTATAGCGCCTGCAAAGGCTATGTGTTCGGGTATATCGTCTACTATCAGTATATCCGCTTTTGAATTCATTTCACGTTTCCTCTTTTCCTCCGTATCATACGTTATTCCGTCATAAGCCGCTGAACCTCGGCGGCGTCTGCGTCCGCAGTATTGCTGCTGAACACAATGCAGCCCTTTTCCATTACGTTTACCGTATCGGTGTTCTGCATTACGAAATCAAGATACTGTTCGACCAGCAGAACGGTAATGCCTTTCCATTCGTTGATTTTTTTAATCGCCGCTCCGATGTCCTTGATTATCGACGGCTGAATGCCCTCCGTAGGCTCGTCAAGAATAAGTATCTTAGGATCTGCGGCAAGCGCTCTGGCGATCGCAAGCTGCTGCTGCTGACCGCCTGAAAGGTCTCCGCCCTTTCGCTTTGCAAACTTAGGCAGAATAGGAAAAAGATCATACAGATAATCGGGAACAGTCCCCTTGCCGCCCAAGGGCTGTAAGCCAAGCTCTATGTTTTCCTGCACCGTCATATGCGGGAAAATGTCGCGTCCTTGGGGAACATAGCCGATACCCATTTTTACCCGCTCATATACAGGCTTTTTGATGATGTTCTCACCGTCAAAAAGTATTTCTCCGCAGGGAGTTTTCACAATTCCCATTATGCTTTTGAGCGTGGTGCTTTTTCCTACGCCGTTTCTGCCGATAAGACCTACTATTTTTCCTTTGGGAATATCCAGAGACAGCCCCTCTATTACGCGGCTTTCGCCGTAGTAGGAATCCACATTTTTTAGTTTCAGCATTTTATTCTCCTCCTCTGCCGAGATATACCGCCTGAACTGTCTTGTCGGCAAGTACGTCGTTTATGTTGCCCTCCATAAGCATTTTGCCCTCGTGGAGAACGGTTACGATATCCGCCGCCTGCTTTACAAAATCCATATCGTGCTCGATAACTATTATCGTACATTCTTTTTTTATCTCTTTGAGTATTTCTCCGGTTTTGAAGGTCTCGGGCTTGCCCATACCCGCAGCCGGCTCGTCGAGCATAATGATCTCGGGCTTTTGAAGAAGCTGCATTGCGATCTCAAGCCATTGCTTTTGACCGTGAGCAAGACTTCCCGCTCTTGCGTCCGCGCGGTCCTCCAGACCTACGCGCTTGAGAGTATCGTGTATATTAGTCATATCCTCCTCCGAGGGCTTGCGGAAAATGGAATCGAGTATTCCCTTATGCCCTTTCAGAGAGAGTATCATATTTTCCGTTACGGTAAGATTTACAAACACCGAGGGGACCTGAAATTTTCTGCCTACGCCCTCCTGTACGATTTTGTATTCTTTCATACCCGTAAGTCGGATAGGCTCTTTATCCTTGGGGTGAAAAATTACCGTACCTGCGGTAGGCTTTGTTTTGGCGCATATAATATCCAGCAGAGTGGTTTTTCCCGCGCCGTTGGGGCCGATGAAAAAATGTACCGTATTGCGCTTTACTTTGGTCTTTACATCGGTAAGCGCATAAAAGCCGTCAAAGGAAACTGAAATATTGTTTATTTCCAGAACATAGTCGTCCGTATGTTTTACATTGCTCATTTACTGCGCCTCCTTTACCGTTTCGGCGGAGCTTTTCTTACCCTTGAGCTTGTGGAAAAGCGCGGGAAGCTGTTCCTTGACAATTCCCACAATACCGCCCTTGAAGAAGATAATTGTAATGCAGAAGACAGCGCCGATTATGTACTGCCATATCTCGACCATACTGCCCGAGCTTAAATTGTATTCGCAGAGATTGATGAGGAACGCCCCGATAACCGCGCCGATGATCGTTCCTCTGCCGCCTACGGCTACCCATATTACCATTGTGATAGAATAGGATATCGTCATCTGCGAGGGGGTGATACTGCCGTTGAAGTTAACGAAGATCGCTCCCGCAATACCCGCAATGGCGGCTGAAAGCACATATATAAACGTCTTGTAGCGGCTTACCTGATAGCCTGAGAAGTAGGTTCTGTTTTCGCCGTCGCGTATTGCAATAAGCAGTTTTCCGAATTTGCGGTTTACAAGGAATTTCGCCAGTGCATAGATCAGCACAAGAATAAACAGCGCGACATAGAAAAGCTTGAACATTTCCGTCCTGTGAGCCGAACCCTTTATGCTGCCGAAAACTGTCTTTATTTCCGTAATTCCCACATTGCCGTTTGTATAAGTCGAAAGAGCGATGAAGATAGAATATGCCGCCCACGTAAGAGCCTGAGAGATTATCGAAAAGTAAACTCCCTTGACGCGGTTTTTGAAAATGAAATATCCGATTATATACGCTACCAGAGAGGGTACGAGAATAATCATAATCAGAGTTACGGGGAAATACTGAAACGGCTTCCACATAAGAGGCAGCTCGGTAAGTCCGCCGATGTGCATAAAGTCGGTGATATTTCCGCCTGTTTCCTGCAATTTCAGGTACATTGCCATTGCATATCCGCCCAGTGCGAAATACAAGCCGTGACCTAAGCTGAGAATTCCCGTATAGCCCCAGATCAGATCAAGTCCTATCGCCACTATTGCAAAGGCAATACACTTGCCGAGGAAAAGCACCGTTGACGAACCGCTTAAAAGACCTGCGTTAAGGAAAAGAGGCATCAATGCCAGTACTATCACGATAAGCGCAAAGCAGATGTTTCCGCCCTGCTTTTTTATGAATTTCATAGTAATGTCCTCTCCTTTCTTATTCGTCAAGGTTTCTGCTCTTGATCACAAACAGACCCTGCGGACGCTTCTGCAAGAATATGATAACGATAAGCAGAACGATAGCCTTTGCGATCGTGGAGGAGGTGTAGTTTTCTGTGAAAATGCTTGCCGAACCGATAATAGTCGAGCCTATCACCGTACCCAGCAGCTTGCCTACTCCGCCGAGAACTACCGCCATAAAGGAATTGACTATGTAGCTTTGTCCGACGGTAGAGTCGATAGAGCCCAACAGCGCAACCGAACAGCCTGCTATTCCCGCAAGACCCGAACCTATCGCAAACGTGATATTGTCCACCTTTCGGGAGTTGATACCCATACACTGAGCCATAGTTCTGTTCTGCATTACGGCTCTCATCTGCTTGCCGAAATTGGACTTGTACATAATGAGCCAAACCAGGAACAGGCACAGCGCTACCATAAGAATGATAAATAAACGGTTGTAGGAAAAGGTACAGCCGCCGATAGTAATTCCTCCGTTTAAAAAGGACGGCGCGTTTACGTTAACGCCCTGCGTACCGAAAATGCTTCTCGCCGCCTGCTGGAGGATAAGGCTTATGCCCCATGTAGCAAGCAGGCTGTCTATCTCGCGTCCGTAAAGTCTGCGGATAACCAGCTTTTCAAGCAGACTTCCCAGAAGGAAGGTCACAAAGAACGCCGCGGGTATCGCAGCGAAATAATAGATATCCCGCATACTTTCCGGAAGATATTTATTGAAAATTTCCTGAACGACATAAGTGGTATATGCGCCTATCATCACAAATTCGCCGTGCGCCATATTGATGACCCTCATAAGACCGAAGGTAATAGCAAGACCCAGCGAGGTAAGCAGAATAATGGAGCTGAGGCTTACGCCGTTGAACAGTGTATTTACAAACTGATCCATAAAAACACTCCTTTGCCGAATGTCTGTTTTACTCTTAAATATTGCGCGGCTCTTTAAAACCGCGCAACATCAAGAATAAATCATAAGGTTAATTAGGGAAATCCTGATTATTCAAGCGGCTGAATGCCTGCCTTGACCGCCCAGTCGTATGTGGAAAGGTACGGATCGGGTTCTACGGGGTCGGTTGAATATATCTCATTGATAAGACCGTCTGAGCCGACTTCGCCTATTCTTACAGGCTTTACAAGGTGATGATTTTCGCCGTTGAGCTTTACCGTTCCCTCGGGAGCGTCAAATGAGATATCTCCCGACTCGATAGCTGCGATCACGTCGTCTACCTCAAAGCTGTCCGCCTTTTCGCAAGCCGCTTTCCATAGATAAACCGCGTCGTACGCCGCCTCGGCGGGGTCGGAGGTCACTCTGCTCTCGCCGAACTTATCCTTGTATGCCTTTACGAATTCGGTATTTTTCTCAGTGTCGGTAGTCTGATAGTAGTTCCATGAAACAAGGTGTCCCTGAAGAATGTCGGAACCTATAGTAGCGACCTCCTCCTCGGCGATAGAGAATGACATTGTCATATATTCCTTGCTGGTGTAGTTCTTTTCGCTCATCTGCTTGAAGAACGAAACGTTTCCCGTACCGTTAAGGGTGTTGATGATAACGTCGGGCTTTGCGGCTTCGATCTTTGCAATGATCGCCGCAAAATCTGTCTGTTCCATATCGGCGTATTCCTCGCCCACTACCTCAAGCCCCGCATTGGAGACCTGAGCGTTTATGATCATATTTGCGGTTCTCGGGAATACATAGTCCGAGCCAAGCAGGAAGAATTTCTTGTAGCCCTGCTCGATAAGATAATCGATAGCGGGAACGATCTGCTGATTGGGAGCAGCTCCCGTATAAACTATATTGGAGGAGCTTTCCATACCCTCGTACTGAACGGGATAGAAAAGCAACGCGTCGTACTCCTCAACGATAGGCTTGACTGCCTTTCTGGACGATGACGTCCAGCAGCCGAAAATTGCCGATACGCCCTCGCTGTCTACCAGCTTTTCCGCCTTTGTGGCAAAGGTTGAAGGCTCTGATGCTCCGTCCTCCTCAACATATTCGATCTGCTTGCCGTTAACGCCGCCCGCCGCATTGATCTCCTCAATAGCAAGCACCTCGGCGTCGCGCACCGACTTTTCGCTGATAGCCATTGAGCCCGTCAACGAATGGAGAAGTCCGACCTTTACGGTATCTTCGCTTTCCTCCTTTTTGCCGCAGGCGGTAGTCATTGTCGCCGCGATAGCAGCTGCGGACATAACTGCCAGAAATCTCTTGAGTTTTGAATTTTTCATAATGTTTCCCTCCGTCATAAAATACTTTCCATACTATAAACAACAAAAAATCGGTTCTGCCGAAAAAATCAGCACAACCGACCACATTGTCGAATATTGATTGTTATTTAAAGCCAAGCTGCTGCAAGGCTTTATCGTTCTCAGCGGTACCCTTTTTGCTGAGAATATCTTCGCCGAGCTTTATTTTCAGATACTGAATTATCAGCTCCGTACATTTTTCGCGTCCTATTCTGTCGGAATTAAGGGTCATATCGTAAAGAACGGGATTTGTCCAGACCTCGCCGCCCGTGTAGTACTTGTAGTAATCCGCGCGGTATCTGTCGGTCTGATAGATCATCTTGTGAGCCTCGTCCTCCGTAACCCCCAGCCTTTCGGTTATAGACTTGACGCAGTATGCTCTGGGCGCTTCGATATAGACGCTGACAACATTGTCATAGTCGCGAAGCAGATGATTTGCGCACTTTCCGATAATTATGCAGGACTGATTTCTGCCCAGCTCCCTGATGATCTTCGCCTGAATATTGTACAGGTTCACATCGGAAATAAAGCTGCGGTCGGTAGGTTCGACAATGTCGTCGCTGTTGTGCGATTTCATAAGCCGCTTGATCATATGATAGCCTCTGAGCTTTTCGTCTACCTGAAAGAAAAGATCCTTATTAATGCCGCTGTAATTTGAAGCCATATGAAGTATCTGGCTTTCGTAGCAGGGAATACCCAGCCGCTTTGACAGATCAAGACCTATCTGCTTGCCGCCGCTGCCGAAGCCTCGGGCGATCGTGATAACGTAATTGTCCATTGTTCTCACCTCCGTTTATCATAGTTAAATTATATCAGGGGGGAGGGAAGATTAAAACACAAAAAAGCAGAGAAATACCAATAAATTTCAGTACAGACAGGCTGATCTTTCCAATAATAACCGCGTCTATTTTTTGAATTCTGAGGGAGTTTTGCCTGTTATCTCCTTGAAGATCTTTGTAAAATAATCCGTTGAGGAATACCCCAGCATTTCGCTCAGCTGGTAGGTTTTGTAGTTTCCCGTCGCAATAAGCTCCTTGGCGTATTCGACCTTTAAAACGGAGGAAAATCTGCTGAAGGAGACCCCCATTTGCTGTTTGAACAGTTTTCCGAAGTAGTCCTTATTGAAATTCAAATGCTCCGCCATTTCGTCCATAGAGACTATCCTGCCGCTGTTTTCCGAGAAATATTCGCAGACCTGTTTTATAAAGCCGCTTTCGTCCGCCTGTCTGCTCACGAACCGCAGCGCCGCCTCAACGTTCTGGGCAAGAGGAATATTTTCCGCTCTTTCGGACAGATAGGAGTTTGTACGCATAAGAGCCTCTTTAAGCTTTTTTTCGTCCACGGGCTTTAGTATGTAATCGAAAGCGCCCAGAATAAGTCCCTGCCGGGCGTATTCAAACTCGTCGTAAGAGCTTATGAAAATCACGCATACGTCTATTTCCCGCTTTTTTATTTCACGCAGAAGCTCTATCCCGTCTACAAAGGGCATTCTTATATCGGTAATGACCAGATCGAATTTTTCCTTTTCAAGCGTTTCCAGCGCGTCTTTTCCGTTTGAGACCTCTGCGTCTATTTTAAAGCCGCATTCGTTCCATACCGTCATTTTTGAATAAATAAAGCGCATTGCCGAGTCGTCATCGGCAAGAAGTATTCTGTACATAATTCTCCTCCTAGCTGTCTGCAAACCGTTCGGTTATCTTTGTAAAATCGTATCTCTGAACATACTCTTTTAATTCTCTGAATTTATCCTTTCCAAGATTTTCTTTAAAACTGTCGCTGTTTTCTTCAAAGTATTCCGCCGCTGTTATGTCGTAATCGCGGCACAGCCGTATGAATTTTTCATACTTTTCTTCAAACGGAACATTGTCCTTGTTTTTGCCGTACGCCTTGTTTTTATCCGAAAAAGCCTGCATCTCTCCGACAGTCTCCTCCCACGCGGAATAGAATTCTTCGGCGCTGCCGCAGTTATTTTCTTTAAGCTCACCGTTTAATGTCCGCGCCGTATCGTAAAGCCTTTGACAGCATAAATTTCCCGAAACTCCGATAACGTCGTGGAGAATTCGCCGCGCCGTTGAAAAGTTACCGTTATTGATATGTTCCGAAATATATTCGCAGGTATGTCTGTTAAGCTGTAAAAATCTGTTGACGGAGCTGATAAGCGCAGTCATATTGCCTCCGAGATTTTGCAGACACATCTCATAATCAAACGCGGAATTAACGTCCGTACGAAGCAATTGCGGAGAATGTTTTACAATGCCCAGATATTTTTCTATCATATCCCGCAGTTTGTCGGGCTTAAAGGGCTTTGACATATAATCGTTCATTCCCGATTTTCGTACCTTATCCTCAACGCCCAGAATCACGTCGGCGGTAAGGGCGATTATCGGAGTTAAACGGCAGGCGCTGATATTCCTTATGCGTTTTGCCGTCTCATATCCGTCCATATCGGGCATATGCAGATCGAGGAATATCAGGTCGGGAGTATTTTTTTCGGCGGCGTCCAAAGCGGATTTTCCGCTTTCAGCCGTTACGACCTCCGCACCGTAGGCTTGCAGTATCTCTTTTTCAATGTCGAGATTTACTTTGTTGTCGTCCACAAGAAGAATAAGCGCGCTTTCGCTTAAAGGAGTATCCCTGCCGTCTTGGCTTATCTCGTCGGTTTTGCAGCCGTATTCAAATTCAATAATAAAGCGGAAACATGAGCCTTTGCCCTTTTCCGATCGGACCTCGATACCGTATTTCCCTCCGCTTAAATTCTGCACTATCATCTGGGAAATAGGCAGTCCCAGACCTGTGCCGCCGAATTTTCTTGTAACTCCTGCGTCGCTTTGAACAAAAGGCTCGAAAATTTTTGTTATATCCTCCTCAGCTATCCCTATTCCCGTATCGGTCACAGCGAATTCCATTACCGCTTTGCCGTTTTCGTCTCTCAGATATTCTGCGGAAAGCACGATCTCCCCGTCGGAAGTAAATTTCAGTGCATTGCCCAGCAGATTAATAAGGATTTGTCTCAGGCGCAGAGAGTCGCCCTTGACGTACATCGGGATATCTCCCGAAATATCAAGCCTGAGCGCGATGTTTTTCTGCATTGCGCCGTTTTCCATTATGCTGCGGATATCCTGCAAAAGCTCGATCAAATTAAAATCGGTGCTTTCAAACTGCATATTCCCCGACTCTATTTTTGAAAAGTCCAGAACGTTATTGATAAGCTCCAGCAGATTTTCAGATGATATTTCAATACATCGGCAGTATTTTTTCTGCTTTTCGTTAAGCTCAGTACGCTCAAGAAGATAGAGATACCCCGTAATGGCATTCAGCGGAGTACGCAGCTCGTGGCTCATTTGAGCGAAAAATTCGCTTTTGGCATTGTTTGCCTTATCAGCCTCGTCCCTTGCAATGCGCATTTTCTGCTCCGCCTCGGTGCGCTTTTTAAGCTCCTTACTGAGTATCAGAGAAAGATGATTGAATATCTTGCCGAAACGGTAAAGCTCATACGCTCCCTGCGGAGTGACCCTCAGCTTACTGCCTGCGATCTGCTCTTCGTTTCCCATATATGAAAGCTCGTTTGAATACTCGTTTATCGGTCTTATGTATAGGAAATTCAAGCCCAAAAGCAAAACAGCGATCAATGCAAGCACGGCGGCGGAAAATATCACCTGAACATATGAGGCAAAGCTCCGCCCGACAGCCGCCTCGGCAACCTCGCTGTCCAGACGTTCGCCCAGAGCCTTCTGAAACTCCTCTATAGGAGACATTATAAGCGTTTTGGAGTCGTCATAAAAGCTGTCGTAAAGTATCTCACGCGCTTTTATCGACATTTGCTCGGGCGAAAGCGACATATATTCAACGGGAAGCTCATATTGTTCAATATATTTTACATAGCCGTACAGCCTTTGGTCGTAGAGAAAATCCTCGGCGGTCTTTTTCTGAGCTGAAAGCGTAAGCCTCATAGAAACGATTTCCGTTTCGATCAGGGTATCGGAATAGCTTTTTGCGTCCAGCATAAGCTTTTTCTCGTTCTCGGGAGGATCGTATGAGAACAGCTCGTCTATAACGGTCTCCCTTGTCTTTTTTTCGTTCACTTCGTACCAGTAATTGTACAAATGCTCGATATTTCCTGTTACGGAATATTTTCTCGCTTCGTCCGTAAGATAGTCGGAGGCATCCGCCAGCGACTGTCCCAAGGCGGAAAGCTCTATTCTGTTCTGCTGAGCCTGAGCCTCTCTGTTAACGCAGATACTAACATAGCGGTTGCTGATTATCATTATAATTGTGACCGCAATAAACATAAATGCCGCGGCAAAGGATATTTTTTTCCTGTTGAACATTTTTGACGTTTTGTTGAATGTGCGCTTAGGCATATTTTCACCCTCTTAAAATATCCTGAAAAAAACAGCAGCGGAGCGGCGTGAAAAATCCTTGCCAGCTCCGTTGCTGTTAAAATAATTTTAGCACATTCCGTTGTATCTTTTCTATATTTTCGCTTGAATTTTTTATGAACAAAATTGTCTGATTTGTAGGGTATTTTGTCTGATTTTTTATGTATTATTCGGACGAAAAACGTGGTATTCTTGTATTATAAGAATACAGTAACGGCAAAGGCGCTGAAGATCCGTAAGGGGGATTTTCTGCGCTTTTATTTTATATTATGAAAGGACGATAAATTATGGCTTGCTTTTTAGTGCCAGTTGTTGAGGCTGTTGTAACGACTGTTATTTCAAAGGCGGTGAGCTTTCACGAAGCCAAGACCGCAGAGAACGGTAAGGTCAAGGTCTCAGACGAAAGTAAGATACCGCTCTCAAAAAAGATAGGCAGACTGTCGGGCTTTTTGTGGGGAGGCTCGGGACTTCTGGCTTTTGAGCACCTCTGGCACGGCGAAATATCCCCTGTGTTCCCATTTTTGACTGCGGCGAACGACCCTCAGCAAATGGCGGAGGTCTTTCACGAAATGGCGACTGCGGGCACGTCTATGGCTGTGCTGGTGACGGCGTTCTGGGCGGTAATAACCTTTGCGGCGGATAAAATTATGAAACGTCCGACAGCCGTTCGGGCGAAGGAGGGATCGTTATGACGCTGCTCATAACTTTCATTGCCGCAATTATTGTGACTGTGATATGGTACTTAAGCGCAAACGCAAGAGAGCTTAATGTCGGTCTGCTTTGCTATATGTACTGGGGAGCGTCGCTGATGTGGCTCGTTGACGCCATTTTTGAGTACTCGGAAATGGGCGCAGAGTTTTTTGCTCCTTCGGGCGCCGATATGATTAACGATACATATCTCGGTATCAGCGTAACGGTCCTCGGTCTCATCGTATGGACTGCGGTTCTGCTGATAAAGGATCCTAAGGGTACCGTAAAGAATGTTTTGTCAAAGAAATAACAGTATATTTTACGGCAGTGTCGTCCGATTTATTCAGGCGGCATTGCTTTTACAAGGAGGTAATTGCAATGCGCTTAGTTCCCAGAGAACAGGATAAGCTAATGCTGCATTATGCGGGAATGCTTGCCAAAGAGCGTAAGGAACGCGGATTAAAGCTTAATTATACCGAAGCCGTCGCTTACATAAGTATGATGGTTATGGAAAAGGCGAGAGAGGGCATGACAGCCGCCGAGCTTATGAATTACGGTACAAAGCTGTTGACTGCCGACGATGTAATGGACGGCGTTCCCGAAATGATACACGAAATCCAGATAGAGTCCACTATGCCGGACGGCACAAAGCTTGTTACCGTGCATAACCCCATAATCGGAAACGGCAGGCTTACTCCCGGAGAATTTCTCATAGATGACGGCGAGGTAGTACTTAACGAGGGTACGCAGTCCGTTGAGATAACCGTTTCCAATACGGGGGACAGACCTATTCAGGCAGGCTCTCATTTTCATTTCTTTGAGCTGAACAAGGCTCTGGATTTCGACAGGAAAGCGGCTTACGGAATGAGACTGGATATTCCCTCCGGTACGGCGGTAAGATTTGAGCCGGGAGAAAAAAAGACGGTGCGGCTTATTCCCATAGGCGGAGAACGCGTGGGTCACGGGCTTAACGGTCTGGTAAACGGAAAAATGGACGATGAAAATGTTAAAGCGGCGGCGTTTGCCAAAGCGAAAGAACTGGGCTTCAAGGGGGCGTGAGTGATGATAAGTATATCCAAAAAGGCTTACTGCGATATGTACGGACCTACAGTGGGCGACCGCGTCCGTCTGGGAGATACCTCGCTTATTGCCGAGGTCGAGAAGGACTTGACGGTACACGGCGACGAGGCTAAATTCGGCGGTGGAAAATCCCTCAGAGACGGTATGGGACAATCCTGCCGCGCGACGGACGACGAGTGCCTTGACACCGTTATCACCAACGCTCTTATTATTGACAGTACGGGAATTATCAAAGCGGACGTCGGTATCAAGGACGGCAGGATAGCAGGTATAGGCAAGGCGGGAAATCCCGACATAATGAACGGCGTAGATCCGAATATGATAATCGGTGCGTCGACCGAGGCAATTGCAGGCGAGGGACTTATCCTTACCGCAGGCGGTATCGATACTCACATTCATTTTATTTCCCCTACTCAGGTACGCACCGCGCTTTACAGCGGAATAACCACTATGATAGGCGGCGGAACGGGTCCTGCCGACGGAACGAACGCAACTACCTGTACGCCTGGAGCTTTTAACGTACACAGAATGCTGGAGGCGGCAGAGGATCTGCCTATGAATTTGGGCTTTCTGAGCAAGGGAAACTGCAGCGATATCCACGCAAGCGAGGAACAGATAAAGGCGGGCTGTATGGGTCTTAAAATTCACGAGGACTGGGGAGCTACTCCAGACGTTATCGACTGCGCTTTGACCGTTTCCGACAAATACGATGTGCAGACGGCAATTCACACAGATACCCTTAACGAGGGCGGCTTTGTGGAGGATACGGTTGCCGCATTCAAGGGAAGGACTATCCATACATATCACACCGAGGGCGCAGGCGGAGGTCACGCTCCCGATATCATCAGGGCGGCGGCATTCCCGAACGTACTGCCGTCGTCGACAAATCCGACTATGCCTTTTACGCGGAACACTCTTGACGAGCATCTCGATATGCTTATGGTGTGTCATCATCTGGATAAGAACGTCCCCGAGGATATCGCTTTTGCGGACTCGAGAATACGTCCCGAGACCATTGCGGCGGAGGACGTACTGCACGATATGGGAATTTTCTCTATGATGAGCAGCGACTCGCAGGCAATGGGCAGGGTCGGCGAGGTCATTACGCGCACCTGGCAGACTGCCGATAAAATGAAAAAACAGCGCGGAGCGTTACCCGAGGACTGCGAACGCAACGACAATTTCAGAATTAAGCGTTTTATTTCAAAGTACACCGTAAATCCTGCGATAACTCACGGAATATCGGAATATGTCGGTTCTGTGGAGGTCGGAAAGATCGCGGACCTTGTGCTGTGGAACCCTGCGTTCTTCGGCGCAAAGCCCGAAATGATAATAAAGAGCGGCTTTATTTTCGCCTCAAAAATGGGCGACTCCAACGCTTCTATCCCTACTCCTCAGCCCGTGGTGTATACCGATATGTTCGGCGCGCACGGACTTGCGCTTTCCTCAAGCTGTGTCACCTTCGTATCAAAGTATGCATACGACGACGGAATTAAGGAAAAGCTGGGTCTGAAAAGACAGGTGCTCCCTGTGAAAAATTGCAGGAGCATTTCCAAAGCGGATATGCGCTTTAATAACGTCTGCGGAGACATAAAAGTAGATCCCGAAACATATACCGTTACTGTGGACGGAGAAGTGATCACCTGCGAGCCGTTCGACGAGCTTGCATTGGCGCAGAGATATTTTATGTTCTGATTTTGAGAGGATTGATAAAATGATAGCTGAAAAAATACTCGGCAGCATATATGAAACAGATGTAAGCGTACCGATAGATCACGTTCTGCTTGACTGGTTCGAGGCGGACAGCAAGCGTCTCAGAAAAACTACGGAGGGCGGAAGAGAAATAGGCATAGCGGTGGGCGAAAAGCTCAGCGACGGAGATATTCTGTATATGGACGGCGAAATATGCGTAGCGGTAAAGCTCACCGAATGTGAGCTTACCAAAATAACTGTTTCCTCAATGGAGGAAATGGGCAGGCTTTGCTTTGAAATAGGCAACCGTCATCTTTCGCTGAAGATCACCGAGAGTGAGGTTCTTATTCCATATGACGCTCCTACCGAGCAGCATTTGAAAAATCTGGGCTTTGACTGCGAAAAAATAATCGGTACTTTTGATGATTTTATTGTTTGCAAGGCGCACGGTCATTCCCACTCCCACGGACATCATCACCATGATGAGTAATATCAGTCTGCTGAAGATCCTGCAAATCTGCGACAGCCTTTTTCCCGTGGGAAGCTTTACGCTTTCAAACGGACTTGAGACTTATGTGCAGAAAAACATAATAACAAGCCCTCAGCACTTGCAGGAATATCTTAATTCCTATCTGTGTATTATGCCTTACAACGAGCTGGGCGCGGCTGCGCTTTCATATTCCGGCTATGATATACAGCGTCTTGACGAGGTCTACAATGCCTGCAAGGCTCCTATGGAGATACGCGAAGGCTCGCACAAAACAGCAAGCAGGTTTTTCAGAGTGAACGAAAAAACAGCGGAGAAATCTCCTCGTCTGGACGAATACAGACAGCTTGTCGCAAGCGGCAAGTGCCGCGGACATCAGCCCATTGCATACGGACTTTTTATGCGGGATACGGGGATAGAACTTGTGCAGGCGTTGACCGTCTACGGATATTCTGTAAGCTCCGCGATCGTGACCAACTGCGTAAAGCTCGTACCGCTCAGCCAGCTGGAGGGACAGAGGATATTATCGGAAAGCTTTGAAAAAATATCTTCCGCCGCCAATAAAGCCCTGAGCGTAACGATCGGCGAAATAGGAATAAGCGGAGCGGGTTTCGATCTGAGGGCAATGGAGCACGAGCATATTTATTCGCGCCAATATATGAGTTAGGAGAATGAAGATGAGTTATGTAAAAATCGGCGTGGGAGGTCCCGTAGGTTCGGGCAAAACCGCGCTCATTGAACGGCTTACAAGAGAGATGTCCAAGGAATACAGCATATGCGTTGTTACCAATGATATTTACACCAAGGAGGACGCCGAGTTTCTCATAAAGAATTCCGCTCTGCCTGCCGAGCGTATCGTGGGCGTGGAGACGGGCGGCTGTCCGCATACGGCTATACGCGAGGACTGCTCGATGAACCTTGAAGCCGTCGAAGCTATGGCGGAGAAATTCCCCGACGTACAGATAATTTTCATAGAAAGCGGCGGAGACAATCTTTCCGCCACATTTTCGCCCGATCTTGCGGACGCGTCCATTTATGTCATAGACGTAGCGCAGGGAGAGAAGATACCCAGAAAGGGAGGTCCCGGCGTAACGCGTTCGGACTTGCTGGTGATAAACAAAACAGACCTTGCCCCATTGGTAGGCGCAAGCCTTGAAGTAATGGCAAGCGACTCCAAGCGTATGAGAGGCGGCAGACCGTTTCTTTTTACCAATCTGATGAGCCGCGACGGAGTTTCGGAGGTTATCGGCTGGATAAAGAGATCTGTCTTGTTTGAGGATCTGAAATGAACGGAACGCTCAAGCTGAAAACTGTTCTTGCGGGTTCAAAGACCGTTGCCGAGGATGTTTATTTTACTCCGCCGTTTAAGCTTTATTCGCCTTTTTACGAGAACGGCACGGCGAAATTCATTTCAATGTGCGCGGCGGCAGGAACTCTTGCGGGAGACAGACACGAGATCGCTCTCAATATAGGAGACGGCTGTAAAGTACATTTTACCGATCAAGGCTTTCAGAAGCTGTTTGACACGCACGGCGGTTCTTCCTCGCAGACTTTAAATATACGCGTCGGAGAAAACGCGGGACTTAAATATCTTCCCCACCCGATAATGACGTTCGGAGGCTGTGTTCATACGGCTGTGAATACCGTAGACATAAAAAGCAGCTCGGAGCTTGTTTTTGCGGAAATATACTGCTGCGGACGAACCGCAATGGGCGAGGAATTTGCGCTGAAGAGATTTCACTCGCGTACCGAAATACGCATTGACGGCAAAGCGGATTTTATCGATAACACGCTTATAGAACCAGAAAACTTTCCCGTAAAAAATCTCGGCTTTTTCGAGGGACGTACGCATACGGGAATTATGTATGTTTATTCTCTTTATTCGGATATGTATGATAATGCCTGTAAAATGTGTCCTAAGTCGGACGGAGAAATTCAGGCTGCATTATCAAAAACGGACAGAGGCTTTTCGGTGAGAGCGTTTTCAAATTCCGCCGAAAATATCCAGATGTTCTTTCAAAGCCTTTTATAAAAGTACTGTCGAAAGAGTATTGAATTCAAAAGGTCGACATACTGCCGATAGGTGGACAAAAGGGAGGCGAGAAGCCTCCCTTTTGTCGCTCTCGCAGGAACGAAATCCCTTCTCTTGTGGTTATAATTAATCTGAAAGGACTGTCAAGTGATTTTTGGGGAGTATAGAGCGGAATTTGTTTGCTCAAATAAACAAGAGCATTTTCATAATTCCTGTTTCTTCATTCCGAGAAAAAACCGTAAAACAGGTATTCTCTTTACGATTTCATATATTAAAAATGTTACAATAAACGAAATTAATACAATCAATAAAAATTGCCCTGCAACACCAATAGGTAATTTCAAGACGAAAAAACCTACCACGACCAGAATTGGCATATGGAGAATGTAAACAGGGAAAGACGCTTGGGTTAAATAAATGCTGACCCGGTTATGAAAGTTCAGCTTTGACTGTCCTATGCCAAGCAACATAATAATTGCCGTCCAGCCGAAAAAAATATAGAGTACAGTTATCCAGACGTTTCGGATATTTTCAAAACAGTACAGATAGGTGTACATACTGCCCGATAGGATGCAAAACGCCAGACTTACAAACCGGTATTGCTGTAGTTTTTGCAGAATACTTTCTTCCGAAAGAATATAGTATCCAAACAAAAACAGTATCATAAATTGTCCTAAGCTTTTCCCGCCTATATTCAAGACATATAGGCAAAACCACTCTGGTACAAATAGCAAAATAATAAAAAAATATGAAAGACTGCCAACTCTAAATTTCGGTAAACACTTCTTTTGCAAGCGAACAATTAGTAGCGCTGTCAAAGAAATAACAAACAAATAAAGTAAAAACCAAAGATGTGCAGGAGTAAAACCCCCATGATATCCTGTTAAATCGGTTTTCTTTGTAAAAAACAATTCATACTGCTGCCAGTAAGTGCCTGTATACCCATAAAAGAATACTTCTGCAGTATAAGTCATTATAGGAACAAGTACAAACAGTCCAAAGAAAAATGGAATGACTAATTTTTTTATTCGTTCCACAACAAATTGTTTGTTTGTCCTTTTTAGAAGAGAATACTTACAACTCATGCCTGCAATAGCAAACAAAAGGGTCATATACCACGGATATACAGCAGTTGAAAACACATAAAGAGCGGTGTTTGTGTGTGACCATATGTAAAACCCACTGTATTCGCCTTCACTCCAAATCTGTGCCGCATGGAATGGAAAAAGCAATAGAATTGCCAACCATCTTAAATTATCTATATAATATTTTCTCTCCATTCGCATACTCCTTGCTGTAATCCTGCATATGCCGATTTGTTCTTTTAAGCAATTCTCAGATAAATCTCGATTTATCTTATTATCCATTATATCACACCATACCCGAAAAATCAACACAGCCAAACCGAAACCTGCTAAGAAAAATCAATAAGCAAAACAGCCAAAGTTGAAAGAGACGTTTTGTTGAAACTGTTCAATGGCATAGCAAAGACAGCGTGAGAAAAGCAGCTTTCAAACGCTTGATGAGTATGCGCTTGCGTTATACCATTAACGAAGAAATATGAAACAAACCGAATAGGAAATAAAACAGCCAATGAGTAGTTTAATTATGACTCATTGGTCGTTTTAATAATAGACTGCCATTTGGTTATTGACACCTGACCTTGACCTGCTGACAATGGGACTGTGGACGGAAAAGCCAACGATAGCGTGAAGTATAGGAAAATCGCTACACAGGAAGATTTCGATAAATTTTAATTGTGCGTTCATTTTATCTGTATTGACATCCTAACAGCATTAAGATATAATAAAACCTAATGCTGTTAGGATTGGAGATGTCAAGATGTTCCATAAGGGACTGAGTAAAGAACTCGTTGTGAAAACAGCGAAGGATTTAATCGAGGAAAACGGATATGCGAATTTTTCCATGCATATGCTGGCGGATTCGTTTGGGATAAAAACAGCGTCGCTCTATACCCATATAAAGAACATGGACGAACTGCTCACAGAGGTCGGAAAGGAAATCCTCCAAGAGCAGAAGAATGCGGAGCTTTCTGCAATCGGCACACAGACCCGTGATAAGGCGATACTTGCGCTTGCGGACGCATACCGAAAATATGCGAAAGAGCATAAAGAACTGTACCGTTTTATCATGAATATGCAGACGGCGGCAAACAGCGATCTGAAGGACGCTTCTTCTGTGATTGTCGAACCGTTTATGTTCGTTTTGCGGGGGTATCGGATCAGTGAAGAGAGAAAAATGCACTGGCAGAGGATACTGCGTGGAACGATGCACGGCTTTGTCTCGCAGGAGGAGTTCGGGTATTTTTTACACTATCCTGTAGATATAGAAGAAAGCTATCGGAGCGCCATCCAATGCCTTGTGGACGGACTTCGGCAGGAGGAGGCGGACGGCTGTCATGAAGAATGATAATTCTTATCTGTTTTCAGAAATGCCCGTGTCAAAAGCGGTGTTAACGCTTGCCGTACCGACGGTTATCAGCCAGCTGATAAATGTCGTATACAATATGGCGGACACATTTTTTATCGGGCAGATGAACGACCCTGCACAGGTGGCGGCGGCGACGGTAGCAATGCCCGCTTTCATGCTCCTGACCGCATTTGCTAACTTGTTCGGACTCGGCGGTTCAAGTTTCATATCAAGGTCTCTCGGAAACGGCGACAAATCGAAAGCGCGGCATTGTGCGGCGTTCTGCATATGGGCGGGAATGGGCGCGGCTTTGCTTTATGGAATTTTGGTCGTGGCGTTTGAACCGATCATATTTCCGATTCTCGGCGCAAGCGATGAAATATGGGATTACTGCCGACAATATGTATTCTGGACAATCGGGATCGGCGCGCTGCCGACTGTCATGAATGCGGAACTTGCGCATCTGCTGAGAGCCGAAGGATATTCAAGACAGGCTGGATTTGGTGTCGCTTTCGGCGGTATTTTAAATATTGCGCTTGATCCGGTATTTATATTCCTTTTGGGAATGAAGATACAGGGCGCTGCCATTGCAACGATGCTTTCCAACTTGTCCGCAATGGCATATTTCTTCCTGTTCTTATACCGCATAAGAAAAAACACCGTTATTACGCCGAACCCCCACGAGTTTTCCTGTAAATACGGCATCCTGCGGGAGGTGATAACGGTCGGATTGCCCGGCTTTATTATGACAATGATGTCGACGGTATCGAACGCTGTCCTGAACCACATTGTTGCGGGATATTCGAGTACCGCAATTGCGGGTATGGGAATCGCAAAGAAAATCGATCTGTTGGCATACGCCATTGCGCAGGGAATGACGCAGGGAACTTTGCCTTTGATTGGATATAACTTCACGTCCGGGAACAAAAAAAGAATGCATCAGGCAATCAGGGCCGCCTTTACTTACAACTTTGGAGTTGCGAGTATCGGCGCGGTTTTATTATTTGTGCTGGCAGCCCCGATCTCCAAGTGCTTTATTGCGGACGCGGAAACGGTAAACTATGGGAAAACATTTTTGAAAATAATTTGTCTTGCCTGTCCGACCACAGCAATCAATTTTATGGTGATAACGGTATTTCAGGCGGTCGGTAAAAAAGTCCAGCCATTGTTTCTGTCGCTGCTTCGGAAAGGCAGCATAGACGTTTGCTTTATGCTGCTATTGAATTATGCGGTCGAAATTACGGGTATTGCGTGGGCTACCCCGATTGCCTATTGGGTCGCGTTTTTCATTTCCGCGATACTGTATTTGATGTGCATGAAACAAATGAAAGCGGAGACGTAAGGGGATACGTTTATGCGGCACACCCCTCAGCCTTTTCCCTCAAAACGATTTCTCCTTGTCCACAAAGTTCAGAATAATCTCCGCTATTTCCTTCGGCGATTTGGAAATATCCTCCATGATGCGGATAATCAGAGAAGTTCCTCCCGCGATGTCAGAAAAAAACAGTCTGAAAGATAGTTGATAAAAAGTGCGATTATGTGATATGTCTGAAAGGAAATCAGGAAACTCTTCATGAAGATGTGAAGCTTTATTTTAATGAACGTCAAATGCATAAACTGTCAAAGCATTCAACGCTTGAGAAAGGTCATGGAAGAATTGAAAAAAGAGAATATTTTCTTTCCGGCGAAGTTGAATGGATAGAAAATCGCAGTGAATGGTCAGGACTAAACGCTATTGGTATGGTAAAAAGCACACGAATTGCAGACGGTGTTGAAAGCACGGAAAATCGGTATTTTATCTCATCTGTTACAGATGTTAAACGATTTGCAGAGTCTGTGAGAAAGCATTGGGGCATAGAAAACAATCTTCACTGGTGTCTTGATGTTAATTTTAATGAGGATAAATGCCGTATGCGTATTGATAACAGCGCTGAAAATCTAGCGGTTATCAGGCATATTGCGCTTAATCTTTACAAATCATACAAAAAAGTTCCCAAACTCAGTGTAAAAGCAAAGCGTTTTCGATGTTCTTTTGATGACGATTTTCTTTGTGAGGTTATTTTGAACAAATTTTTCTGATTCTTTCATTCGGTTGTCCTGGATGTTCGATGATGTTGACTTTTATTGGGTTTTATGATATAATATAAAAAATTTATATTTAAAATGCAACGATATAACAGTAACCAAAATCACTAAATAAATTAATAATGAAAAAAAGAAGGTGATGAATGGATTAGAAAAGCGATCCATCACTACCGCCCTTGGCTATGAATGAAATAGCTATTGAGTTAAAAGAATTATTTACATCCGAAACAGCGGATAAGAATTAAATGGATAAATTAAAATGCATACATTTATTATCAAAAATGACTAATCAAACCAAATAGAACAAAAGCTGATGCTTGCATTGCAAGCATCAGCTTTTATGTCATATATACAATTAACATAATAAGCTACCAAATTGTTTCCTCAAGCCGTCAGCCGAAAATCGACCGAAAAAATCAGACGATGTAATTTTAGAAAAAGCCGTTTTAATAGCATACGGGAGCATAGAGATTAAGGGCGTTATTTTTGGAAATTGCTATATTAATTCTTTTTTACATTTGTTTATATACACTGATGTGAACTAACCCGTTCATCATTAACAGTCTCAATAATCCACTTATTATTTTCGTAATTCAAATCGCAAAGGATATTAAACAAATATTTATCTTTAGCTATTCCTGACATAAGATAATCAATAAATTTAACAAGTTGAATAAATCCCAAAAAGAATATACCACATAAAATGGCTACCCACAGACCTAATGAAAAATCAGCATCTTTATCCATTATATTTGACACTATAGCACCTAATGGTACTAAAATGAACATTTCAGATATTTTACGATTGGCTAATGAGTATTTTTCTTTGAAATTGTGTAATATTTCTGCACACTCATTCTTCAAAGGTTTCAGTGATTTATCATCAGTTATGTCATATTCTTTAAGCCGTACAATCACATTCTTAATGTAGTCTTCGTACTTTTTTAGTTTGTTATCAATTTCAGCTTGCCGTTTTTCATAGTTGTATATGATT
>JAUNOG010000057.1 GCA_030531185.1 Ruminococcus sp.
GATAAGGAGCTATTAATGAGTGAAAAGAAAATAGATAAAGATAAGCTTGAATATTTGGATATTGCAAAAGGAATAGGCATCATACTTGTTGTATTTGGTCATGCTTTGACTGAGAAGTATGCCGCAGCGTCAAGTTTTTGGTTTGTTTTAAGAAGGGCTGTTTATTTTACTCATATGTCGATTTTTTTCATAATCAGCGGTTTCTTGTTTGAATATAAAAAGGACAGTTACAGTAAAAAAGGCTTTGGTCAATTTTTTACTAAAAAGGCGACCGTTTATTTGGTACCGTATGTATTTTTTTCAGTACTGATATTGTTGATCCTCAGATTAGCTTCTCTGGTCGGTATTGGCGGCATATTTGACAATGTAAATATACTGAGCAGTAACTGGCTTGATAATCTGTTAATGATAATAACTTTTGAACATCATCCCGATAATCATTTGTGGTTTATTTACGTTATGTTTGTTGTTTTGATGATTGGGTTTTGGATAAAAAAACTTCCGCTTTTGCCATTTATTATCTTATTTTATTTATTTTATGCAGCTACGTGGTTTTTTGATTTCCCGGAAGTTGTTTGGAAAGTTATGAGATATCTCTTTTTATTTCAAATCGGACGCATTATACGTCAAAGGGATAAATGGATAAAAAAGGCAAACATTATTCTGCTAATTATCGTTTGGGTTATCGGTTTGATCGGTATGCTGCATTTCAGTACAGCGGATAATTATCGTTTTCAGGCTGTGATACGACCGTTTGTTGAAGTCAGCGGGGCCTTGATAGTTTTAAAAATATCATTGTTCCTAACGACATACCGCAGAGCGGGAAAGGCAGTAGAGGTACTAAAAAAACTGGGGCAGAACTCTTATCCGATATATTTAATTCACCAGCCTTATATAGTTCCTATTGTTTTGTTCATAATTGAACGTATAGGACTGCCTATATTCTGCAATATTCTTATTGCGACTTTCATTGGATTAGCAGTACCGCTGCTTTTGTATAAATTGATAATTAAGCGATGTAAGATATTAAATCTTTTGGTTACAGGCAATCACTGAATTTATCAATATGAAAAAACGACGGAGGTGTTTAACTTCCGTCGTTTTTGGTGATGAGATTATCTTATAAGAAAATCAATATGATTGTCATACTCAAAATATATAGTTCTGCCTGAATTTTCATTTACTTCTTTGTTGACTTCATATTTCATAGTCCACATTTCTTTTGGCATTACATACACTGTATTTATCGACATATTGTTTTGACTATAGGCAATAGTTTCAATTGCATCAAACGAGACGACATAGTTGTCATACTCCCAAGCAAGAGTATAGCAAATTTGTGCAATGTCCTCTGTAAATTGATCTTTTTCTGCGTCTAATGGATTTTCATTATTGTTGAGTAACGAGCAGTAATATGTGGGTGTACCTAATTTTTGAAGCATTAATTCAAGAGCCTTTTCGGATTTTTCACTGTCAATTAATTCAGAACCGCCGACATCTTCATCGGAAAATCCCCAATACTTATATGAAAGGTCAGTTGCTTCACAGTCAAACGACCACCAGTTGTTCTCAAAGCACTCAGCTGCGGTTTTGTCCTCATATGAAAAATTATAAATGTTTAGTACAGCCGGAGCTGAATTATGTTCAGTTCCTTTGTCATAAAGATGTAAGCTTATATTTTCAGCTGAAAAGCCTTCTGATCTTCCGCGTAAAATTTCCTGATTTAAAACTTCTTTATATGAAAGTCCGTATAATGGATCGTCGGTTTTCTTTTTACATTGATAATACTCATCAAGCTGTTCATACGTTATCGGCATAGTAAGCTTAACGTCCAGCAAGGTGAAATTCTCAGGCAGACTTGTAAGCGGCTCGCCTGAGAAATCTTGACTGGTAAGCCAGAACTTTACGCCGCCCTGCTCGGTTACTTCGTCTTTTTTTTCGCTTTGGGCTACAGATGTGTTGTTTTTCTTTGTTGATTTGCCGATCTCTGCGGGACTGTTTTCGTCGCTGCCGCTCAGAAGAACTCCTGCGGTAATTCCTCCAACGACCACAGCCACAGAAATTGCTCCCGCTATGATTTTTGCTTTTAATGAACCTGTCATTGCACTTTTTCCTCCTGCACTCGCTTTTGAAGCGATATTATTTGCAGTGGCGGCAGCCGCAGAACTGTTTGCAAAAAGCCGTATGTCGGGTACGGCGGTATGTTCCGCCTCATAGCGGAGAATTCGCGTTAGAATTGGTATACCGGCGACAGCGTGAAGTCTGTCGTCGTGCTTTTCCTCATAGGAAAGTATTTCTTCTTTGATTTTAGCTCTGGAGGCGCTTAGTCTGTAAGTTACCGTACCCTCGGGACACTCCATAAGCTCGGCTATCTCCGAAACGTTAAATCCGTTGTAGTAATACAGAATAACGGTACGGCGCTGGACGTCGGAAAGAACGGTATCTATAATATTCATTATAATACGGCGTTTTTCTTCGTCCGAAACATATTCGTCGGGAATAAACCCGCTGTCGTCGGCAAATTCGCCGCCCTGTTCAAGCTGTTCCTCTAAGGACGGAGCCGATGAATTTCTGAAATGCATTTTACATTTATTCACCGCAATACCGTTTATCCACTTAGTAAAATTTGCGCCGTCGTCCAGAGTGGAAAGCTTTTCAAGAGCCGTCATATATGTATCCTGTGTGACGTCTTTCGCATTATGCTCGTTTCCCAGCAGTTTCAGACAGATAAAATACACCGAGCGTTCGGTTTCTTTGTACAGCTTTTCAAAAGCCTCCTTATTACCGTTTACCGCATCAGTCACGAGTTGCTGCCATTGATTTGTATCCATTGGTTTACTTCCTTTCTCTATGAAAAATCCGACATTTCTGCGGGCATACTGCCCCCTGCATTTAATTATTGCAAAAAAGCTGGATTTCATTGGATTTTGGGAAAATATTTTTTGGATTTCTCCGTTTTGTACAAATCTCAAAGGAACTTTTTAGCAAAATCATCTAAAGCCTAAATATCTTTCTCAAACAATGCATATCTGTACTCAAAATCGGCATATTCGGCGTAGTAAGTTCCCGTTATTTTTCCCGAGCGTATCAATGCTCCAACGGACTTTGCGCCGTTTTCGGAAAGCTCGTTCTTTATCGACTGCACAAGAGCCTTACCAAGTCCGTGGTGCTCAGGAGAAACGCCCATATACAGCATTACATAATCGCCGCAATTCTTACGCAGTATCAGCAAATTAACAAGCTTTTTCGGTGTAAATCTTCCCGAAGTTAGATTGCCCGTATTCGGAACGCTTACATAAAATCCCACAGGCTCGCCGTTTTTGTAGGCAAGCTTTACCATTTTATAGTCAATCACATATCTGAGTTTTGAATAAATTCCGACGAATTCCTCCTCGGTTATGCGCTTGTAGGCGGGGAAGTCTGCGTAAAGGTCTATAAGCAGACGGTAAATTTCCCGCAGACATCTGTCAAAGCTTTCCGCCGAGGGACTTACGATTTCATAGCCCTCCAGCCTTTTGCCCGCAAGTCTGTCGGTATATTTGCTTTCGTCGGTCTCGGCGGACATCTTACCGAAACGCATTGACTTGTATTCGTAGCTTATTCTATATCCCGCATTAAAAAAAAATTTTTCATAATAGGGGAGATTGTACGGCTCGCCCGCATAGGGAGGCTGTTCAAACCGATTGATTTTCAGTCGGTACTTTATCCAGAACGAGCCGTCAACAGGGCCGCATATCTTGGTACAGCCTTGCGATTTTGCAATCTCCTCTGCCTTATCGAAAACCATTTGCGCGGCTTTTGTGCTTTTGACGCTTTCAAAAAACCCGAAATAAGCCGTATTGTCTCCGTGGTAGACTGTAACCGCTCCTCTTGCGGCGGGAGCTTTTCCGCTCAGCACAAGTATCGGGTGAAATGTAAAATACTTACTGAGGATATGTCTGTTTTCAAGCAGAGCTTTTTCATCTCCGATATTTTGCGTGATATTGTCTGCAGAGTATAAGATTTGCGGCAGTGCAAGAAATTTTCTTTTGAAGTCCTTATCAAAGGGAGCATAGCTCAGGCTCATTTTAATCGTCCTCCCAATTTGTCGTCGGTAATGTGGAGCGTGCGTATACGCTTGAATTTCGGAAGCTTGTCATTCACCGTCGAAACATAATTCTTTATCTCGCCGCGCGTGTGAGCTTTCAGGTCTGCAAAAACCGAGGCAGTTATTTCTCCGTCCTCTATATAAACCTTTGCAGAGTTTATCAGCGGACTTTCTTTCAGCATATTTTCAATTTCGTCCGCATAAACGTTATTCCCGTCGGAAGTGTCAAGTACGCGCTTTTTTCGTCCCGCAAGGTAAAGATGTCCCTCTCCGTCAAGTCTGCCCAGATCGCCTGTGTGGAAATATCCGTTTTCATCGAAGTAACGGCTGTTGTCGGGAAAATCCAGATAACCCGCCGAAACCGACGCTCCGCTTACTATGATCTCGCCTATCCCGTTTTCGTCGGCGTTTATGATTTTCACCGCAGGTCCTTCAAGCAGGCTTGCGGTACTTTCAGCCTTGCCGTTCACAATTTTTGAGACCGCAATTACCGAGGTTTCGGTAGTTCCGTAAGCCTCGAGAATTGTAACTCCTCTTTGCAAAAACCAATCTTTCAGATCGGGGTCGGAGGTGCTTCCGCCGATGTAAAAGTACCTTACCTGTCTGAGCGCGTCAAGCAGTTCGTCCGTCATCAGTCGGTGCATTGCCGAGAGCATTATCGGGACGGTGCATACTACCGTCGGCTTTATTGAAATAACGTCCTGATTTATTTCACGCAGATCGCGGCATAGATATATCCGCATTCCCGAAATCAGAGTGTAGAGAAAATTCGTTACTCCCGCATAGACGTGGCTCAGGGGAAGAAAAAGATAATCCTTATCGCTGTGGTCCATAGGCGTGCGTTCGAACAAAGCTTTGGAGTTCGATAACATATTGCGCTGTGAAAGCGATATTGCCTTGGGTCTTGCCGTCGTGCCCGAGGTGAAAATGATTTTAACGGTTTTATCTAGATCGTTCTGCGGCGGGAGAGTAAGCGTTCCGCCATTTTGAATAAGGCTAGGCAGATCTTTTTCTATGGAGTAAAAGGAAAGTCCGCGAAAATTATTTCTTATTTTATCAACTGTTTCCGACTTGCTCTCAGCGTAAAAAAACACTCCCTTTTCATCTCGGGACAGCACATTTTCAAGGTCAAAAGCCGTCCACTCCTTATCCAGCGGAACGCATATACCCGAGTAGCCCATAGCCGCAAGGTCGCAGATGAGCCATTCCGCAGAATTTTCGGCGTAGATGTAAATTCGTCTGTTTGCGTCTCCGTTGTAAATTGCGGCGGCTAAGGCTCTTGCGTCGGAGATGATTTCTTTAAATGTCCTGCTTACAAATCCGCTGTCGGTTTTGGTATATATGTACGGGTCGCCGCTCCATTTTTCCAGACAGTCGTCCAGATATTCGTGTATCGATTTCATTTTTGTACTCCGTTCAATATTATTACTTCACCTGTGCTGCCATTGAGATTTACCCTCTGCCCGTCGGACAGCTTATCATAAACGTTCTGTATTCCAACAACTGCGGGCTTCTTAAGCTCCCTTGAAATTATAGCTGTGTGGGACAGCAGAGAGCCGCGCTCGCATATAAGTCCCGCACATTCGCTTATAAGAGTTACCCAGCCCGGGTCGGTCATTCTTGCCGCTATGATCTTTCCCCGTACCTTTTCGGCGGAGGCCTCGGTTGGGGAACCTACCTTAACGACTTCCGCAGTAACAATTCCGCCCGAGCAGGCAATTCCTCGGAATACGCCTTTACCGCATTTTGCAGAAACCTTATTGACCGAGGAGGGATTTACGTCAAAGACCTTGTTAGCAAACACAATGCGTTTAGGAGAGGGCATAAGGTTGTACATTTCGTAAAGGGATTTCCTGCGGGCGATTTCCCGGGAAAAGTCTCTGCCTCCGGACAAAGCTTTTATTTCCGCTGTGGACAGATAGAAAATGTCCTGCGGACGTTTAAGTCTGCCGCTTTCATAAAGCTCGTCTGCCGCTTTGTGGATTATAGCGCGCATTATCCCATACAGCCTTGCGCGGTCAAGGCGTGAACGCTCGCGCTGTGCAACTCCCTGTCTCGCCTTTTCGGACAGAAATTTTTCCGCAAAATTAAGCTTGCCTGTCCTTGGTGCTGTTTCCGTTTTATTCGGGACTGCTCCGACTATCATTTTTGCGAGTAATTCGGGGTTTGTTCTCGGGGTTTTGCTTTCCAGCTTAAGCTCGCAGGGCGCACGGTCTCCGTAAAGCTCTGTGTACCGTTCAAGCATTCTGCGGAAATCCTCGGAACACGATGCAAGAAAGCTTTTCCAATCCTCCTTGCTTGAAACATTTTCAAGCATAGGAATAAATCCCGACATATCGGCGTATTTTCTCAGCTTTTCAAGAGCGCGGACGGGCTTCATACTTTCAAGTCTGCCGCTGTTGTAAATGCACTCTGCAAGCCGTTTTTTGTATTCCGTCGGACAGTGCAGTTTAAGCGCAGTTTTCAGCAATCCCGTGTATATAAAGGTATACATATCGTTAACGAGAGTGATATCCCACACAGCGCATATCTCGGAGCTGATCTCCTCATACAGCGCAAGGAGATTTTCTGCGCCGCTCGTTTGACGAATACGTTTGCGGAACATCTTAATTCTGCTCTTGAAATATCGGTCAAGCTCTTTCATTCGGCGGTTGTTGGTGAAAAGAAGATCGAAAAACTGAACGGTCACGGTTATCTTTGTGAAAATGTCCGCATTGAAATCGGAGGTCACGGTTCTGTCCTCAACGCCCAGCATATCCTGCCACAGCGGAATGATTTTGTCGGAAAAGGGGAGCAGCCTTATCACGTCGTACCAGCCCGAAATTCGGTAGTAAATACGTCCGTCCGCAGTATCGGTCATTTTTCTGAGCGTCTTATCGAGACGTTTCGTGACCTTTTCGCTCCTTGTAAGACGTTTTACCACGCTTCTGAAAACTCCGTAATACGCCTTGGACACAAAGTCCTGCGTAAGCGGCAGGGATACCCCGGGATAGCTTTCGCAGATATTGCTAGCGTCAAGAATTATTTTCCTGCGGACCTTAAGTGCAGTGATCCTTCTCGTCTGCAGAATGTATATTTCATCATTGTAAATGGCGAATTCGATATCGCAGGGAAACCCGAACAGCTTTGCTATCCTCTCGGAAATATCAAGCAGTCTGTCAGCGGGAATTTCGTCAACGTCAGGCGCGCCGTTCTGAGTTTCATACCAGCGTGAGCCGTCCGAACGGTTGATATAAAGCTGAACGACCGTTCCCTTTCCCGAAACTACGTTTTCCCCCACGCCGTAGCCTGCGGTGACGACCGTTTCGTTAAGTCTGCCGTTGGGATTTGACGTGAAGATAACTCCCGATATTTGCGGGTCTATCATCTGCTGAACTATGCAGTTTATTTTTCCGCAGGCGGATATCTCTGCGGCTTTGGCGTATTCCTCCGCGCGGTGACCGAGGCAGTCCTGTACCCTTGAAACTACGTCTTTACGGGGAACATACAGATAGGTTTTAAACTGTCCCGCAAAGGAATTTTCAGCGCCGTCCTCGCAGTCGGCGGAGGAGCGCACTGAAAACAGCTCTCCCGAAATACCCGAAAGAGCCAAAGCTTTTATAGCCCCGGAAATTTCCTCCGCTGTTGAGGAACTGTCGGCGCAGAAAAAGGGCGGAACATTAAACCCCGCTTTTTTTAGTTTAAACAGATTTTCAGCCTTTGCGCCAAGACTGCCGTTTGAATTAATATATATCCCCATAATCAGATTTTCCCGAAAATAAGATAAGCCGCAATGGTCATCAGCATCATAGTTTCCTGAATGTAGGTATAGCGTTCGACTTTATCAACAATTTTGTACTGTGTAGGGTCTTTCATAAAGGATATAAACTTCCAAGTCATCCACGCCACGTTTATGAGAAGAGCGGCAACCGATATTTTATTCAAATTCCATACCAGCAGGACGTTTGTGACTATATCCACAAGCGTTAGGATAAGCACGAACATTGTCGCCTTTTTATATCCGAAAAGCTTTGAGTAGGTGACATACTCCGTTTCGTCCTTGGGAGCTCTTATCTTGCGGGAGACCTCCCATATAAGAGCGGGGAAATACAGCGTCCAAGCGGCAAGAAAGTTCGTAAGCGTCCACGCGCCGAGGGAGTATTTTATACAGGTGAATGAAATGATGTAAATATTCATTATCATCTGTACGGGATTGTGGGTCACAAGGGCAAGAGGCAGACTTTTCTGTATTTTTTTCTTGCTGAAAAACCACAGGGACATAAGCGTTCCGTATATGTAAAGAAACAGGAAGAACCCGAAATTGTTCATAAATATAAGGTTCAGCGCCACTGTTACCGCTATAAGAATTCCCACAAATACGGCAAGGTCTTTTTTGTGAACTCTTCCCGACGGCAGAGGACGGTGCGAAAACAGACGGCAGTCAAGCTCGTAGTCCTTGAAATCGTCGGCTATTCTCAGCCAAAGCAGAAAGCTGAAAACAGTAAATCCTCCGATGAATTCCTGAATGCCGATGTCAAAGTCGGTAATGCCGTTGTTGAGCAGTACGATGAAATGTATCTCCCCGAAAACGATAAGTCCCAGAATAAATCTGGGGATTATGGGATACATTTCCTTGAAATAGATATTGAGACGTTTAAGCATAAAATTTCCCCCTTATAAATTTTTTCGTATTTTTAAAGCATACAGTGCGGCGTTGACTGCTATGTGAGTGACCGCTCCCAGCGCTATGTACAAAAAGTACTGCCGTGCAGTCATTGGATAAAAAGCGGCGTATACAAGCATTACTCCGAAAAGGGAGTCCACTTGGTCGATGATAAAAAAAATTTTCCCCTTTAAACCCGAGACTGTTTTCCCCGAGGGTATTTCAAGCCTGCGCTTTACAAAGCTGTTGGGAAGCTCAAACAGAACATAAGCAAGTCCCATAAGACCTCCGAGAGCGGCGTTCAGTGAAACTGTGTTGGAGTTATGTATATAGATATAGTTTTTGTCGGCTAAAGCGGGAAGTCTGCACGCAAATCCCCACAGGGTCTGGCAGACAGCGCTGCAGAATATCATACCGAAAAATCCAGCCCACGTTTTATTGCCGCCGAAAATACGTTTTCCGTCTGAAAGGCATTTTCCGCTGTCTATGGGCTTGGCAAGAGACCTGCAAAGGGAGGTTCTGCACCACAGCATATTGAGAATTCCCGCAAGAATGCAGGGCGCAAGGGTTATGTACATCTTGAGTATCGTCAAGGGAAAGCTCCTCCTAGTCAAGCAGATTGGAGATAAGCGTTATGCCTTGACATATGAAAAAGCCTATCCCGAACATAAGTACTGCTCCCGCAGAAACGTCCTTTATAAAGTGTATATCGGAGTTTTCTTCTTGGGTCAAGCTGTCGCAGACGCGCTCTGTCGCCGTATTTAAAAGCTCCGCCCCGAAAACAGCCGCCGCTGATAATATAAAAACGGCGTAGTCGTATTTCCCCGAGCCTGTGAGAACATTCAGCCCAAGGAAAACTGCGGCGATAGCTGCGTATATCTTAAAATTACGTTCTTCTTTAAAAGCCGCAGTAAGACCGTTTAAAGCGCAGCAGATACTGCCGTAAAAAGATTTATTGCGGAATTTTTCATTTTTCATAAAATATTATCACCTTTTGGTAAATGATTGTATTTATTATACCATACAATCCGCTTTGTGTCAATCACAACGGTTTGAGCGGACGAAAAAATGATGCGGAAATTTGAAGCGGTGATTTTATTTCCTTTGTACTAAAAACTTAAGCAAATCTTAAGCGTTTCTTAAAAGTATTGACTTACAAAATCAATGTGTTATAATTATAAACGAAACAAGCCGATACATATATGACATCGGCGGAGAAGGGAGAAAGAAATGAAATTCAGAAATGTTAACAGAGGACTTGTTCTGGGCGCGGCGCTTGTTCTGGGAACTGCTGTTTACGTCGGCATTGACAACGCGAGGTTCAAGGACAGCAAGCCTGAGCTTGAAGATACGGTAAAGCGGTCCGTTGAGGCAATAGCGCAGTCAAACGTCGGCAAGGCGGACGAAATCGAAAGCAGCTGGATGAAACTGCTTTCGGAGTATTTTACAAACTATTCCTACATATCCAACATACACGGTTACGGCGCCACAAAGAATTCTATTGCAGAGGAGATCGGCAGCGGCTGGTTTGATGATGACGATCTTGGAAAAATAACCAAAGCAAAGACAGAGATATCCAATATTACTATATCGAAAAGCGGTTCGGACGGCGCAAATGTAGAATTTGAATATTCAGCATATTATGAATATACAGGCTCGTGTCCTGCTTATATGTCCTTTGACGGCATAAGCTTTCTCGACGGTGGGGATTATGATGATTACGGTAATCCCATACCCGAGGATAAGAACGCAAGCTACGGAGAATCTCTCAGCGGCGAGGCGGAAATGTATCTTTTGAGGACCGACAGCGGCTGGAAGATAGGAAGTATGACAAATTACGGTTACCAAATGGATATTAAACGTCTTGACGAGGACGCTGAGGCGGAGGGGAGCATTGACGGTTCTTCCGACGCAGAGAGTGAAAACAGCGACGGAACTTCAGAGCCGTCGTCTGATGTAATTTACGGGGGAGGTGAGCCGTCTTGACAAACAATAGCAGCGAGGTCATCCTCAGCATTAAGGGTCTTAATAAAACTATGGGCAAAAAGCATATTCTGCATAATATAGATATGGACTGTATGTCGGGGGAGGTCTTTGGTTTTCTGGGACCCAACGGCGCAGGCAAAACTACCACTATAAAAATAGTTGTAGGTCTTCTTCAGTCGGACGACGGAGAGATTTCAGTTTGCGGGTACGATATCGTCAAGGACTTTGAAAAGGCGATGTCCAACGTGGGCGGAATTGTTGAAAATCCGGAAATGTACAAGTATCTTACGGGCAGAGAAAACCTTATGCAGTATGCGAGAATGAGAGGCGTCAAGGATAAATCCCGCATTGACGAAGTCGTGAGCCTTGTAAAGCTTTCAAACCGCATAGACGAAAAGGTCTCAAAGTATTCGCTGGGTATGAGACAGCGTCTGGGCGTGGCGCAGTCGCTTTTGCACAAGCCTAAACTGCTGATACTTGACGAGCCTACCAACGGTCTTGACCCGCAGGGTATCAAGGAACTGAGAGACATACTCAAGCAGATAGCCCACGAGGAAGGCGTGTGCGTGGTAGTATCCTCCCACCTTATGAGCGAAATGGAGCTTATGTGTGACAGGGTAGGCATTATTTCAGGCGGCAGAATGATAGGCGTTTACACTATGGAGGAGCTTGTCTCTCAATCGAACGGCAGTCTTGCGGAATACGTTATCGAAACGGACAAGCCTAAAGTTGCGGCGGCTGAAATGCAGCTCCCCGAAAGCTGTATAAGCTACGACCCCGAAACAAGACTTATCACAGCTACTATTCCCACAGAGTTTGAAAAGGACATCATAGCGGACGTTAACGCAAACATAATCCGCGCGGGCTGTAAGCTTTATTCAGTCCACAGAAAGGAAAACAAAAAGCTGGAGGACGTATTTATCGAGCTTACCGGCAGCGGGGAAGGAGATGGACAAATTGGATAGATTTTTTTCGCTTGTCAAAAACGAATATATAAAGATACTGAAAAAGTTATCCACTAAAATTCTGCTGGCTGTGCTGGCAATTTCCGTGGTGGGTCTTTCGGGTATTTTACTTGTGGCTAAGCATACAGCTCAGAGAGAGAGCCAATGGTTTTCCGACACGAACAGCTATGAGGAGGATTACAATAATGAAATAGAGTGGCTGAAGGATACCAAGCCCGACGGATATGAAGCGTCCGTAAAGCTATATGAATTTATGATAGATAATCAAATAGATTATTCCGACTGGAGATATGACGCGGCAATTTCCCTTGACGGATTATCTGAGCAGGAAATGTCGTCTTATTTCGAGGTCTTAGGTAAGAACGACTGGAAAGGCTACTGCGAATTAAAGCTTAAAGAGGAGCTTTCTCCGGGAGAAAAATGGGCTTACGCATACAGACTTGAAAAGGGAATAGATTTTACTGACGAGTACTCAAAGCAGAACGCTATCATCAATTCGGTAAGCGGCGCAAAGGACTATTTGCAGTATGTCGGCTCGGACGAGAGCGAGGAAAGAACAAAATACGAGGAAATGGCTGTCATAGGACAGTATCAGCTAGACAACGGAATATACGGCAATACCGCAGATATGACGAGTATCTATGAGACGGACTGGTCGGAGGACGGCGGCTTCTGGCAGGTATTTATGCTAACGCCTTATCTTGTAACGGTAGCGGGTATGCTTATCATTATTATAGCGGGCGGTTCTGTCGCGTCGGAATTTCATCAGGGAACGATAAAATTTCTGCTGATAAATCCCGTAAAACGCTGGAAGATACTGATGTCAAAGTATTTTACGGTTATCACAATGGGCTTTGGTATGATAGCGGCGGTATTTATTCTGAGCATTCCCGTTGTAGGAATTATGCACGGATTTGACGGGATATCAACTCCTTATCTATATATAAGCGGAGGTGAGGTACACAGCGTTAATTCGTTCCTTATTGCGGCAAGGAATTATCTTGTTTCAAGCGTCGAGGTCGTGATAATGGCAAGCTTTGCTTTTGCGATATCCTCGCTTATCAGGAGCAGCGCGTTGGCGATCGGCGCAAGCGTTTTCCTTATGTTCGCGGGAGCGACCGTTACGGCAATTCTGTCGCAGCTGGGGCAGGACTGGGCAAGATACTTGGTTTTTGCCAATACGGATCTGATGTCCATTGCGCAGGGCAACTCGATGTTCCCTCAGCACACTGTATTTTTCGCAGTTATGGTTCTCGTGGCTCATATGGCTGTGTTTATTCTTACGGCTTGGGACGGATTTACTAAAAGGTCGGTATAAATGAAAAGAATTCTGAATATATTAAATATAGTTCTCTATTTCTTATCGGCTGTTTGTATGGCAATCGGATATGCTCTTATGAAAGCAAAAAGCAGCGCAGTTGGCGGATTTACAAAAGAGATAATGAAGAAGTACCATACAGGAATGATTTTTAAGGACATAGCGATATTTCTTTTTACGTCGGCTTTTTTGTTTACAGCGGTACGGCTTGTCTGCAATGTATTTGAAAAGAGAAAAAACAGTTAAGATCAATCAGGCGTACTTTTGTATGCCTGATTTTTATTTTTTAGCATAAGTAAACTTGCACTATTTGAACAATCAAATTTTAAAAATGATACAGCAAAATATACAAAACATAAATGTCCGCTTTAATTTTTCTTACAAAAAATATTGCGTAAATGTAAATAAAGGGAATATTTGTTTTACAGCACAATGAAATTGTGATATAATAAAAACAGAAAAATAGGCTGGGGGAGTGTTTTTTCTCCCTTGCTGTGACGGAGATGACAGCATTCATGATTACAATTACAGGCAGGTCTGTTTTCGGCGGAATTGCCCGGGGAAGGATTTCTTATTACCACAGAGACGAGGTAATTATAAACAAGCTTAAAGTAGTCGATCCCGAGCGTGAATGGGATAAATACTTACTCGCCAAAAGCGAGTCTATAGAAGAGCTCAAATGCCTGCAAACTCAGGCGACCGAAGACATAGGCAAAAACGACGCTCAGATATTTTATATTCATCAGGTTATACTTAACGATTCCCAGTTTGAACGGCTCATATATGATTACATTATGACAAAACGCTATAACGCGGACTATGCCGTGGCAAGGACTGCTCAGGCGTTCGGCAGAATTCTCACGAAAATGGATTCCGAATATATTAAAGAACGACAGGCTGATGTAAACGACATATCCGACAGACTGATAAGGCACATACAGAACCGCTCGGGGAATACCTTCGAGCTTGACGGTATGTCGATAATATGCGCCGACGATCTGATGCCCAGTGAAACTGTGACCCTCGATAAGTCAAAGGTAGCGGCTTTCTGTACAAGCGGAGGCTCGACAACTTCCCATACCGCTATTATCGCAAGAACTATGAACATACCCGCGCTGGTAGGTATGGGCGCTCCTCTTACTGAGGAATTTGAGGGTAGGTTCGCTATTGTGGACGGTTACAGCGGAACGCTGTACATCGAGCCGGACGAAAAGACAGTAAAAATGCTGGAGCATAAGGAGGACGAAGAGGGCAGAAAGCAGGAGCTGTTGCGCCGTTTAAAGGGACGGAAGAATATTACCCGCGACGGACGTGAGTTTGCGGTCTACGCCAATATAGGCAGTCTGTCGGACGTACCCTCAGCCATTGAGAACGACTGCGGCGGCGTGGGACTTTTCCGAAGTGAATTTATGTATTTACAGCGCGAGGATTTTCCCGACGAAGAAGAGCTGTTTTACAATTACCGCCGTGTTCTGGAGGATATGAAAGGCAAGCGCGTGGTCATAAGGACCCTCGATATAGGAGCGGATAAGAACGCGGAATATTTCGATCTGGATAAGGAGCTTAATCCTGCTATGGGTTTCAGGGCGGTAAGGATATGCCTTGAAAGGCAGGATATTTTCAAAACGCAGCTGAGAGCTCTTTACAGAGCGTCGGCTTACGGAAATCTTGCCGTCCTTATACCTATGATAATCGATGTAGACGAGATACGCAGGGTTAAGGAGATAATAGAGGACGTAAAGCTTGAGCTTATAGAGGAGGGAAAGTCTTTTGCCGAAAATGTGGAGATCGGCGCAATGATAGAAACTCCCGCGTCGGTAATGCTCAGCGATCTGCTCGCCAAGGAGGTAGATTTTTTCAGTATCGGCACAAACGATCTGGAGCAGTTTACGCTTGCCATTGACAGGCAGAACCCTCACTATGAAAGCGTAGTGCCGCAAAATCATCTGGCGGTACTGAGAATGATAAAGATAGTATGCGACAATGCGCATTCCTGCGGCAAAAAGGTCTCCATATGCGGTGAACTGGGCGCGGATCTGAGCCTTACGGAGATATTTCTGGATATGCACGTGGACGCGCTGTCCGTTGCTCCGCCGCAGATACTTCCTGTGAGAAAAACTATACGCAGTTTAAATCTCAGCGACAGACGGCAGATATATAACAATATTCAGCAGGCGTTAAAGCTATAAAAGTATTGAAGTAAAAAGTCCGCCCTCTCGGCAGGGCGGCAAAAGGGAGACGGACAGTCTCCCTTTTTTGTCGCTCCCACAGGAGAGAAATCCTCTTATTTTCCGGCAAGCTTGGATTTATCGGCAATGAAAAATCCCGCAAGACCTGCGGGATTTCTTATTTTTAATTGTTATTCCGCTTAAGTAACGGGAGCAGAGAAGAATGTGTTCCAAGCGTAGCCCTGTGTGCCGTTATATTCCACATAGTACCAGCCGTTTTCATTTCTGAAATATTTGCACTCCGCGCCTGCGGGAATGGTAAGGAGGTTTTCCGAGCTTGAAGTCGGCTCGGGGTGGAGATAAACCGCGCTTATACAGCTTACCGTACCCTGCTGATCCTCATCGTCGTCATCGTATGGATCGTCGTACTCGTCCTCCTCTTTAGAGGTCTTTTTGGTGGTGGTAGTTTCAGAGGCTGTCGAGGTAGTGGTGGTTACAGGCGGAATATACTCCGTTGAGGTTATTACGCCTGTCTTTTTAGGTTCCGTATTATCGTTTATAAACAGGCTTTTAGCAAATATCATTATAACAATTATGACTACCAGCAAAGTAAGCATAATTGCAATAATGCCCTTTACTGTGGAGCTGAGACCGTTATTTACCCTAGCCTGTCCCTCGTCCTGCTGTCTGTTCTGATTGTATCTGTTGTCCGGCATTACTTTTTGTCTTCCTTTCTGTATAATGTGCGAAAATTCTGATAATAACACCATTATTATTATAACCGCATACGCGTTTTATGTCAATTAAAATTCGGTTAC
>JAUNOG010000107.1 GCA_030531185.1 Ruminococcus sp.
ATCCTAAGACTACCAAAGCTATGATCGATAAGATCGCAGAAAAAGGTTATAAGACGCTGCGTATACCTGTACGCTGGGACGATAACTATACCGATTCAAACTATACCATAAGCTCAAGCTATATGGACAGAGTTGAAACCGTGGTAAACTATGGTCTTGCAAACAATATGTATGTTATCATTAACGTTCATCACAATGATCTTCAGACAATGGTCAGCTATGACGGAGGTACGCAGTGGAGAGTAAAAAACGAGCTTTCTGCAATATGGACGCAGATTGCCAATCGTTTTAAAAATTACGGCGACAAGCTGATTTTTGAAGTAAATAACGAACCGAGATGCGGAGAAGACTGGGGAGGCAACAGCGTTTACTATGACTGTGTAAACCAGTATAACGAAGCGGCTCGCAGCGCCATAAGAGCCACGGGCGGCAACAATTCTTCAAGACTTGTCCTCCTGCCCACTTACTGCGCTTCTGCGGACTCGGAAAAGCTGTACGGCTGGAAAAACCTTTCAAATGACAAAATGATAGCCGTATCCATTCATGCATACAAGCCTTTCGATTTTGCATATGAAGGAAACGGTCATTCAAACTGGACGAATGATGATTATAATTCTCTGGCGGCTACGTTCAGTGAGCTGAATTCTGTTTTTATAAGCAAGGGTATTGCTGTTGTTATAGGCGAATTCGGCGCAACGGAAAAGAACAACTATAACGACAGAGTAAAGTATGCCGAAGTGTATGCTTCATTGGCTAAGTCCTACGGCATTCCGTGTCTGTGGTGGGATAACAACTGCACAGGTTACGGTGCGGAAAAATTCGGTATCTTCGACAGAAATTCATATTCCTTTACCTATGGCGGAATTGCAGACGCTATGATCGGCGTTTACGGCAGGAATGATTCATCATCCGAGGGCTCTTCTTCGGACGGAAACAACAGCGGCTCAGATACCGCAAACGGATATGTTTCCTTGTTTTATGGTAATTCCTCCGCTTCAAACTGGGGACAGGCGGTAGAGACGGCAACCGTCAACTGCGGCGGTTCCTTTAATGCATCAAATATAAAAAAGGGCGGACATTTTTACGTTGAATATGACGGTAACGAGGGTGAACTTGAACTTATACTTCAAAGCTTTAACGGAGGCGCAGGCTGGGCTAAGGTTGCCATAAGTGAAACCGGATATGCAAACGGACATAAATTTGCCAAATTTTCCTATGATAACTGTGTCTCAGCTTTCGGCACAGAGGATTTCAGCGGAAAGCTCGACAAGATTTATGTGGGATCAACAGCAAGCCGTATTACCGTTTATTCGGTCTGCTACGACTTCGGCTCTCAGAGTGGAAACGCAGACACGGAGGATTCGGGAAATCACGAAGTAAAGCCGGCAGATCCGTCACAGGGAGACCCGTATATTTCGCTGTTCTGGGGCGAGAACTACTGCGGCGCATGGAAACAGGCTGCGTCTGTAATGACGGCTAAAAACGGCGGTTCTTTCAACCCAAACGAAATTTCCTCAAACGGATATTTTTATATTGAATATTCAGGCGATGAAAATCAAGTTGAATTGATTCTGCAAAGCTGGTCGGGCGGAGCAAACTGGGCAAAAGCATCAGCAAGCGAAACAGGCTATGCAAACGGACACCGATATTCAAAATTCAGCTATCAGAGTATTATAAATGCCTTTGGCGGCGATTTCAGTAAACTTGACCAGATCCATGCAGGAGCAATGAGCAGCGGCATTACCGTGTACTCAATGTGCTATTGTACGCACTGACAAGTCATTTGATTGACGCAAGCGGTAAAAACTTATCTAATAAATTCGGAGGTTAAGTTATGATAAGAGCATATGTTAAAATAAATGATTTAAACGATATTGTTAAACTTAACAAAGCGTCGGCAGCGTGCAAATGCAAAATGGCGATTTATTCAGGGGTTAAGATATTAAATCCCAAATCGCTCATAATGCTTTTTGAATTAAGTATGGGAAATACATTTCCTCTTGTTGCTAAAATCAATGATTATGAAACCAAAAAAGATTTTCTGGAAAAATTTAAAGGTCTTATTGTCAGCTATGTGTATTATTAAGATCATACGCATAATCATATTCCCAAAAGACAAATCACCGCTGTCGCTGAATGACTGCGGTGATTTGCTGTTAATATTATCATACTTTTATTTTTCGGTATTCCGCCGGAGAAATCCCTTCATATCTCTTAAAAACGACCGAGAAATATGAGCTGTCGGAAAATCCTGTTTCCGCAGCTATTTCAGCTACGTTTTTTTCTGAATATGACAAGAGCTCTTTAGCTCTGCTTATTCTCAGCTTATTAAGATAATCTACGGGACTGGTCTGCATACTTTTTTTGAAAAGTCTGCACAAATGCTGTTCGGACATCTCTGCTGTCCGTGCTATATCTGCAAGCTTTAAAGGTTTACGGAAATTATCCTCCATAAATCTCAGTACCTTTGCCACAGCGTCAAAGCCTGTTTTGTTTATATACGGGAATTTGTCATCTGCAAGCTTACGGTACTCAAGAAGCATTTCATAAAGCTGCGCTGATGCATAATAATTTCCGTATTTTTTATCACTTTTAATCGTATAATAAGCTTTGTCCATAAGCTCGTGCATATGTTCGGCATCGCATTGAAGAAAATATATAAAACGATTGAGCTGCCACTCCTCAAGCATATTCAAGACCTGAGTACCGTCAAAACATATCCAATCCACATACCATGAACGTGTAAGCGCATGATACTCGTGGGGACAATTGGGCGGAATATAGAATATGCTGTCAGGAACAAGCTTTACCTGTCTGCCTTCAAAAAATATTTCTCCTTCTCCCTCTCTGGAAACGAAAAGCTGAGGATATTCATAACCGTTATGCCGTTCAACAGGGAACTGCCAGCAATCCACACCTATACCCACAATATAAAACGGCAGTTTTTTTTCAAAATCCAAATTAGGATAGACCTGTTTCTGCATAACTACGCCTCCGATAAATTTATATTTTACATTATAACAATTTTACTTCGACTTGTCAAGAAACAATGAT
>JAUNOG010000058.1 GCA_030531185.1 Ruminococcus sp.
AAAATAAAAATATATGGTATGATTATTATAAATTTTAGAAAAAATATATTTGGAGGAGTTATTATTATGAGTGATATCAAAAGCATTGAAGAATTCAATAAAAAAATCAAACGCGTTATAGTCTCAAAAGAAGAAATCGAAACGGCGATACAGACTGCCGCTGAAAAAATCAACGGTCTGTATGACGGACGTCCTATTCTGCTGGTGAGTATCTTAAAAGGAGCGTTTGTATTTATGGCTGATTTGTGCCGTGCCGTAACAGTCCCTTGCGAAATAGGCTTTATGTGTGCCAAAAGTTATTATAACGGTACTGTTTCTACTGGAGATGTCACAGTCACAATGGACCTCGATCAGGACGTAAGCAAATATCACCTCGTTATCGTTGAGGATATCATAGACACGGGAAGAACGCTTAGCGACGTCGTTGAACTTCTGAGAGCGCGTAAGCCGCTGTCGCTTACCGTTGTTACTCTGTTGGACAAGCCTGCAAGAAGAAAAGTGGACTTCAAGCCTGATCTTGCTCTCTTTACCATACCTGATTATTTCGTGATTGGCTATGGTCTGGACTGCGGAGAATATTTCCGTAATCTGCCGTACATAGCCGAATATGATGAGGAGGCATAATATAATGCTTGAGAAAATCTTTAAGCTGAAAGAGAATAATACTAATGCCAAGACGGAAATAACCGCAGGAATTACCACTTTTATGACAATGGCGTATATCCTTGCCGTTAATCCGAGCGTTCTCGGGGAGGCGGGTATGGACCCTACTGCCGTTTTGCTTGCAACGTGTATTGCCTCGTTTATTGGTACGGCTTGTATGGCGTTAATGGCAAATCTTCCTTTTGCGCTTTCTGCGGGAATGGGTTTGAATGCGTTTCTTGCATATACCGTTGTACTGGGTTTCGGATATCCGTGGCAGGTCGCTCTGCTGGCAGTGTTTGTGGAGGGTATTGTATTTATCATACTTTCATTGACGAATATCAGGGAGGCTATTTTTAATGCGATCCCTTTTTCATTGAAAAATGCCGTTTCGGTAGGAATAGGTTTGTTTATTGCATTTATCGGACTTCAGAACGCCGGACTTTCCGTAGCCAATTCGTCTACGTTGGTTTCGATCGTAAGCTTTACAGATGATTTTTCAACGCAGGGAATATGCGCGCTTCTTGCAATTATAGGGACTTTTATTACAGCGGTCCTTTATATCAGAAAGATGAAAGGAGCGATCCTGATCGGTATTCTGGGTACGTGGATACTCGGAATAATCTGCCAGCTTGCGGGAATTTATGTTCCCGACGCTGAAAACGGATTTTATTCGCTTCTGCCCTCGTTTCAAATGACAGATTTTTCAAAGCTCGGCAAAACGTTCGGAGAGTGCTTTAATGTGGATTTTAACGGCGTGGGAATTTTTAATTTTATCGTTATAATATTCTCGTTCCTTTTTGTAGATCTGTTCGATACATTGGGAACGCTTATCGGAGTAAGCACAAAAGCGGATATGCTTGATGAAAACGGCAGACTTCCCAAAATCAGACCCGCGCTTCTTGCAGACGCTATCGCAACTACTGCGGGAGCGGTGCTGGGAACGTCCACTACCACTACATTTGTAGAGTCGTCGGCAGGCGTTGCAGCAGGCGGAAGAACAGGACTTACGTCTATTACAACAGCATTCCTCTTTCTGATATCTATGCTGTTTGCGCCTATATTTACGGCAATTCCTTCATTTGCAACAGCTCCCGCCCTGATTATTGTGGGGTTTCTTATGTTCAGCAATATTTCTAATTTAAAGCTTACTGACGAAAACTACACAAAGGCGATACCTGCATACCTCTGCATTATTGCTATGCCGCTGTTTTACAGCATTTCCGAGGGGATATCTATCGGCGTGATCTCATATGTGCTTATCAATCTTGTTTGCAGAAAGACCAAGGATATAAATCCGATCATGTATGTTCTTGCTGTTTTGTTCGTATTAAAATATATTTTTCTTTGATAGCGCAGTATCGCGAACGTATGGCAAGCGATTTTTTTAATAACGGAGCTGCTGTAAAGTCCGGCGTTGTCCTTACTTTACAGCAGTTTTTTGTAAAAAAATAAAACGGAGAGCAATGCGCTCTCCGTTAAATATAAGCTTGTATAAATCAGAATGCAGTCTTGTAAATTTCAAGGATAGATTCAACTGTGCAGGGTCTGGGGTTTCCGCCTGTGCATACGTCTGCAAATGCGGACTCCGCAAGGGCTTGCAGATCCTCCTCTTTAACGCCTATCTCATGAAGCTTTTCGGGAATTCCTACGTCCTTGGAAAGCTGTTTTACCGCGTCTATGGCTGCCTTTCTGTATTCAGCCTGAGACATACCCGTTGTGTCAACGCCCATAGCCTCTGCTATGTATTTGAATTTTTCTCCTGTGTACTCTGCATTATATTCCATTACATAGGGAAGAATGACTGCGTTTGCAATTCCGTGAGGAGTATCGTAGAATGCTCCCAGAGGGTGAGCCATACCGTGAACAACGCCGAGACCTACGTTTGAGAAGCCCATACCTGCGATATACTGTCCGAGAGCCATATCCTCTCTGCCCTTTGGATCGTTCTCGCAAGCGGCTCTGAGGGAACGTCCGATGACCTCGATAGCTTTAAGGTGCATCATATCTGTAAGTTCCCACGCGCCGAGAGTGGTATATCCCTCAATAGCGTGAGTAAGAGCGTCCATACCTGTGGAGGCGGTAAGTCCCCTGGGCATCGAGGACATCATACCTGCGTCGATCACGGCAACTACGGGGATATCGTGAGGGTCAACGCAGACGAATTTTCTCTTTTTCTCCTCGTCGGTAATTACATAGTTTATAGTAACCTCTGCCGCTGTGCCCGCCGTCGTTGGAACTGCAATGATCGGTACGCAGGGATTTTTTGTGTCTACTGCGCCCTCCAGAGAAGTAACGTCGGAATACTCGGGATTATTGATGATAATGCCTATTGCCTTAGCGGTATCCATTGCGGAGCCTCCGCCGATAGCAACCAGCGAATCGGCTTCCGCTGCCTTGAATGCGGCGATACCGTTCTTAACAACGTTTACTGTAGGATTAGCCTTGACGTCGGAGAATATCTCATAGGGGTGTCCCGCCTCGTCCAGCAAAGCTGTGACCTTCTGAGCGACGTTGAACTTTATCAGATCGGGGTCTGTTACAACAAGAGTTTTCTTAAAGCCTCTCTTCTTTATCTCGTTTACGATCTCGGATATTGCTCCCGTACCGAAATAAGAGGTTTCGTTAAGTATCATTCTGTTAGCCATTTTAAATTCCGCCTTTCGTTTAGAAAATAAATTATGCTGAATTCGATTAAACAAATTCATTATATATATTATACAGTATTTTTCCACAAATTGCAATGGATTTTATACTATTTTTAAAATTTCATCACAAAATTACGCAAACATCAGCGTATGGGTCTTAAACTTCGGTAAGAAGAAAAGCTACTGTAAGCATTTGTATAATATATTTCAAAATCATTTTTCCGCTCCTGATTTTTTGTGTTACAGCAAATTGACAATTCCTATCAGACCAAACATTCCCATTCCAAGACTTGGAAGAATAATTCCGGGCAGATCATAAAACAAATCAGGTTTTATTTTTCTGAGAAGCATACCCACTATCAGAAACACGAAGGGATTTAATAACACAAAGGACGTCGGCACAGACAGAACTCCGATCAAAATCGCTGTAACAACGCATGCCGTTTCTGCAAAAATAAATCCGTATCCGATTAGAAATGGAGGCATAACAGCTTTATAGTATGCCTCTAAGGTATCGTCCGCTAATTTAAAATTGTCCGTTTCCATAATCTTTTTATAGATGATAGGCTGTATACAAAGGACGGTGTGTATGAAAAATCCTGCAATGACGCTTATATAACCGCATACAGCGGTAAATGCGGCTAATGTTCCGCTTACAGACTTCATCTGATCAACCAGAGAGTAAAATCCAAACCCTATCAGTGCGTCTCCTATAAAAGCAACCAGTATGGACGCTCCAAATCTCCGATAGGACATATTTATCCAGTTGCTGTCGATATTTCCCGACGTGCCAAGCTTTCGATTATTCTTTCCTTTTAAATCAAAAAGAATGTCTCCGACCGCACAAAGAATGCCTCCCGCAAGTCCTAAAATTGAAAAAATCATATTCATCATTCAAACATCTCCTCGTATTTTTATACAGGCTTGATCAAATCGTACAGATACGAATTTTCCCCTATTTTTCTTATTCCCGCAGGCTGCATTCCTAAATGTACGTATTTGTCTCTTTTCAGGCTGCCGTCTGTGTCCAGAATACACGGAAGCTTTCTGTCGCGTCCCATTTGAAAAGCGATATCAACGACTTTCCTCATATAACCTTGACCCTGATAAGGTTTTGTGACCGCAACCATTTCAATTTTAATAAAGTCCTGTTTACTCTTTTTCATACGATCTTCCAAGGACGCTCCTCCGCTGTTGAAAGCCCTTACAAATGATATACACTTTTTGATACCGAGCGCTTTCAGGCAGCCCTTTATAACTTCCGACACGGCTGAAATAGGGGGTTTTGATTTTGAATTTGAAATCATAATATATCCCTCGCGCTTTTCACTTGTTGTATATACCCAGCCGCTTTTTAATCCTGCACGGACAAAAGCTTTCATATATATCTTAACTGCCTCCTTATCGGGAAATAAATAGAATAGTCCCTGTTCTCCCTGCTCATACTGATAATCTGCAAATGCCTGCGCTATACTTTCAATTTCCTGTTCCGTCATATTTTCCAATTTGATCGCCATATTTCATTCACCTTTCACATATCGGTACATACATTCAATTATCATCTGAAAATTTATTTCCAAGACCTCTTGGTGCATAAAATTCTTATTTTCCAATGCTAGAGCCGCCATTTTAGGAAAATTTGCCAAAACGCGGCAATCAATGTCCTCACGAACTCCCTCGATCATGGATAAAATCAATTTTGCAGTCTGAATGTCTACTTCCGGACGGAACAGACGCTCCGACGGTATCTTTGTCTTGATCCAGTCCATATCTTTTTTAACGACCTGATACAGCGGATTTTCCTGCTGCCGATACAATGTTTTGTACCATTTAAGCGCTTCTTCGGGAGTAAGTTTTCCTTTCTTGGCCTCCGCAAGCTGTTTTAACTGCGCAAGTTTTTCATCTTGATAATAGTGAATGATCTCCAAAATAAAATCCTGCTTTGAAGGAAAGAAATTATAAAATGTTCCCTTTGCGATACCCGCATTCTCTGCAAGCTCGTCAATATTGGTTTTCGTGATACCTCGCTCGATCATCATTTTTCTTCCTTCGGTAAGCAGCTGCATACGGATTTTTTTCTTGTCTTCACGTGAAAAAATAGGCGGCATTTTAATCTTCCTTTCAAACATATGACTTTTTACTGAAATCGTCATTTATAAGGTTAGCATAAGCTAACCGATTTGTCAATAGCCGCAAAACAAATATGTATGCTTAGACAAAAATAACTCTTCGGATTTGTGCATAATGCCGTTAAAAAGTAATAATTCAGCCCCTGAATTCGGGGGCTGTCATAAATGCCGCTCTTTATATCCAAGCTTGCTGTCGGCTCAGTTGATCTCAGCAATTCTCATTGCGAATATCAGCTGCCGCATTGACAAGGTTTTCAAGGCTGGGAACAGTTTCCGCGTTTCCTCTTGTTTTCAGTCCGCAGTCGGGATTTACCCAAAGCTTTTCCGCAGGAATGCGGTCAAGCATTTTGCGTAGAGCGGTCTTGATCTCTTCCTTTGACGGAATTCTCGGCGAATGAATGTCGTAAACTCCGGGTCCAACCTCGGTGCGGAAGTTATTCTCTTTCAGCGCGTCAAGAATTGTAAGGTCGGAACGGCTTGCCTCAAATGTGATAACGTCCGCGTCCATATTGTCGATATCGGTAATGATATCCGCAAACTCGCTGTAGCACATATGCGTATGTATCTGAGTTTCGGGTTTTACTCCGCTGTGAACAAGACGGAATGCGGGAATAGCCCAATCGAGATAATCGTTCTTCCAATCGGATCTTCTGAGTGGGAGCTTTTCACGCAAAGCCGCCTCGTCAACCTGAATAATGCTTATTCCGTTGGCTTCAAGGTCGAGTACCTCCTCGCGGATAGCAAGGGCGATCTGATATGCGCTCTCTTTCAGAGAAATATCCTCTCTTGGGAAGGACCAGTTGAGAATTGTAACGGGACCCGTAAGCATACCCTTTACAGGCTTATCCGTAAGGCTCTGGGCGTAGGTTGACCACTTGACTGTCATAGGCTTTGCGCGGGAAATATCTCCCCATACTACGGGAGGCTTAACGCAGCGCGTTCCGTAGGACTGAACCCAAGCTTTTTCGGTGAAGATGTAACCGTCAAGGCACTCTCCGAAATACTCAACCATATCGTTGCGCTCAAACTCGCCGTGTACAAGTACGTCAAGACCTATTTTTTCCTGTAATTCAATACACTCGGCGATCTTGGACTTCATATAGCTTTCATAATCTTCTGCGGAGATATCGCCTTTACGGAATGCCGCTCGTTCAGCTCTGATTTCGGCAGTCTGCGGGAACGAGCCGATCGTTGTAGTCGGGAAAAGCGGCAGTTTGAAACGCTCCTTCTGAATTTTTTCGCGCTCCGCAAATACGGGCAGACGTACAAAATCCCCGTCTGAAAGCTCGGAAACTTTTTTCTGTACCTCGGCGTTCGCTCCGCCGCGTACTTCGCTGTGAAGCTTGCAGTTTGAAAGATATTCGCTTGTTTTCTCAGGAACGTCGGAGGAAAGTATCTTTTTCAGTTCGGCAAGCTCGGTAAGCTTTTCCTCTGCATACGCAAAATGTTTTTTATAACTGTCCGCAAGCTTTATTTCGTTTTTCAGCGTGCAGGGAACGTGCAGCAGCGAGCAGGAGGTGTTCAGCACGATTTCGCTGCAGTGTTTTTTCAGCTCGGAAATTACCGCAAGCGTGTTCCCGTAATGATTTCGCCAGATGTTTTTGCCGTTGACAACTCCCGCAAAAAGAATTTTATCGGCAGGAAATCCGTTTGCTTTTACAAGCTCAAGAATTTGCTTGCCCTCCGCAAAGTCAAGTCCGACGCCGTCGAAGTCAAGCGAGCAGATTTCGTTATAGCAATCGCGGACGTCTCCGAAATAGGTCTGTAAAAGCACCTTAACGCCGTACTTATTTGCAAGGATATCTTTGTAAAGCTGTACAAACAGCGACTTATCCTCGTCGGTCATATCCGTAACCAAGCAAGGCTCGTCAAGCTGAACCCACTCTGCTCCGAGTTCGGAAAGCTTTTTCAGAATATTTCCGTATGCGTAAATTGCGGACTTTGCAAAATCCGCCGCAGTTTTCTTTCCCGTGTATTTTGCAAGCTTTAAGAATGTGTACGCTCCGATAATTACGGGCCTGGTTTTCACACCGTTTTCAAGCGCTTCTGCAAACAGCGCAAAGGGCTTGTTTCCTGAAAGCTTGATTTCTGTATCGTCGCTGATCTCTGGAACCATATAGTGATAATTGGTATTGAACCACTTTTTCATTGCGAACGCTTTTACGTCTCCGTGCTCGCCCTGATAACCTCTTGCCATTGCAAAGTATGTATCAAGCTCCGAAAGGCCGAGATCTCTGTATCTTTTCGGGACTGCGTTCAGCAGAACCGCCGTATCGAGCATTCCGTCGTAGAATGAAAAGTCGTTTGAGGGAATATGATCCAGACCGCTCGACTGCTGTAATTTAAGGTTGGAAAGGCGGATATCTTTAGCTGTGCTTTCAAGCTCCTGCGCTGTAATTTCATTCCTGAAATATTTTTCGCTTGCAAATTTCAGCTCGCGCAGAGAACCTATTCTGGGGTATCCGATAATTGATGTTTTCATAATGTACTCCTTTTTATCACTGAATTCATATATCTTCGATATGATTAAATTATATCCCATTTCACCGCGTTTGTAAAATACCAAAAAACAGCGGTTAGACATAGTTTAAAACTATATCGGTTTGCTGTTTATGAAAGAAATGTTTTATATCTGAGCGGCTTTTTATTTCCGCAAATACCGCTCATCAGCACTTTTGCGAACGCCCGTTCCTATTGAGGCTTATGCAGAAATATATTAAAATGTACTTGATTTTTTTACGGCAATATAGTATAATTATATTAATATAATTCATCTGTAAGGAGGACTTTTTATGACAGAACAAGCTATTTCACGCTCAAATCCGAGTATTAAGGCTCAAACGATCGCCGCCGCTGCTGCGGTCGTCGGCGCGGTTGCGGTACCGCAGATATTTCATCTTATTGGCGCAGCCTCGGGATTGGGAACGTCCTTAGGCGAAACATTTCTGCCTATGCACCTACCAATTCTTCTTGTTGGACTGCTGGCAGGTTCTTTTGCGGGAGCGGTATCAGGTCTATTAGGGCCTCTCGCCAGCTTTTTAATGACCGGAATGCCGGGCTCGGCAATGCTGCCTTTTATGATGCTGGAGCTGTTTGGATACGGTCTCTTTGCAGGACTTTTAAGAAATGCAAAAATGCCCTCTATCGCAAAGGTGCTTCTTGCTCAGCTGGGCGGACGCGCCGTAAGAGCTGCCGCCGTTCTTATTTCAGTATACGCACTGGGAAATACGGCAGTCGGCGTTGCCTCAATATGGAAAACCGTAGTTACGGGATTGTTCGGACTTGCTCTCCAGTGGACGCTCATTCCGCTGATAATATACAGAGTTGAACACAGGGCAGAATAAATTAAAAGACATTCCGTTTTTCGGCGGAATGTCTTTTTTACTAATATAAGCCGATGTGCTGTCAGAACTTTCTTCTCCATACCGAGGGCGAGAACAGTATTATCAGCGGGAAACATTCAAGTCTGCCCAAAAGCATATCTATCGACAGTACCGTTTTTGAAAGATCCGAGAAAAATGAAAAATTCTCGCTTGGACCTACTCTGTTAAGACCCGGACCGATATTGTTTATGCAGGTGGAAACCGATGAAAAGGTAGTTGCAAAATCTGCGTTGTTCAAGGATATTATCAGCATAGATGCAAAGAACAGTCCGATGTAAATTATAATATATGCGTGTACGCCGTGAACGGTCTCAACGTCCATTGCCTTGTCGTCGGATTTAACAATGTTGACCGACTTCGGACTGAGCGTCTTTTTTATTGATTTTACCGCACTTTTAAACATAATTATAATTCGCTGAACCTTTAAGCCGCCGCCTGTGGAACCCGCACAGGCGCCCACAAACATCAGTATCATCAGTATCATCTGCGAAAATTCGGGCCAGTTAGTATAATCCGCCGTGCCATAGCCTGTGGAGGTCATGATCGAGGACACCTGAAATACGGCATACCTGAAGCATTTCCCCACAGAATTGTAAATCGGATAAATATTCAGCATAATAAGTCCCGTTGCGGCAGCTATCACGGCAAAGTATACTTTAAGCTCGGTGTTTTTGATGATATCCTTAAAACGGCGGATTATCATAAAGTAGAATATACTGAAATTCACGCCGAAAAGTATCATTGAAACGGTCAGCACTCCGTCGATATATGCGGAGTTGTAGTATGCAATTCCTTCGTTTTTTATACCGAAGCCGCCCGTTCCCGCTGCGCCCATTGCGTGGCATACACTGTCAAAAAGCGGCATACCGCCCAGCAGCAGAAATATAACCGTCAGCACAGTAAGTCCCGCGTATATGATATAAAGGTACATAGCGGAATTTTTTCCCTTTGGTACGATCTTGCCGACCTGCGGGCCTGCGCATTCCGCACGCATAAGGTACATACTGTCGTTAGAGGAGGGGAGTATCGCTATAGCAAGCACAAGTACTCCCATACCGCCTACCCAGTGAGTAAAGCTTCGCCAGAACAGCATACCTCTTGAAAGAGCCTCTATATCGGTCAGAATAGTTGCGCCCGTTGTCGTAAAGCCCGATATGCTCTCAAACAATGCGTCCATAAAATGAGGTATCTCGCCGCTGATATAAAAGGGAAGCGCTCCTATAAGCGGGTATATCACCCAAAGCAGAGCGACTATTATCAGTCCCTCGCGGGCATACATCTGCTTATTCTTAGGCTTTATGACCGCCAAGGGAGTACTTATAATTGCGACTATAAGTGCTGTCATAAAAAATACCAGCGCAATATCGTTTTCGTGATAGTAAAGGCTTACCGCACAGGGCAGAAGAAACAGCGCCGACCCGCACAGCAAAAGCTTTGACAAATAATGTATAACCAATGATCTGTTCATAAATTTCACAAACCCCGTCAATCAAGAATATCTTCAATATCTGAGAAATGATAATCCTTTGCAATAACAATGACCGAATCGCCCCGCTGAATACAATCGTCGCCGTTCGGTATTATTACGTCCCGCTTTCTCAGAATGCCGCAGATAAGGATATTCTTTTTGATTTTCAGAGATTTCAGCGGAATTCCGATAAGCTTTTCATTATCGCTGTTTATTCTGAATTCCAAAGCCTCAACCTTGTTGCCTACTATGTGGTAAAGCGCGTCGATGTTGTTTCCGGTGGATGTATCAAGCGAACGGACAAAGCTGAGTATTCCGCTTGCAGTAAGATTTTTCGGAGATACAACGCAGTCCAGTCCCATTTGAGAAGCAAGGTCGGAGTAGCTGTCACGGTTGATCTTGGTAATTATTTTCGCGTCGGAATTTTTCTTTGCATAGAGGGACATAATAATATTTTCCTCGTCTATGCCCGTCAAAGCTACAAACGCGTCTACCTCGCCGATACCCTCCTCGTTCAGAAGGTCCTGATCGGTACCGTCGCCGTGAATAATTGTTGCTTTAGTAAATGTCTCCGCAAGCTCCTTGCATTTCTCGTAATTGCTCTCAATGATCTTGACCCTCATACCTATTCCCAGAAGGTACGCCGCAAGATAGTGGGCGATTTTTCCGCCTCCGACTATCATAACTGTTTTCACTCTGTTTTTCAGCGTACCGATAGTTTTAAAGAAAGTCTCAAGGTTCTGGTGAGAAGCCGCTACATTGATTTTATCTCCCGCACGGAGGATAAAGTCGCCGCTGGGGATAAATATTTTGCCGTCGCGCTCAACGGCGCATATAAGAAACTGAATTTTATTGCGCTTGTAAATATCCGCGAGACTTCTGTCCTCAAGGATAGAATTTTCGCAAAGCTTATGCTCCACAAGCTCCATTCTTCCCTTAGCGAAAACCTCAACTCTTGCCGCGGCGGGGAACATAAGAATTCTGAGGATCTCGTCCGCCGTAATAAGCTCCGGATTTATGACCATTGAAAGTCCCAAATCTTCTTTTATAAGATCCATCTGCTTAAAATAAACGGGATTGCGAACTCTTGAAACAGTACGCTTTACGCCCAGTCTTTTGGCAATCAGACAGCAGAGGATATTAAGCTCGTCGTAAGGCGTGGTGGCGATAAGCAAGCCGGCCTTATTCACTCCAGCGTCGCGCTGGACGCTGGCGTCTGCGCCGTCGCCCTCTATACACATAACGTCCTGCGTGTCCTGAATACGTTTCAGCGCAGCGGCATTGTAGTCAATGACCGTTACGTCGTTCTGTTCATTGGAAAGGTTGTAGGACAAGCTGCTGCCTACCTTTCCGCCTCCGATAATAACTACTTTCATAATACTTCTTCTTTCACATAAATATCAAAACAAATGGATCGCCAAAAGCAGTCCTTAATGTAAAACAAAATTCCATATTAAAATACTGTTAAGATACTATATTATATCACACTATGCGTTTTTTTGCAAGTATGTTGACAGAATGTTCATAATAATGGGCAACGGATACAAAACAGTTGCACAAACAAAGACCAAGACTGTGGAGTTTAATTATTTTTAATCGAATATGCATAATTTTATGAGCGCTTTATCATAATAATATAGTACCGAGTTATCATATTATCTAAAAATTGCTATAAAAATTAAACTTTTATTATAAAATTTATACAAAATATATTGCTATTGTCAAATATAACTGTTATAATAATTACATAAAGCTTTACCAAGGAGGCGACTATGAACGTATCGGAACTGAAACCGCATATAGTATTTAAATATTTCAGTGAAATATGCGCCATTCCGCACGGTTCGGGAAATACTTCCGCGCTGGCTCGGTACTGCATTGATTTTGCCGAAGCGCACGGACTGGAATATTGTATTGACAACGCAGGAAACGTCATAATTTTCAAAGAGGGGACTGCCGGCTATGAGAACAGTCCGACAGTGATACTTCAGGGTCATCTGGATATGGTCTGCGATAAAACGGACGATTGTCCCCTTGATATGGAAAAGGACGGCTTAACGCTCTGCACCGACGGCGAATATATATGGGCGGACGGCACTACGCTGGGCGGCGACGACGGTATTGCGCTGGCCTATATGCTTACGATACTGTCCTCCGATAATATTCCTCACCCGCCTTTGGAGGCGCTTTTCACGTCTGATGAGGAAATAGGTATGATAGGCGCAAACAAGCTGGACGTTTCACGCTTAAAAGGCAAAAGACTTATCAATATTGATTCCGAGGAAGAGGGAGTTCTTATTGCAAGCTGTGCGGGGGGAGTTCGTGTTAAATGCGAAATTCCCATAAAATACGCCGAATGTGCTCAGATGAGTTTCTGCCGTATCTCTGTGGGAGGATTAAAGGGCGGACATTCCGGCATTGATATAAACAAGCACAGAAAGAACGCAATAAAGCTCTTGGGACGGCTGCTTGAATATGTAAGCCGCAGGTGTGAAATTAATATTTGTTCTTTATCGGGCGGCGGCAAGGAAAATTCCATTGCTAAAAGCGCAGAGGCGGAGATCTCATTTGCGTCGGATTCAAAAGCTCGGTTTTACGAGGCTGTAAACGCGTTTATCACTATAGCGAAAAACGAATTCCATCATACCGAACCCGATCTGTCCGTAACTGTAACGGATATCGAGTCCAGAAAGCTTTGCACAGAGCCTACAAGCACAAAACGAATTATTTTTGCGCTTATGCAGGTCCCCGACGGGATACAGACAATGAGCCCAGATATTCCCGATATGGTGCAGACTTCAATGAATTTGGGTACGGTATTTACCGACGAAAATAATCTCACAATGAAATATCTTATCAGGAGCAATGCTGCGGCGGGCAAGCAGAAATCTGTGGAAAAGCTTGTGTCCTTTATCGAGTACCTTGACGGCGGGCTGGAGTTTACGTCCGATTATCCCGCGTGGGAATACAGAATGTTTTCTCCTTTGCGGGATATAATGGTTAATACGTACAGGGAGCTTTATGCTCAGGCTCCCGAGGTTAAGTCTATTCACGCAGGTCTTGAATGCGGGATACTTGCGTCCAAAATTCAGGGAGTGGATATGATCTCATTCGGTCCCGATCTGGAAAACGTTCATACTCCGCAGGAAAGAATGAATGCGGAGTCCGCCGAACGGTGCTGGAATTATCTTGTAAAGGTATTGGAAAAACTAAAATAATATGAGGTGACGTAAAAAATGATAACGGACGGTTTTATGTATATAGCGGCGTTGGTTTTCATAGCCGCTCTGCTGGTCAATCTGCCGAAAATATTCAAGGGAGATAAGGCTCAGAAGTTTTTTAAGTTTGCGCCTCCGATAGTACTTATCTATCTGGGACTTATGGTGCTGTGTACAGTCAAGCTGTGGGATCTGGAAAGCACTGCGGAGGCTTACAGCTCGCTGAAAAATCCTCTGCTTTATGCAATGCTTTTCATTATGCTTTTAAGGTGCGACCTCAGAAAAATAATCAAGCTCGGACCTAAAATGCTCATAGGCTTTTTCTCTGCGACCGTGTCTATCGGTCTGGGATTTTTTATTTCCTATGCAATTATGCACGGAGCGCTCGGCGAGGGCGCGTGGAAGTCTTTAGGAGCGCTGTGCGGAAGCTGGATGGGCGGCGGCGGAAATATGCTTGCCATTCAGGCGGCTCTGGACGTTGACGAAGCGTCGATGGCTTACGCTCTTGTTATGGACTCTATATGCGCAACGCTTTATGTTATGTTCCTGCTGTGGATCATCGGTTTTTCGGAAAAGTTCAACAAGTGGACAAAGGCTGATACAAGGATTATCGATGAAGTAGGGCAGTCCCTTGAGGCGGAAGCAAGGGCTAATACAAAGGCGCTCACTTGGCATAATATTATGATCCTTTTAGGCGCGGGACTGCTTGTTTCAGCCGTATGTCAAAAAATCGGCGAATTCATCGCAGGCTATGCAACGTTTTTTGACAAGGCGACATGGACGGTTTTGCTGGTAACCTTGTTGGGTGTAATTCTTGCGATGACGCCTTTCGGCAAACTGAAGGGAACTGAGGAAATTTCAAACGTACTGCTTTATATTGTAATAGCTCTTATCGCCTCCAGAGCGGATCTGGGCAGCATAGGAAACGCTCCCGTTTGGCTGCTTTCGGGATTTATCATTCTTGTTATTCACATTGTGATTATGCTGATACTTGCAAAGGTTTTCAAGCTGGACATTTTCACCTGCGCAGTAGCGTCCCTTGCGAATATCGGCGGAACGGCAACAGCTCCCGTACTTGCAGGAACATACAGCAGTGCGCTTGTTCCCGTAGGAATTATTATGGCTCTACTGGGCTATGTAGTCGGCACAGGCGGCGGACTTATAGTCGCGCAGCTTATGAGTATTTTCGGCTGATAATATTTTTTCAAAATAAAATGACAACACCGTACAATGACCTGTCAAAGGCTTTGTACGGTGTTTTAAACTTCTCTTGTAAATGCAGTTGATTTCATAGTTTAAGCTTATAAATTTTCTGTTTTTCCATTCCCCCGCGCTATGCAAAGTAATGGGATGCCGCATATCTCATCAAAATTATCTGAAATTTCAAACCTTTTTATTATATGCTCCTACGACTAAATCGGCATTCAGCCTTTTATCAGCTTATTTGCGATCCTTATTTTATTGCAGTACACATCAAATGCACAGTCTGCTTCTTCGTCTGTAATCGTATTCAAATCAAGTCGGTCAAGATGTTTTTTGACAATTTTGGGAAGCTCCCAGATCTCCGTTTCTTTTATTATAATTGACATTCGTTCAACTCCGCTGCTTGCACTGACTTGAAGAATAAAATCCAAATATCTTTTTGCAAAATCGGTAGGCTTACGATTAAAAATCAAGTCGTTTTTATTAACGGCAGTTATGAGCTTGTCCAATGAATTGATTTTATTGAATTCGGGAATAATTCCGTTTATTATGCTTTGTTTCAATTTTTCAAAAGCGGGAAGTACATTATGAGTATAATCTTTGTACATTCGTTCGTAATCATTGCTTCCGTAGCTTTTTAAATACAGCCATTTAAATCCGCTGTACGGACCGATTAATGCGCCGGTATTGTCTGTTCCTATTGAAACAATACATCTGGTATCAAATACCGGTCGGTATGAGACCCAAGGTCTTAGTCCGCAGGTTCTCAGTTGAAAATAAAATTGCTGTAACAAACCGTTTGTTTCTCGT
>JAUNOG010000012.1 GCA_030531185.1 Ruminococcus sp.
TGATGTCTATTTGAGACTTATAATGCTTGAAAGGCTGTTCAAGCTTTTTTACTGTTTTGCTCAATTTTCATTCTCCTTTTCACTATCATTTGATTATATTCTATAGTACATTATGTTATTTTAATTTTCAACAGACTATTGGCTCTTTATTTGAGTTATATATACTATGGATATGATTAATGAAAAATCTTTTCTCTAATAGAAGCTAGTAAGTATAGAAAATATAACAATACAGTAAGAAACTTTTGACGAGTGGAGTGTTAACTGATTTATTTCTAAAAAAAGTGTTAACCCCCTTTACAAAGAGATTGGTTTGTGCTATAATAGTAATCGTAAAAATTTGCGTAAAAAAGGAGGAGCTTATAGTGCAGAAAGCATATCTGATTTTGGAAAACGGTACTGTATTCGAGGGTAAAAGCTTTGGTGCTGTCGGCGAAGCTATCGGTGAAATTGTTTTCACAACAGCTATGACAGGCTATTTAGAGACTCTTACAGACCCCAGCTATTACGGTCAGATCGTCGTTCAGACTTTCCCTTTGATCGGTAATTACGGCGTTATTCCAAACGATTTTGAGAGTGAATGTCCTCACGTTAAAGCTTATATTGTCAGAGATTGGTGTCAAGAACCCAGCAATTTCCGCTGCGAGGGTGATCTTGACATTTTTTTAAAACAGCATAACATCGTAGGTCTCTACGGTATCGACACCCGTCAGCTTACAAGAATTGTAAGAGAACACGGCGTTATGAACGGAAGAATAGTTCCCGAGGGAGCAAGCTTCGGACTTACCGATATTAAGAATTACACCATTGTGGACGCTGTCAAGAACACCACCTGCAAGGAGGAAAAGGTGTATTCTCCCGAGGGGGAGGTCAAGAACAGGGTAGTGCTGTTCGACTTCGGCGCAAAGGCTAACATCTGCCGTTCTCTGGTGCAGAGAGGCTGCGAGGTCACGGTTGTTCCCGCGGACACGACCTGCGAGAGAGTTCTGGAGATCGACCCCGACGGCATTATGCTGTCCAACGGTCCCGGAGACCCTGCGGAAAATGTGGAGATTATTGAAGAGCTTAGAAAGCTTTCAGAGAAGAAAATACCTACCTTCGGTATCTGTCTGGGACATCAGCTTTACGCTCTTGCGCACGGCGCTAAGACCCACAAGCTGAAGTACGGTCACAGAGGAGCGAACCAGCCTGCCGAAAATCTTGAAACGGGCAGAGTTTACATTACTTCGCAGAACCACGGATATGCGGTCGTCAACGACAGTCTGCCCGAGTGCGCTGAGGTCTCGTTTGTGAACGCCAACGACGGCACCTGCGAGGGAGTTAAGTATCTCGACGAGCCTGCATTCTCGGTACAGTTCCACCCCGAGGCTTGCGGAGGTCCGCTGGATACGGGATTTTTGTTTGACGAGTTCATTGAGATGATCGAGGCAAACAAGTAACAGCGACATTGGCTAATTTATGAGAAAGGATTGAAATTTAATGCCTTTAAATAAAGATATTAAGCGAGTTCTTGTTATCGGTTCGGGCCCTATCGTTATCGGTCAGGCTGCGGAGTTTGACTACGCGGGTACACAGGCTTGCCGCGCGCTCAAGCAGGAGGGTCTTGAGGTTATCCTCATCAACTCAAATCCCGCTACCATTATGACGGATAACGCTATGGCTGATAAGATATATATAGAGCCGCTTACACTTGAAACCGTAAAAAGAGTTATCAAAAAGGAACGCCCCGACAGCCTGCTTTCAACGCTGGGCGGTCAGACGGGTCTTACCCTTTCAATGCAGCTTGCAAAGGAGGGCTTCCTCGATAAGTATAACGTAAAGCTTCTGGGCGCAAATCCCGAGACTATCGACAAGGCTGAGGACAGACAGATGTTCAAGGACACTATGGAGTCTATAGGACAGCCCTGCATTCCTTCAAAGGTAGTCAATACCGTTGAGGACGCTGTGGACTTTGCAAATCAGCCCAGCATAGGCTATCCTCTTATTATCAGACCCGCGTTTACCCTCGGCGGTACGGGCGGCGGTATCGTCCACAACGAGGAGGAGCTTATCGACATTACCAGAAACGGACTTTATCTTTCTCCTATCACACAGGTTCTTGTTGAAAAGTGTATAGCAGGCTGGAAGGAGATCGAGTTCGAGGTTATGAGAGACTCCAAGGGCAACGTTATCACGGTCTGCTCTATGGAGAACTTCGACCCTGTTGGAGTTCATACGGGTGATTCCGTGGTTATCGCTCCTACGGTTACGCTGGCGGACAAGGAATATCAGATGCTCCGTTCCGCTGCGCTGAAAATTATCGATACTCTTAAAGTAGAGGGTGGCTGTAACTGCCAGTTTGCTCTGAACCCCGAGACCTTTGACTATGCTGTAATCGAAGTAAACCCGAGAGTTTCGCGTTCCTCAGCTCTTGCGTCAAAGGCGACAGGCTATCCTATCGCCAAGGTTGCGGCTCAGATCGCTATAGGATATACTCTCGACGAGATAAAGAACGCCGTAACAGGCAAGACCTACGCTTGCTTTGAGCCTGCGCTGGACTATGTAGTTGTAAAGCTGCCTAAGTGGCCTTTCGATAAGTTCGTTTACGCAAAGCGCGATCTGGGTACTCAGATGAAGGCTACGGGCGAGGTAATGGCTATCGGTACGACCTTCGAGCAGGCTATTATGAAAGCAGTAAGGGGCGCGGAGATAGGTCTTGACTACCTTACCGCTCCTAAGTTTGAGGAGCTTGACGACGAGACTATTGCAAAGAGACTTCACGAGTGCAGCGACGAGAGACTGTTCATTGTTTTCGAGGCTCTCAGAAGAGGTACTTCCGTTGAAGAAATTCACGAAATTACAAAAATAGACGAGTGGTTCCTTGACAAGCTGAGAAAGCTTATCGATATGGAAAGAGAGCTTGCCAAGGGCGATTACACTCAGGAAACATATTTACATGCTAAAAAGCTTGGTTTTACGGATAAGGTCATCGAGAGAATTTCGGGCAGAAAGGTGGAAAAGCCTGCCCACGCGGTATTCAAAATGGTTGACACCTGCGCCGCTGAGTTTGCGGCTATGACCCCGTATTTCTACTCTACTTACGACAGCGAGGACGAGGCTGCCGAGTTCATTCAGAGCAAGGGCAGTGACAGGGAAACTGTTATCGTATTCGGTTCGGGACCTATCAGAATAGGACAGGGTATCGAGTTCGACTATGCGTCGGTACACTGCGTATGGGCGCTTAAGGAACACGGCTACGACGTTGTTATCGTAAACAACAACCCCGAGACGGTTTCCACCGACTTCGATACAGCCGACAGACTTTATTTCGAGCCTCTCACAAACGAGGACGTTATGAACATAATCAGAGTTGAAAAGCCTGTGGGCGTGGTAGTAGCTTTCGGCGGACAGACCGCTATCAAGCTTACAAAGCATCTTAACGAGCAGGGCGTGAGAATTCTCGGAACTCCTCCCGACTCTATCGACGCGGCGGAGGACAGAGAGCGTTTCGACGAGCTGCTTGAAGAGCTGAAGATCAAGAGACCCGAGGGCTTTACGGTAATGACCACCGAGGAGGCTCTTGAGATCGCCAATAAAATACACTATCCTGTTCTGATGAGACCGTCGTATGTTCTCGGCGGACAGAATATGATAATCGCATTCAACGACGACGATATCAAGGAATATATGGCGATAATTCTCGCTCAGGGAATTGAGAACCCTGTGCTTATCGACAAGTATCTTATGGGTACGGAGCTTGAAATAGACGCTATCTGCGACGGCGAGGATATCCTTATCCCCGGAATTATGGAGCATATCGAGAGAACGGGTATACACTCGGGCGACTCCATTGCGGTTTACCCCGCTTGGAACGTTTCCGACAAGCTTATCGACAGAATTGTTGACTGCTCCAAGAGACTTGCCATTTCGCTTAATACAAAGGGACTTGTTAATATACAGTACCTTATTTATCACGACGAGCTGTTCGTTATCGAGGTAAATCCCCGTTCGTCAAGAACAATTCCTTACATTTCAAAGGTTACGGGCGTTCCTATGGTCGATCTTGCCACAAGATGTATGCTGGGCGAGAGACTTGCGGATATGGGCTACGGTACGGGACTTTACAGAAATTCGCCTTACGTTGCGGTCAAGGTGCCTGTGTTCTCCTTTGAAAAGCTTATCGGCGTAGACAATCATCTGGGACCTGAGATGAAGTCCACAGGCGAGGTTCTTGCAGTATCAAGCTCCCTTGAGGAGTCGCTGTACAAGGGACTTACAGCGGCAGGCTATAAGCTTGACAAGAAGGGCGGAGTATTTATTACCGTAAGAGACGCCGACAAGAGCGAGATACCTCACACTGCCAAGATGTTTGCTGATTTGGGCTTTAAGATATACGCTACTCACGGTACTGCTAAGGTGCTCCACGAGCACGGTATCGAGGCTGAAACCGTTGCCAAGATACACGAGGACGATAAGAACAATACGCTTTCGCTTATCGAGAGCGGAAAGATCTCATATGTTATTTCTACCTCCTCAAAGGGAAGAATTCCTACGAGAGACTCCGTTAAGATAAGACGTAAGACCGTTGAGTGGAATATTCCCTGTCTTACATCTATCGATACTGCGAACGCTATCGCGGCGTCTATCCGCAGTAAGTATACCGAGGCTACCACAGAAATTGTAGACATCAACGATATGAGAAACGAAAAGCAGACCCTACGGTTCACAAAAATGCAGGGCTGCGGAAACGATTATATCTATTTCAACTGCTTTGACCAGAGAATTGACAATCCCGAGGGCTTTGCGCTCAATCTGTCCGACAGACATTTCGGTATCGGCGGCGACGGAGTAATTCTCATCTGCCGTTCGAAGATCGCCGACGCAAAGATGAAGATGTACAATCTCGACGGCTCGGAGGGTAAAATGTGCGGCAACGGTATCAGATGCGTCGCCAAGTTTATGAGAGACAACGGTCTTGTTGACAGAGACGAAATGACTATCGAAACTCTGTCGGGCATTATCGGAGTTTCCCTGAGACGTCACTACGGAGAGGTTAACGGCGCAACGGTAAATATGGGTAAGGCAATACTTGAACCTGCGCTTATCCCAGTTGACCTTGAGGCTGATGAAAACGGCAGAGTAGCAGACAGAGAAGTGAACATTGACGGCAAGGATTATAAGATAACCTGCGTATCAATGGGAAATCCTCACGCAGTGGTATTTATGAATAATGTTGACAATCTCGATATAGAAGATATCGGTCCTAAGTTTGAATATTCGCCTATATTCCCCGAGAGAGTTAATACGGAATTTATCAAGGTAATTGACAGTCACACTCTTAAAATGAGAGTATGGGAGAGAGGCTCGGGAGAGACCTTTGCCTGCGGTACGGGTGCGTGCGCAGCGGTAACTGCGGCTGTTCTCAACGGTTATTGTCCCAAGGACGAGGAGATCACGGTTATGCTGAAAGGCGGCACGCTGAAAATCAGATACACCGACGAGGCTGTTTACCTTACGGGCGACGCTGTGACTGTGTTCTCGGGCAGCATTACAATTTAAACATAATTTACAGCCTTGCGCCGAGAGGCATTGGCGCAGGGCTTGAATTGTTAATTTAAAACGAAAAGGAGCGAACGATTATGCCACAGATAAACGAAAATTTTCTGAAACTTGAAAAAAACTATCTTTTTATAAACATTGCCAAAAAGCTCAACGCTTTTAAGGAGGCTCACCCCGAGGCGGACATTATCAAAATGGGTATCGGAGACGTAACTCTGCCTATAGCTAAGGTCGTTATAGAGGCTATGAAAAAGGGCGCGGACGAAATGGGCGTTAAGGAGACCTTTAAGGGCTATGAGGACAGCGGCGCAGGCTACGACTTCCTGAGAGAGGCTGTTTCGGGCTATTACAAGAGCTTCGGCGTTGATGTTCCCGCTGAGGATATCAGAATTAACGACGGTGCAAAGTCCGACTGCGGAAATATCGTTGATATTTTCGGTAACGACAACGTTGTGCTGGTAACAGACCCTGCATACCCCGTATATGTCGACACAAACATTATGAGCGGCAGAAAGGTAATCTACGCAAATTCCAACGAGGAAAACGGCTTTGCGGCTATGCCTGATGAAAATGTTAAGTGCGACCTTATTTATCTCTGCTCGCCAAATAATCCCACAGGCTCTGTTTACACCAAGGAACAGCTCAAGGTGTGGATAGATTACGCTAAGAAGAATGACGCGGTCATTATTTATGACTCCGCTTACGAGGCTTTCATCACGGAGGATAATATCCCAAGAAGTATTTTTGCGGTTGAGGGCGCAAAGGAGTGCGCTATCGAGATGTGTTCGCTGTCCAAGACCGCAGGCTTTACGGGTATGAGATGCGGATATACGGTAGTTCCTCACGAGCTTATGGTTAAGGCGTCCAACGGCGAGACCGTTTCCGTTGCGCAGCTCTGGGGCAGACGGCAGGGAAGCAAGTTCAACGGCGTTTCCTACCCCGTACAGTGCGCCGCTGCGGCGGTATTCACCGAGGAGGGACAGAAGCAGATAAAGGGAAACATCAGATACTATCAGGAAAATGCAAAGGTTATTTCAAAGACCTTTGACGAGCTTGGCGTCAAGTACACAGGCGGAAAGAATTCGCCTTATATCTGGTTCAAGTGCCCTAACGGTATGGGTTCGTGGGAGTTTTTTGACTACCTGCTTGAAAACGCAAACGTAGTGGGAACACCAGGCGAAGGCTTCGGCAAGAACGGCGAGGGCTGGTTCAGACTTACAGCTTTCGGAGACAAGGACAGAACCGTCGAGGCTATGGAGAGATTTAAAAAGCTCCTGGGCAAGTAATTTTGAATTATAGAGAAATCCCGTGCTGAATGGTGCGGGATTTTTTGTGAACAAAGGACAGCCTCCGCAGATTTCAGAAAAAACAGTTGACTTAATCGCAGGAATATGATATAATTATAAAAGCGTATCGGTATGACCGATACGGGCAAAGTTTTCAAATAATAATTTTAGGGAGGCGACTTAATATGAAAATGACGGTCAGTCAGGCTATTGTTGAATGTTTGAAAGCGGAGCGTATTAAGGTCGTCTACGGTTATCCCGGTGCGGCTATATGCCCCTTTTACGACGCTTTGCTGGACGCAAGGGACGAGATCGAAAATGTTCTGGTAAGACACGAGGCTAACGGAGGTCACGCTGCCAACGGGTTTGCAAGAATTTCGGGGAAACCTGCGGTTTGTATTGCTACTTCGGGCCCTGGTGCGACTAATCTCATTACCGCCATTGCTACCGCTTATGCGGACTCCATACCCGTTATATGCATTACGGGTCAGGTCAACACAGACCAGATCGGTTCGGACGTTTTTCAGGAGGCTGATATCACAGGCTCGGCTGAGCCTTTCGTAAAACACAGCTATCTGCTGAAAAATCCCGAGGACACCGCAAGAGTGTTCAAGGAGGCTTTTTATATTGCGGGCACGGGCAGACCGGGTCCTGTGCTTATAGATATCCCTATGGACGTTCAGAAAATGGAGATAGATTTTAAGTACCCTGAAAAGTGTGAGATAAGGAGCTATAAGCCTACCACCAAGGGCAACTTTTTGCAGGTCAAAAGAGTTTGCGAGGCTTTGATGCAGGCAGAAAAACCTCTTATCTGCATCGGCGGAGGAGTTTTTGCGTCGAAGGCGGCGGACGAGGTAAGAAGGCTGTCGCAGAGACTGAAAATCCCCGTAATCACCACTATGATGGGAATTTCTGTTTTCTCCGACGACGACCCGCTTTATTACGGTATGATAGGAACTCACGGTACTAAGCTTGCAAATTACGCTGTGAACGCCTGCGATACTCTGTTCCTTGTGGGGGCGAGGGTAGGCGACAGAGCGGTCAAGACCCCGCTTCAGCTTGCGGAAACCACTAAGATTTTACATATAGACATTGATCCTGCGGAGATAGGCAAAAATATCGGCGCGGATTATCCTCTGGTAGGGGATGCGAAAATTGTTCTTGATCAGATGATAGAAGTCCTTGATAAACAGCTTGAGGGTGGATATATCGACAGGAATGACTGGCTTTGTCAGCTTGAAGAAAAACGTAAATATCCCGAATTTGCGGCTGTGCCTGAGGGTACGGTCAATCCGAAGGAGTTTATTCAGAGGCTGTCCGACAAAATGCCTGCAAATGTTACAATAGTTGCCGACGTAGGTCAGAACCAGATCTGGACGTCAAGATATCATTTCAAGGACGGCGGACGTTTTCTTACGTCGGGCGGTATGGGTACAATGGGCTACTCAGTACCTGCGGCGATAGGCGCGAAAATGGCTGCGCCCGAAAGACCTACCGTTGCCGTATGCGGCGACGGCGGTTTCCAGATGAATTTTATGGAGCTTGCAACCGCTGTTCAGTACGGCGTTGACATCAAGGTAGTCGTGTTTACAAATACAAGGCTTGGAATGGTAAGAGAGCTTCAGACTATCAGCTATAATGACCGACAGACGGGAGTTTTCCTTGACGGCTCGCCCGATTTTATCAAGCTTGCGGAGGCTTACGGAATTCCCGCAGTAAGAGTAACAGACGGCGAAAGTATGGAAAAGGCTGTTGAGGAGCTTGCGGAGCATAAGGGTATTTTCCTTGCGGAGGTCGTTGTAGATAAGGATTTTCCGACCCTTTAATATGATTTACCATATATATTAAAGAATTATTAATAATGCGGTGCTATAATAAAATGTGCGGGGGATAGTTGCAGTGTGCTGCGATACCCCTTTTGGAGGTTAATTTATGAAGCATACAATTTCTGTACTTGTGGAGAACCACAGCGGCGTGCTTTCAAGAATTTCAGGACTTTTTTCAAGAAGAGGATTTAACATCGAGAGCCTTGCGGTAGGTCCTACTCACGACCCTGAGATTTCAAGAATTACCATTGTCGCAGACGGTGACGAGCATACAGTTGAACAAATTGAAAAACAGCTTAACAAGCTTGTTGAGGTCATCAAGGTAAAGACCTTTGAGAGAGGAGATTACCTTGCGAGAGAGCTTATGATAGTTAAGATCTCGGCAGGAGCCGACAAGAGAAGCGAAATAATGACTATTGCCGATATCACAGGCGCAAAGGTTATGGACATTACGCTTACAACAATGACGCTGTGTTTGTGCGATAAGTACGATCACCTATGCAGATTTGAGGAGGTAGTCGAGCCTTACGGTATTATTGAAATGGTAAGAACAGGTACTATTGCCATTGAAAAGGGCGCGGAGGTTTTCAGCGCCAAGAAATAACTTAGATTATATAGCCGACGGCTGTCAAAGAAAGACCCAAGGCTACATAAAATACAAAAATAATTTATTTTTGGAGGAATTAAAATGTCAGAAGCAAAGATTTATTATCAGCAGGACTGCGACCTTAACGTACTTAAGGGCAAGACAGTCGCTATAATCGGTTACGGTTCACAGGGTCACGCACATGCGCTTAACCTTCAGGAGAGCGGCATTAACGTTGTAGTTGGTCTTTACAAAGGTTCAAAGTCATGGGCTAAGGCTGAAAAGCAGGGACTTAAGGTTCTTGAGACGGCAGAGGCTGCTAAGGCTGCGGACATTATTATGATACTTATTCCTGATGAGAAGCAGGCTGCTCTTTACAAGAGCGAGATTGAGCCTTACCTTACAGAGGGCAAGACGCTTGCATTTGCACATGGCTTTAACATTCACTTCGGATGTATCGTACCGCCTAAGAATGTTAACGTTATTATGATCGCTCCTAAGGCTCCGGGTCATACGGTTCGTTCGGAGTATCAGGCAGGAAAGGGAACTCCTTGTCTGATTGCTGTTGAGCAGGACGCTACAGGCGACGCTCTGGAGATCGGTCTTGCTTACGCTCTTGGTATCGGCGGCGCAAGAGCAGGCGTTCTGGAGACAACATTCAGAACAGAGACTGAGACAGACCTCTTCGGCGAGCAGGCAGTTCTCTGCGGCGGCGTATGCGCTCTTATGCAGGCAGGCTTTGAGACGCTTTGCGAGGCAGGTTATGACCCGAGAAACGCTTACTTTGAGTGCATTCACGAGATGAAGCTTATCGTTGACCTTATCTATCAGTCCGGCTTTGAGGGTATGAGATATTCTATCTCCAATACTGCTGAGTACGGCGACTACGTTACAGGTCCTAAGATCATTACTGAGGACACCAAGAAGGCTATGAAGAAGGTTCTTGCAGACATTCAGGACGGTTCGTTCGCTAAGGAATTCCTCCTCGATATGTCGGACGCAGGTTCACAGGTACACTTCAAGGCTATGAGAAAGCTCCACGCTGAGCACCCCTCTGAGAAGGTAGGCGCTGAGATCAGAAAGCTTTACAGCTGGAACAACGAAGAGGATAAGTTCATCAATAACTAATTCTTTACATAAAAAATCAAGCGGTTTGCCGATCGGCAGACCGCTTTTTGCGTGAATTAATGATATAACATTTTACCAGGTAGTTGGAAGAAATTCAGACAGATATTTATAATTATTATCGTATTTTTTGCGTGTCTCAGGTTCAACACCTGTTTTGCCCTCATACACAAATTTACAAAAATCATATATTGATAACATATAACGATATGCAAGCTCGCATTTTTCATAATTACCGGCAGTTTTAAAAACGGGCAGAAATTTATCTGTATAATACCGGCTCACCTGTGCGCCGCGTCCCCACATATTAAGCTGAAAATGATACGACTTATACATCACACCCACTCCCAGAGCAAAGGCGTACACTTCTGACGGAGGGTCGCCGTAATTAGGCTGTTGGTAATTAATCGTCTCTGACAAGCGCTTTTTCTTTATCAAAGATGTTTCATAAAGATAGTATTCGCATATCCGGCTTATTCTTGGCCATAAATCTCCTTGCAGCTTAAGCTGATTGTGGAAATAATCCTCCCACCTGAAATCCTCCGGCATACCAAGATCCTCAGCGAATATGGCAAGCAGAAGATCCTCATAGTTAGTAAATCCAAGCTGATATAAACGATCCAGACGGTTCTTTTCGGTCTCGGTCAATTCTCTGAAAACTAATTTGTAATCCAGACTTTTGAAAAGTTCATCTGCAACATCGTAGTCATCGGTAACCTCCATATCTATACAATAAGATTTTACAGAATGCAGCATACCTACAAAAGCTTTAAATTCGCTTTTCTTTTCATCATCGAACAGTTCTCCCTCCATAGGGAAATTAACCTTACAGAACCCATTGGCTGATTTGCCGTTAAATTGCAGTACAAATGTCTCGCTCTTTTCATCACAAAAATCTATTATCATTTGATTTTCATTTATACTGCATATCCAATTCTTTGTAGGTCCTTTTTTCTTAATTGATTTCTGCAATTTGTTGAAGACATCTGATGAAGTTTTATTCTTTTTTAATTTCAGCTTGTAAAATATTGTATCTGCCATATTACCTTCCGTATAATTATAAATTTTGACTTACTTCAGCGTAAAATCTGATTTAGCCTATCCACCATTCAGGCGTCAACTCGCCCAATTTTATTACTCTGCCGCTTTCGTAATCAAGCATAATATCGATATCCCTGTATTTTTCGGGCATTAGCTGAACCATAAGCTCTCTTCAAGCTCCGCAGGGAGCGCCTGTTTTTCCGTCGGGCATAATGGCAAGGACTTTTTGAATTTCACTTTCTCCGTTTGTTATCATATTAAATATCGCATTGCGCTCGGCGCATATACCCAGTGTGGAGCAGGTATCTATACAAACTCCCGTGTAAATTTTACCCGAGGACGACAGAATTGCCGCCGCAACTCCGCCTGCGTCTATGCAGTCGGATATTTTTCTGTAATTTTGTACCGCTTTTGCTGCTGAATACAGCTTTTCCCATATTTTGTCCATAAGAATACTCCTTTGATCTCGTATAGTCGGACGTTATTCGGCAATATCATACAGAGCCTTTTCATAGTCCTTTACATAATACCTTATATTAGTCCTGCCTTTTTTGACAATGGAATGTCCCTCAGCCTCGAGAAGTTTCTTTTGTTCTTCAACGCCGCCGGGATATTTGGGATTAAGTTCGCCGTTCGCTTTCAAAGTCCGCCAATACGGAGTTTTATCCGTTTGCCGCTGATAGCTTGCCCAAGCAGCTATTGAAACGAATATTCCCGCTGTAATAGGTTCGGTAAAATCTGCGCCGTTTTGTCTGGCAAAGTATTTTCTTATTTCGCCGACCGTAATAAGCTTTCCGTAAGGTATCAGACGCATAACCTTGTCGTAGTCAACAGGCGGAGCAAAATACATTCGGTCGCCGCCGTATTTTTCAATGCTCTTTTGGTCGGTAAGTATATGTATCTTCGGCATATCCTTGCTGTCGTTAAGCATTGCGTTAAAATCCTTGTTGTTTTCGTTTGCCATAAAAACACCTCCCGAACTAAGTATAGCATATCGTAAAGGGGATTGCAATGAGACTGTTTTTATTTTTAGGTTCACATCTGAAATATTAATCTTCCGACGCATTCTTCCTGCCTTTTACCCTCCGGACAATACACGCCAAAAGCCAGATCAAGCAAAATACGATCATTCCTGCTGCGGCAATATAAAACCATGCTAAATAAACCCAAGGATCTTTAAGCGAAACCACATAAATAAATGTCCCGAATAATATAACCGTAAAAGCGGCAGAAAAAATAACCATATATTTGTATCTCTTTAAAATATCATTTTTAAAATCAATAATTGAACGCCTTGCCGTAAACAGGAGAACAAGAAGTATCAACGCCTCGGTTCCTGCCGTATACAATATTTCGTTGGGGTCGCCGTAATAAAACCGCATAGTGTCCTTGTAAACATAAATTTTAACTTTATTTCCCACGCTGTATTCGGCAGGGGGAGTGTCATTCTTTGTGAAGTCAAAATCAGGCATATAGTCATAGGAATATTCCGTGCCGTTTTCCGTATAGCTCAGCTGATAGTGAAAGCGGTGAGTGCTGTATTGTCTTTCATCGTCGATAGATACTATCTCCGCATATATGGGCTTTATTGTTGCTCTGAACTGACAGTGGCATATTAACGTTATACCTAAAATCAGTAAACTGATATACGCAAAAAACAATACGGTATTATGTTTTTTCATTTTCTGCACCCCCTATATTCCTTTTATTTAAAACATTATACCATATAGCGGCAAATGTGTCAATGTTCCGAGCTGACAAAAAACGCTCCCGACAAAAGTCAAGAGCGTTTTACTGCAAATTATTTAAGCGAATTAAGCAGACCGTTTGAGTTGATAATATTTATCAGGAACTCAGGGAAAGACTGTCCCTGATAGGTCTCATTCTTGGTCTTGTTGGTGATGACTCCTGTGTCGAAGTCAATATCAACCTCGTCTCCGTTTTCAATTTTTTCAGCCGCCTCGTCGCATTCGATTATCGGCAGACCGATGTTAATAGCGTTTCTGTAAAAAATTCTCGCAAAGGATTTTGCGATTACGCAGGAAACTCCGCTTGCCTTGATACACGCAGGAGCGTGCTCTCTGGACGAGCCGCAGCCGAAATTTGCCTTTGCGACTATAATATCTCCCGCCTGTACGTTTTTGGCGAAGTCTATATCGATATCCTCCATACAATGCTTTGCAAGCTCCTCCATATTGGCGGTGTTGAGGTATCTTGCAGGGATAATAACGTCGGTATCTACGTTATCTCCGTATTTATGAACTTTTCCGCAAGCCTTCATAGTGAAAACTCCTTTCAATAATTAAGCGTTTTTATAATCGGGAGAACCGAAAACGTTCTCTCCCGAGGTCTGTCTCCTGAGCTCGCCGTATATCTGCTCCAGATAAGCCTTGTCGATATTGTCCTTATTTCTGGTGATAAAGTAGCAGATCTTGACTTTGTGAAACATACCCTCTTTGACAAGACCGTAAACGGACTTGCCGTTAACCTGTGCCGTATAAGATTTATTAATTCCCTTTTTATCGAAAATCGACTGGGTCATTTCCACGGTAAAAAAATTATCCTTGTGCAGACCGTCGATGATCTCGTCGACCTTTTCTTCCTTTTGATCGTCGTTAAGGGAATTGCCGTACTTTTTGGTGACAATACTTAAAATTACGTCATAAAATATATCTTTGAGATAATTTTTCATAAAAACCTCACTATAGTTAACTCGGTTGTTTGGCTTTAAGTAATTATCCCCCTATTTTATTTTTTGTAATATTTATATTACCTCAGTAGGCTGAGCGATCTTACCTGCCACAGCGGACGCCGCCGCAACATAAGGCGAAGCGAGGTAAACCTCGGACTCCACGTGTCCCATTCTGCCTACAAAGTTTCTGTTGGTAGTCGCAACAGCCCTTTCGCCTGCCGCAAGAATACCCATATGTCCGCCGAGACAAGGTCCGCAGGTAGGCGTGGAAACAGCGCAGCCTGCGTTAATGAATATTTCCAGAAGTCCCTCTTTCATAGCCGTCATATAAATGTTCTGGGTTGCGGGGATAACGATACATCTTACGTGTTCGGCAATCCTTCTGCCCTTCAGTATCTCTGCGGCGCATCTCAGGTCTTCAATTCTGCCGTTGGTGCATGAGCCGATAACTACCTGATCGATCTTTATCTCGGGAATTTCGTCAAATGTCTTGGCGTTTTCAGGCAGGTGTGGGAACGCTACAGTAGGCTTTATCTCGCTGAGGTCAATGGTGTATTCCTCATCATACTCTGCGTCTGCGTCGGCCTCGTAAACCTTGAATTGCCTGTCCGTTCTGCCCTTGAGGTATTCGGTAGTAACGCTGTCAACGGCGAAAATTCCGTTCTTTGCGCCCGCCTCGATAGCCATATTAGCCATACACAGCCTGTCCTCCATAGTGAGGTTGATAAGTCCCTCGCCTGAGAATTCCATAGACTTGTAAAGGGCGCCGTCAACGCCTATCATACCGATAATGTGGAGGATAACGTCCTTTGCGGCGCTGTACTTGGGCAGCTTGCCGATAATGTTGAATTTAATTGCAGAGGGAACTCTGAACCATGTCTTTCCCTTTGCCATACCCGCGCACATATCGGTGGAACCGATACCCGTCGAGAATGCGCCCAGCGCGCCGTATGTACAGGTGTGAGAGTCCGCGCCGATCACGCAGTCACCCGGGACTACAAGTCCTTTTTCCGGGAGCAGAGCGTGCTCGATACCCATATCGCCCACATCGTAGTAGTGCTTGATGTCGTATTTTGCGGCAAAATCTCTGCACTGCTTGCACTGAGCTGCCGCCTTAATGTCCTTGTTAGGCGTGAAATGGTCCATAACCATTGTAACCTTTTGATTGTCGAAAATTTCAGTAAATCCCGCCTTGTTGAACTCATTGATAGCCACAGGGGAGGTAACGTCGTTACCCAGAACAAGGTCGAGATCAGCCATAATAAGCTGTCCTTCCTTGACCTCTGCAAGCCCCGCATGAGCCGCGAGGATCTTCTGCGTCATAGTCATACCCATAATCCAATCTTCTCCTTACTGCCGACGGATATTTCACACTCCGTCATATATTTTCAGATATTAATATTATAACTCATTTTCCGCAAATTTTAAAGGGATAATTATTATTTATGTATGAATAATATTTATATGAAACGTTTGAAAAATGCCAAATTCAGCAAAGCTGAACCTCAAATGACCGATAGTTCCGTAAACGTTTAAATGTTCAGATTTTTAAAACAAAGCAATAATAGGAATTTCCGCCTTAAATATCCTTGCATTAATTTATGCGGACGGAGAAAAATAAACATAGGACAACGCCGTAATTTCGGTATTGTTTTGTAACATTTCACAGCAAAGGGAGGTCATTCAGATGAATATGAAACCTATTATCACAGGCATTTCAACGGGTATCACAGCGGGAGCTATCGCATATGCCGTATCCACAGCCACCAACAAGGAAAAGCGTATGCTCAAATGCAGAGCGGGCAAAGCGCTCCATGCAATGGGAGACGTTATGGACGGTATCTCGATGATAATGAAATAGCCGAAAAAAGCAGAACGTCCGCGGTCGGGAACGTTCTGCTTACATAATCGTATGTTTTAGCTTTCGCTTATTTTCCGCAGTACAGACAGCGCGTCGATAACGTCTACAGTACCGTTTCCGTCATAGTCTGCCCTTGACAGCTGATCGGTGGTAAGCTTAACGGTACCCGCGTTATGCCGCAGTATCATAAGAGCGTCCACTACGGTAAGGGATTTATCGCCGTTAACGTCTCCTTTTTGGAGCGTTGAAGACGACTTTTTACGGGTTATCTCAACGGTATAGGTGCGTTTTGAACCGCTTGCCGCAGTGCAGACTACCTTAAAGGTGTTCTTTCCCTCTTTGAGCTTTACGCTTCCCGTGCCGCTTACCGAGGCGTAAGCACCCAGCGTGTTTGCGTTTATCACAGCGGTTGAAGTCTCAGCGGAAACCGTTGCGGAGTACTTATAGGTAAACTTATCAAAAGCGGGGGAAAGCTTCGCTCCCGAAACGCTCAGACTTTTCAGGTAATTGTTGTTGTCCCCCTCGGAGGAAGGCTTGGGACAAAGGCTTTCGGGCATATTGGTGTAAACGGGTATCTTGAATTCCATAGCCGTGGCAAGGATATCGTCGCTGTATGCGTTGAGCAGACTTACAGCCTCGTTAGCCTGTCCGAAAACGCAGGTCATATACTGATGAGCGTAATAGCCGTTGCCGCCGTCAACCATATCGAATTTCTGAAGATACAATGTGTCCTGTCCTTTGGTGATGTAGCCTGTGCCAAGAAAGATAGAACCGCCGACGATCGATTTATACTGATTTGTCCAAGGGAGAAGATATGCGGAATTGGTGGTAGCCGCATACTTGCAGCCCATTTCCGCTGCCGTCATTGTCGAGGTCGCATATGCCTGAACGTCAAAGAAGTTGAAATAATTCTCCCAGCCCTTGACTGTGCCCAAAGACTGCGGAGCGCCGTAAACGCCCTGCTCGTTTCTGCATCTGGAGGCGAGATGATACGGCGAAACTCCCGACCTCTCCGCCGCCTCCATAAAGGTCTGCGCGTAGGATTTCACCTCTCCCGTATCGGGACAGGTGTAATTTCCGCTCATAAACGTGTCGGACAGAATGGTTTTTACTCCGTCGATAGTCTGATACGAAGGATTGTAGGACAGGCTCTCGAACATAAATATGTATCTTTCGGTGAGGAAGTTTCTCGGGTCAAGATAGTATTTTATAATGTCCTCCGAAGCCGCGACCCACGTTCCGTCAAGACCGTACCAGTAGCCTCCGTTGAAATCGTACGCTCCCTTTTCCATAGACTTCCAAGACGCCAGAGCGGAGGAATGTACAAGATTTCTGCCTATAACAAGTTCCTCTTTGAGAGCGGTGTTCCAGTCGATACCCAGATGCTGAGCGGTAAAAATCCAGCTTGGGTGCTCTGCGTGGAGCTGTCTCAGATAGGGCTTGTAGCTTTCGGGAAAGCCCTGAGAGGTAAGATAGCTCTCAAAATTACTGTCCGACGTATAGCTTGTATTTTTTTTCGAGACCGTTATGTAATTGGACGCCGCATATCCCGAGCCGCCCGAATAGCTTACCTTATACCATACGCCTCCGTTTTTGTCCTTGCTCTCGCCTGTGACAGTTACCTGTTCTCCGTAGGTTAGGTAGCCTACCTTTGCATATTCCGTACCCGCTCCCGTACGGACGTTAAGATAATCGGTATTACAGCTCCCGTATTTGGTTTCGTAAGCCGAGGCTGTCATCACCGTACACAACGTCGCAATGAGTATCAGCAGAGCAGTCAACAGCGCTGTGGTTTTCCTGAAAGTCATTTTTGTCACCTCTTAATAGTAGTCGTTACTGCGAAAAATATCGGTACATTTATCCGCACTTTGTACATATTATAGTACAATTCGACGGCGTTTGTCAACAGAAAATTTGTTCATATAAAATTTACAAATACGTTTTCACGGACTTGGTTACAAAAGTTACAGAAAGATTACAGCGCATCTAGGGCGTTTCGGGACTTTCAATACATATATCTAGTGAAGGAAAATCCTGCCATAGTATTTTTCACAAATTTTTGAGCGTAAATTCGACGTTTTGACTATTGACGTTTTAATAATAGATGTGATATAATTCATATCACCTAAAAGTAACAAATTTCGTAATATTTACGAACAAACGGTTACAAGAGGAAAGATATTCCTATAAGATAAATTATTTAATTATATTGTAAACTTACGGCAATAAGGGTTGAAACAAGGAGGACATAATTATGAGATTTAGGGTGAACAGGATAGCGCTGTCCTTAGCGACGGCTTTTTTAATGATTTCGTCCATTGTGACAATGGCGACTTCTGCGGCGGGTACAAATCGGCTTACGCTTTCCGCCGATAAAACCGACGTGCAGGCAGGGGATACCTTTAACGTGACCGTAGGATTGGCTCCGGACAGCAGCGGTATCGCAGGCTTTACTGTCAGTCTGCATTATGACTCCTCTAAGCTGTCGGTATATATTCCCTCGGAGGAGGAGCTTGAAAGTACTTACGACGTGTCAAGCAAATTTTCTGTGATCGCGAATTATGCGGCAGCGGGAGATACTATAAAAATTGTCGGGGCAAATCTTAAAGGTTCAAACGTAAAGCAGACTACGGACCTTGCGCTCGCCACATTTACCGTCAAGGACGGCGCAACGGGCGATCTGGGTTTCTGGCTTGAGGTTGAAACCTTGGTAAGAGCTATAGACGACGGCTACGAGACAGCCTCATATTCCGCTCCTACGCAGAACGCTCCCTATAAGGTAAACGGTCCCGTTAAGGCGACTTCGTCCGCTTCTAAGGCAACGACGACTACCGTAAAATCGGAAACCACGACTACAACGACGACCGCTTCCACAACAGTTAAAACAACAAAGGCGACGGATAAATCAGAAACGTCTTCCGTAACCTCGAAAGAGACTGCAGCGGAAACAACTAAGGCGACTGCCGCCGAGACTGCAACGTCTAAGGAAACGACCACGACCGCAAAGCAGACAACTGATGCCGAGACGACAACACAGCCTGTAACTACGGAAAGCTCCGAGCCGCTGTTTACATACGAGCAGGGCGCAAACGATTTCCAGAGCGAGGAGGCTTTGCAGTACGGTTTCAGACTTTCCGACTATATTACGGACTATTCAAAAAACTACAATATCAAAATTAATTTCAATACCACAGGCAATATCAACGGCGCGATCGGTATGCTGGTAGACGGCGTGTGGAATTCTCAGTCTAACAAAAGCTACGGCGTAACTCAGGACAGCTGGACTTATGAAAATCTCGACCCCAACAGTACCAGCGATCTGGTTTATATGCAGGTTTATTATATGAAGGCTTTCTCGGAGCTTGAAGTGACCTCTATAGAGGTTACGGCAGTAGGCGAGGACGATACCGTTATAGGCGCAGTTACCAAGGCGCCAGCAGTTCAGGCACCCGCTGAGGAAACATCAGCCGAGACGACTTCGGCTCCTGTTGAAACAACTTCCGCTCCTGCTGAAACAACGGCAGAGACAGAGGAAACCAAACCTGAAACAACGACCTCCGCAGAGCCTGCTCAACCCGAGCAGACAAGCGAGGAGACCGAGAAGACACAGGCGACTGAAACTACTTTGTCAAAGGAGCAGTCCTCCGAAACGGAAGAACAGTCCAAGGAGACAGAGGCTGCTCAGGAAAATCAGTCCAATGCAGTAACAACAGTTTCCGATAACAGCAGTGAGGAGGTTTCCACAAACGTCTCCGAAAAAGAGGAAATAATCAATGCTGTGGACAGCGCGGCAAGCACGGCGAAGAAAACCGTGGGCAGTACCGAGAACCCCAACACAGGTTCGGCTGTAAAGACGGTTATGAACCTGTTGACCCTTGTTTCCATTGCAATTATTGCATTCTCGCTTTTCGCTGTGATCTACAATAAAATTGCGGACAGAAAAGAAGACGAGGGCGAATACTGATAAATAATGATCTCCTTAAAATAAAATGAGCGGACAGCCGATAAAAGACTGTCCGCTCATTGCTTTGTATAACTACATAAATTGGTGATATAATAAAACAGACGAATAGGACTGATAATCTCCGTCGTTGTCAAAATTAACGGTAAGTACCACAGGCTGTACGTCTCCGCTGTCGTTTTCATACCAGTAGCGGTAAACGTATGCCGCGCCGTCCTTGCTGTAGGTCACGCTGTAATAGTCCATATCAAGCTCTTTTTCAACGGTACTGCGTGAAGAACCCACGTTGAATTTATCAAGATTAACTATGTGTTCCTTTTTATAGCCCTTAATGTCGCTTTTGATACTTTCAAAATCGGCATATTTTACGGTAACTATACGTCCCTCGTCGTCAAGCTTGACAAGCACTGCCCATTCGGGGTATGTCACGCCGTCAACCTTAACGCTTCCGTCGGACTCCGCAACTCTGTCGTAATCGATAACGTTGGTCAAACCTCTGTATGCGGATTCCTCCTTGAACTTTGCGTCAAGCTTTTTCTCGGCGACATCAAAATCCGCTCCGATAAAATCAGAGGTCTTTTGTGCGATCTTTTCGCCTTTATTGGAGGCGATCGAGACTATTATTATAACGGCGATCGCAATTACTAAAATAACCGCCGCTGCGATAACGATAAATTTCAAATGCTTTTTTAGATCGGGCAATTTGCGCGGTTTTTTGACTTTTTCGGGACTTTCTTCGATCAGCGGAGCTGATGATTTGTTGAATATCTTGTCCGCAAGAGCAGTGTCGATAAAAAGCTCCGTACCGCAGTTGGGACAGATAGCGTCGTGATCGCCCACAGCTTTGCCGCATTTTGGACAATTCATAATAGCACTTCCTTGTTGTTAAAATAATTATTAAAATGATTATATCACAAATACGGATAATTTGTCAACATACAATTTCAATTCACAATGCACAATAATTTAATTGACAATTGACAGTTGACAATGTACAATTAAAGGTATGCGCCGCGGGCGCATTTTATATAAGAATGTCGGAGCCGCATTCCCGACGTGTCGTTTTAAAGAGGCAAATTGTTTACATTTGGACGGATAATATCCGCCCTGATAACCTACAACATAACTTATAACGGAAATCACGTAACAGCAAGCGCAGCGCAGAAAAAATCCCGCCGCAGGCGCACCTTAATTGTGCATTGTGCATTGAAGGAGGATATTTGTATGAAACGATTTTTCAGATTTTATTTTTTTAGAGTCATAATAATTGCATTAATGTTAGGACTGCAGCTTGTTGGTTTGGTGTGGTGCGCCTGCTGCGCGTATTACTTTTATAAAGCTTTCAGGATCGCACTGTGGATATTATCTGCGGCAACGGCGGTGAAGATATCGGCTTGCCAAAGCTGTACTCCCAATAAGACAGGCTGGATAATCGGAGTACTTGCGCTGCCTGTGGTATTTCTGCCAATGTATTATCTCTACGGCAGCGGACGGGTCATCGGAAGAATTCAGCGGTACTTTGAAAAAATCAGAACGCCCGAAAATTTGACCGAGAAATTCCCCGATAAAATCCCGCAGTCGGTGAAAAATCAGTTCTTTTCGGCGGCAAAATCGGGAGGCTTCGGACTTTATGACGGCGGGAGCTGTAAATATCTCCCCGACGGCGAGGCTTTTTTCGAGCAGATAAAAGCTATCGTCTCCAAAGCGGAACGGTATATTTTTATGGAGTTTTTCATACTGGACAAGGGCAGTATGCTGGACGAAATTTTTGATATCCTCAAGCGGAAAATCAGCGAGGGAGTAAAAATATATATCCTTATGGACGATCTGGGAACTATCTGCCTGCTCCCCTCGGACTACCCTCAAAGGCTGAAAAAAATGGGTATCGAATGTCTGCGTCACAACGCCTTCTCCCCGAAAATCACCGCAGGAGTGAACTACCGTGACCACAGAAAGATCGTAGTCGCGGACGGAAGATACGCTATGACAGGCGGCGCAAATATCGCCGACGAGTATATCAATCTCATTTCCCCCTACGGCTATTGGAAGGATACGGGCGTTTATACGGAGGGCAGAGCTGCACAGGGCTTTGCTGAGATGTTCAGACAGATGTGGGAGCTTAACGGCGGGGTTATTCCCGACGGATTTTTTGACGGTGCGGAGCATTCCGAAAGGCTGTCCGAAAGTCTTTGTATGCCGTTGGGAGATATTCCCTCCTGCGGTATGGGAACGAGCGAGACAGCATTTATAAATATGATTAGCTCCGCCGAAAAAAAGGTTTATATCACAACGCCCTATCTCATTCCCGATAAGGAGCTTACGGGTGCGTTGTGCAGAGCCGCAGAGCGGGGAGCAGACGTGCGTATAATCACGCCGCTTGTGCCAGATAAGCGTTACGTCCATATAATGACAAGGCGGAGCTATAAGCCGCTGTTGGAAAAAGGCGTGAAGATATACGAATATCAGCCGGGATTTATACACGCAAAGAGTATTCTCTGCGACGGCAGGCTTGCTTATGTGGGCTCGGCAAACCTTGATTACCGCAGTCTGTATCTGCATTTTGAATGCGGACTACTGATGTACGATACCCCCGCCTGCAAACAGCTTGATGAGGATTTTGCTGAGCTGTTCAAAGTATCGGAGCAGGTGAGCATAGGAGATAAAACAGTACAAGCGGCGCAGAGAAGTCTGTTGGGCAAACTGCTGTCATTGGTAATGCCGTTGCTGTAAAATGTATGTATAAAAAGGTGCGGGACATCTACAGTACAAACGCAGGAAATATTTCAAGGGTTTAGTCCGAAAGTCAAACTCAAATATATGGTGTCCGTCTGTGAAGTACAAGCGTATTCCACAACAAGACACAAAAAATTAATGAAAAATTCTCTCATTTGTACATTGACTTATTAAGAGATATTTTGTATACTAATTATTGTTCAATTATAATTTATAAGTAAGGGGCTTTATGAAATGACAAAAGTGGTAAAATTCGGCGGCAGTTCTCTTGCAAGCGCCGAGCAGTTCAAAAAGGTTAAAGAGATAATTACGGCGGAGGAGTCGAGAAGATTTGTCGTTCCGTCTGCGCCGGGAAAGAGATTTTCCGCAGATACTAAGGTCACGGATATGCTCTACGGCTGTTATGACCTTGCCGCAAAGGGTAGGGATTTCAGTACCGAGTTCAGCGCTATCAAGGACAGATATTACGGCATTATCAACGAGCTTGGTATCGAGCTTTCTCTCGAGGACGAGTTCAATACAATAAAGGCTTGCTTTATCGGTAAGGCGGGCAGAGACTATGCCGCGTCAAGAGGCGAGTACCTTAACGGTATCGTGCTTGCAAAGTATCTGGGCTATAATTTTGTGGACGCCGCAGATGTTATCTACTTTAACGAGCAGGGACAGTTCGACGGCAAAAAGACAAACAAAATACTCTCCGAAAAGCTCGCCGGAATGGAAAATGCAGTCGTTCCGGGCTTTTACGGTTCAATGCCCAACGATACTATCAAGACCTTTTCAAGAGGCGGTTCGGATATTACAGGTTCTATCGTTGCGGCGGCTGTCAATGCTGATCTTTACGAGAACTGGACGGACGTTTCGGGCTTTTTGACCTGCGACCCGAGGATTATCAATAATCCTGCGCCTATCACTATCATTACATATAAGGAACTGAGAGAGCTTTCATATATGGGCGCAACAGTACTTCACGAGGACGCTATTTTCCCTGTAAGAAAAGCGGGTATTCCGATAAATATCAAGAACACAAACAAGCCCGAGGACGTGGGAACAATGATAGTTGAGTCCACATCGCAGAAGCCTGCTTACACTATCACAGGCATTGCAGGCAAAAAGGGCTTTACCGTAATCAATATCGAAAAGGATATGATGAACGCCGAGATCGGTTTCGGCAGAAAGGTTCTAGAGGTATTTGAAAAGAACGGTATCTGCTTTGAGCATATGCCTTCGGGTATCGATACTATGTCGGTAGTGGTTCATCAAGCGGAATTTGCCGATAAGGAGCAGGAGATACTTGCGGGTCTCCACAGAAACTGTCACCCCGACACTATCGACATTGAAACAGACCTTGCGCTTATCGCTGTGGTAGGACGTGCAATGAAGTCCAACAGAGGTACGGCGGGCAGGATATTCTCCGCCCTTGCTCACGCTCACGTTAACGTAAAGATGATAGATCAAGGCTCCAGCGAGCTTAATGTTATTGTCGGCGTTGCGGAGCAGGATTTCGAGGCGGCAAACAAGGCGATCTACGACATTTTTGTTGAAACAAAGCTTTAATATACAAGTTAAGCGGAGGAATGACAGTTCCTCCGCTTTTGAATTTTATTGAGTGTTTGTTACATATCCTTAATAAGCCTTTATTTATCTGCCTTTAAATTGCCGTTGACAGTTCGGATTAACCTGCGCACTGTTCAACGCAATGTTTTAACACACATATTAAAAAAGTATTAAGGAGCGAAATAAATCCGCTCCTTAAATTTATCTGTCAAATTATCACTGCGTACCGAAATAAAGGAACAGCACGATAGCAAGTATCAGAATAACAGTACCGAAAAATTTCAAGAAGAATTTGGACATATTTTTCTGCTGCTGCTTTTCCTTCTGGAATTCGTCAATGGCGCTTGGCTGGTATTCTCTGTTGAGCTTGTTGCCCATAGTAGGATTAAGCATATCGTTGATGTTGATGTTCTTGTACTTTTCTTTTATTGCCTTTTTAGGGTCCGACTCGTCGTATTTCTTTGCGCCGTAGGATGAATCAAGATTGGACATATCGATCTTATCCATTTTGATAGCGTCCATAGTCAAGTCTGCTTTAGGAGTGCTGCCCATAGAGTCCCCGTTGTCGAAAATGTGGGAGGTATCGACTTCCTTCATCATCTTATTGGAGCGGTTTGCTCTCAGCAGCTTGACCAGAGCGTCGGTGTAGAGATTGTCCTCTTTTTCTTGCTCGGTAAGGAGCTGATCGGCGGTTTCCTCGGTTTTGCTCTCGACCTCGTCAATAATATCCGTAAGAGTTCTGCGTTCAACCTTTGACTTCTTAGGCTCCTCCTGAACGGGCTGCGACACGGCAGTTTTTACGCCCTTTGGAGCGGTAAGCTGAATATCGGGAACAGACTGAACTTCATTTTCAGCAAGACCGTCCAGACCCGTAAGATTTACCTTGCGGCGTCTTGTACCCGAGCTTGCCTCGGTTTTGTCGGCGGAAGAAGCAGGAACATTTGCAGACGAAACTGCAAACGGATCGACGGGAGCGCTTTCCGTCATAACAAACGCGGCGGGTTCTTCTTTCTTGGGAGGAGTATACACAGGAGCAGGTTCTTCCTGCTTTACTGCTGTCTCCTCGGGAGACGGAACATTTATGGTCGGCGCGCTGTCCTTAACAGCAAATGATATCGGAGCAGGTGAAGCGGCAGGAGTTTCCTCGGGTATTGTAACCGCAGGCTTAGGTCTTTTTCTTTCAAGAATGTCCACAGGTTCAACGTGACGTACAGGAATTTCAGGCTCGCTTGCAGATACTTCAGCCGCAGGGACAGGCTCTGGCGCAGCCGTAACAGGCTCAGCCGCCGGTTCAGCGACTGCGGCAGGCTGTACAGGCGCAGTTTCCTCCTCGCCTACGATAGCCGCCGCCGAAATAGTTGTGGAGGTCTCGGCAAAATTATTGTTTTCAACTGCGGCTTCGGCGTCCGACGCAAAGCTGACCATTTTGCCTGCCGTAACGTCAAAGTATTCTTCTCCGTCTTTTACGGCGATTTTAAGCTTAGGCTCGGGTTCTCCCGGTCTCGGCTTATTAGCCTGGGGAATATCGATATCGGGGAATTTTTCGTCAACGTCTACTTTAGCCGCCCTGAGGATGTCAATAGCCGTCTTGCACCTCATCGAACCTCTTACCATTTCCTTTATAGGGAGCAGTATTATATCCTTGAAGGTCTCGTGAAACGATAGGAGAGCGTCTGCGTTTTTATCCATAGGAGTATGGAAACGGCAGTCGAAATACTCAGCCCATTTGTCGGGACCCGACGTTATCATTTTGTCTATGTATTTGCAAAGCGGCACCCACAGCTCGGGTTCTTCAAAATCTCTGTCATTGGTGATAAGCCACATATAGCACCTGAGAAAACAGTCATAGCTTGTGATATCCTTAAGATTAAGCATAACGTCGTCAATGTTAAGCGCCTGCGAGAAAATACCGTCCGAGTACGCGAAACAGCGGTAGCCGTTGCTGGCAAGCTTGGCGTATGCGGTTTTAAGGGTGATCTCGTCTCTTTTAAACGGCGGCAGCGACGGAAAATCAAAATCCGTAGAGTAGCTTTCAGCCTCGGGAGTGCCCGCCATAGCGAGCAGTTTTTTGTAGGCCGCGGAAATTTCATCATCAGAGGCGTTTACAGGCAAGCCCAGAATTCTGAACGGGTTGCAGGCAAACAGCTCGGTAGCGGTAATACCCAGTGTCTGATTAGGCATTATTATTCCCCCTCATAAATTATAATCTAACAGAAAATGAACTGGTTAAATATTCATACATTCTGAATATACAGTTACACCAGTTTATATAATATATTAATTATACCAAATATAAGTCAAACATATATCGACGTGCAATTAATATTATATAACTAAATTATTAAAACAAGTAAAAATGCACAAAACAGTAATTTAAATTTGTCTGAGTTAGACTACAAAAAGTATTTGCAATTTTTGCGGAAATATAGTATAATTATTATTGTATAGAATTATGCGTGTATAACTATGACATTATGTCTGCAATTTTGCGGACTGTCAAATAAAACAATTCAGGGGGAAAAGAAATATGGGTCTTTTCAGCAAAAAGAAAGCGCCTGCGCCTGTAAGCACGGGAACGGCTGCTGTACCGAAGAAACCTGCCGCTGTCAATCCTGATGATATCTGGAATACGCCGGTGAGAAAAAAGGCGGACGAAGTTACAATCAAAGAGTCTAAGTACGACGAGCCTATGCCCGAAAAGCTGGAGGTAGAATCCATTGAGCCCGAGGTGATCAGGAGCAAAATGGCGCAGCTTGAAAAGGAGCTTGCGGAGAAAAAGAACAGACCTGTCAAAACCCATGCCGACTACGGTACGAGTACGGTCGATTACGACGAGATCGTCGACGCTCAGGCTGAGTATGAAAAGCTGTACGAGGTAGAGCACGAGAGGTATGTCAAGTCCCACTATGAGGATATAACCGTTGCGGCTCAGACCGGTGTGGAAGAGAAGATGCAGGCTATGTATGCCGAGCACGAGCAGAAGCAGCAGGAGCTTGAGACCACTGATTTCAAATTCAACGAGGTAGCGCAGGAGGAGGTCGACAGAAAGCTTGCGGAGCTTCCTTATGCGAAAAAGCCCGAGGATTATCCCGAGTATAAGGACATCAAGGCGGTTGCCGCCGAGCCCGATCAGGAGGAGATAGAAAAGCTGGGCCGTATCGACCACAGCGAAGATCCTGACAATATCGGCGAGGTGCCTGACGAGCTGTTGGCTCAGAAGGTAAGGGAATTTGAGGCAAAATACGGTAATTAAACCGTTTTGCATATATTTTTATAGAATTTATTTTGGGAGCGATATTAATTGAACATCAACACAGACAATCCGATTATTAAGTTTTCAGAGGCGGGTAAGAACTTTCCTTACGACAAGCTTTTTTATGCTACTCTCAACGATTACATTCTTGAGTATAAGAACGCAAGACTTGATAAGCTTACCGATCAGGACGCGTCGATATGCCTTGCGAGAATTATCAGAAAAATGGAAGTGAACCATGTTCCTGTCCAGCAGTTTTTCAAGGAGGAGCTTGACGCTTGGTCTGACGTTTCAAATTATACCAGAGTGCTGAGATTATGCGATCTTATGGCCAGAGATATGTTCTGCTGCTTTGATAAGAACAGGTATGACGATGACGGAAATTTCGCGAGAGTAGACAGGCTCTACTGCGTTAACAACGACGGAGAGAGAGATTACATCACTCTTGAGGAATATGAGAAAAAGGGTCTTTTCAAGAAAGTACTGACGCCTGAAAGCGAGTATTTCAAGGAGCTTGAAAGAAAGAACGCGGCAGGACTTCTGCCTAAGTCGAAGTAATAGACGTATCACATTAATTGTTAAGGAGTATTTTTATGGTAAATATAGAACTTGAAAACGGAAAAAACATTAAGATAGAGCTTTATCCGGAGGTTGCGCCTATTACGGTAGCTAACTTTGAAAAGCTTGTCTCCGAGGGCTTTTACGACGGACTTATCTTCCACAGAGTTATTAAAGGATTTATGATACAGGGCGGCGATCCCGAGGGAACAGGTATGGGCGGCGCAAAGAATAAGATCAAAGGCGAATTCAGGAGCAACGGCGTTAAGAACGATCTCAAGCACACAAGGGGAGTTATCTCTATGGCAAGGTCGATGATGCCCAATTCCGCAAGCTCTCAGTTTTTCATTATGCATCAGGACGCTCCTCATCTGGACGGACAGTATGCGGCTTTCGGCAAGGTCGTAGAGGGTATGGACGCGGTAGACGAAATTGCGTCTGTAAGAGTTGATTACAACGACAAGCCTATTGAGCCTCAGGTGATGAAAAAGGTTACGCTTACAGAAGATTAACAGCAAATTTATGCCTCTGTATTTTGCGGAATATGGAGGCTTTTACACTATAAACAGAGTTTTTTTACAAGGGGGGCGACGGAATGTCTGAACGTACGATCATAGGCGTATGCTTCTGCGGCACAGGCGAGGAATATCAGGATAAGATATGCAACGCGCTGATAGAGTACGCTGCGGAGCTTGGCAATGTAAAACTGATCTTCTATACGAGTTTTCTTAATAATCCTGAAAATCAAAGCTACAGCGCGGGCGAGCTGAGCGTATTCAATCTTATAGATTACAGCAAGCTGGACGGTATGATAATTTTGGGAATGACCGTTAAGGACAGTTCGGTTACCGAAAAGATTATTGCAAGCTGTAAAAAGAATAATGTAAAGGTCGTTTGTTACGACTATGAGACTCAGAACTGCTCTTACGTTTCACACGACAGCTTTAAGACTGTTTACGAGCTTACATCGCACCTTATTGAAAAACACGGCTGTACAAAAATAAATTTTATGGGCGGAGGCAAACGGGATATACTGTCGCTCATAAGAGAAAACGCATATATGAAAGCTTTGTCGGATCACGACCTTCCTGCGAACAAACGCAGGGTAGGCGAGGGCTTCTGGTGGACGCATACTGCGGAAACTGTCTGCGGCAAGTGGGTAGACGACGGCTTGGAGTTCGACGCAGTTGTGTGCGCTAACGACCTTATGGCTGTCTCCGTTATCAAAGCTCTTAATGAAAAAGGGCTGAGGGTTCCTGAGGACGTTAAGGTCGTGGGAATTGACAATCTCCGTGAGGGAGCGTATTATGATCCTGCGTTGACTACGGCGGATTTCTGTCATAGCGAGGGCGTAAGAAAGGCTATGGATATTGTTCTCGGCAAAAAACGAGAGGACAAATATCAGTTCGATCTTAAAATATTGTACCGAGCCAGCTGCGGGTGCGGCTGCGGAGAAGAGCTTGACGCAAACGCGTTTCACCGTGAAATGTACGATAAGCTGGATCAGGCTAACGCCGATAATGAGGAATTGTACAGTCTGATCTCCAGAATGATAGAACAGCCCGAGGCGGAGCAGTCCTTTGCTTGTCTGAATTTGTATTTACAGCAGCTTTGGACGTCGAAGATATGGGTCTGCATAAATACCGATCTGATAGAGCGCAATGCAGAGGTGACCGAGGATCTTGACGCTATAAGAAAGCTTCCCAAGCATTATTCAAAGTATGTCGAGGTCATTGCCGCTAAGGACGGCGGAGCGGGCGATAAGGGAAAGGTCATCAAGTCCTGCGATCTGTGTCCGGATATTGACAAGTGTTTTGACGAATATACGGCGGTTATGGTTTTTCCTTTACATATAAACGACAATATACTGGGCTATGTGGTCAAGGAGCACGGCGCAAATTTCATAATGAATAAGTGGTATTCACTGGCAATGAATTTGTCCACGGCTTTGCTTTCGGTCAAGCAGACTAACGACGTCCGTATTGCGAATAAGCGTCTTGAGGAAATGTATATCAGGGACTCTATGACGAATATTTTTAACAGACGGGGATTTTTCCAGTCTCTGAAGAGATATATGATGACGGCTAAAAATAAGAATATGACGGTTATTTCCATTGATCTGGACGGACTGAAAAATATAAACGACAGCTACGGTCACATCGAGGGCGATAACGCTATAATCGTTACTGCCGGGGCAATGATAAAAGCGGCGGGGGAGGATTTTATCTGCGCCCGTTTCGGCGGCGACGAATTTATAGCCGCAGGTCCCTATGCTGAGGACGATGATTTTGAGGAGCGTTTTACAAAGCTCCTTGACAAGTATAACGAAAACTCACATAAGCCCTACAATATTTCTGCGAGCGTGGGATATGTGATAAAGGAATGTCAATCCTTTAAGGACTTTGACGGGCTCATCAGACTTGCGGACGAAAAAATGTACCGCAAAAAAATGAGCGCAGGCTCGGGACTTTGCAGAGAGAGACCGAGAACGGATATTTAGCATTTTAGGAGCGAAGTAACTGATGATATTAAAAAGAACAGCCGCCGCTCTGCTCGCTGCTTTTGCGGCAGCGGCAATGACGGCGACGGCTTATGCGGATAACGATACTTATAATACATACGATAATGCTGCGCCTGCGCAGACGGAGGCTCCCTCCTACAATAATCAGGCGGCGGATAACCAGTGGCAGGATACTGCGGCGGCAACCACAACTACTCAGCCTGTGTATACTGCTCCTGCGCCTACGACCACTACTACGCTGGTCGCGGACAAACCCACGTCAAAGCCGGGAACGGTGGCTCTCGATGTGGGGGAGGTCAAAAACGGAGAATTTAAGGTCAAGCTTAAAATCAACTGCGACGCGCTTATTTCCAACGCGTCGGCATCGGTTTCCTACGACAGCGCACTGCTTGAGTATGTAAGCTCGGAGCAGAACGACGACGCAGGCGGAATGGCGGTCGAAAACTGCTTTGACGGAAAATTTGTATACAACTACGTTAATAAGGACGGCACCGATTATCAGGGAACATACATTACACTGAAATTCAAGATCATTGACGAGACTATGGTTTCGACCGTACTGTACCTTTCTGTGACTTCTCTTGACGATAATAACCTCGTGCCTATTTCCTATTCTGCGGAGAACGCTATTGTACGAAATCCCGACGCAGCGGTGGAAGAACCTGAACCTGAGGAAAGCGAATTGGAGGAAATCGTAATTCCTTTTACAAATGAGCCTGTTATGCTGTCCGAGTACGGCATTGAGGACGTTAAGGAATGCGTGATAGAAAACGGAGAGGTAATGCTGTATGAAGACGGGTCGGTCCTCACTATGGAGACGGGAACAACAAAAATTACGGTGACGCATTCCGACGGCAGTAAATCTTACTATCTTGTGAAAGTGACCGACGAGACGGAAAGCTCCGACGGCAAAGCAGTGGAAGCGGCGGCTAGCATTAACGATAAAACCGATAAGCAAAGCAAGACCGCAGATAAAGCAAAGGACGGAAACCGTATTAGAAATCTTCTCATTATAGGCGTGGTGACTATTGCGGTTATCGTACTTATTGCAGAGTACATTATGATTATGAAGCCTTTCGGAAAAAAAGCGAAGAAAACCGCCGATGACGACGAGGCGGCAGAGGACGGACAGACCTCCGCAGACGAGGAAACAATGGCGGAGCTTGAAAAGGCGATAAAGGAAAAGAACGCAAAAAGTCCCGCCGCTAAGATAGACGACAGCAGTAGAACCGAGCAGATAAATAAGGAACTCGTGAAAAAGGGCTTTATTCTCACTGAACAATCAGACGATGACGAGTACGACGAATAATATAAATCGCAGATAAATAAGAAATCTCCGCGCTTGCCTTTCGGGCAAAGTACGGAGATTTTTTTGTATAACGATTTGTTCGGCTATTTTTTCGGAGTACTCTTGCAGAAAAGCGAGAATATAAATGCAAACAGCATTGCCGCCGAAATTCCCGCCGCGCCTGCGGTCAAGCCGCCTGTAAAAATACCCAGAAAGCCTTTTTCGTCTATAGCCTTTTCTACGCCCTCCGCCATAAGATTTCCGAAGCCAGTGAGAGGAACGCTTGCTCCGCAGCCTGCGAAGTCTATGAGCTTGCGGTATACTCCGAACGCTCCTAAAACCACGCCTGCCACAACGTATGATACAAGTATTCTTGCGGGAGTAAGCTTGGTGAAATCGATCAGCGCCTGTCCTACGGCGCAGAAAAGTCCGCCTATAACAAAAGCCCAAAAATAATCCATATCAGTTCTCCTTTTCCGCAGAGTTAGTATCGGACAGATCGTCCGCCGTTTCGTGAGAAAGCCACACCAGATGTGAAATGGAGGGTATGGTTTCTCCCTGCTGATTTACGGTAGGGGACAGCAGCGCTCCAGTTGCCGCAAATAAAATATTCCGTATCGCGCCCGCTCTGAGCTGAGGGATAAAATATCCGCACAGCATACTGCCCGCACAGCCGCAGCCGCTGCCGCCTGCGTGGACGTCCTGTTCGTCAAAGCTGTAAAGCATCAGACCGCAGTCCTTGTGTCTGTCTCTGATGTTTATTCCGTCGCGCTCGAAAAGCTCGCATAGAATTCGGCTGCCTACCTTTCCTAAATCTCCTGTGACGATAAAGTCGAAGTCCTCGGGAGACATACCCGTGTCCTCGAAAAATTCCTTTATGGTTGAATACGCCGCAGGAGCCATTGCCGCGCCCATATTGTTGGCGTCGGTAACTCCCATATCGACGATCTTGCCTATTGTACAGGCTCGGACGTAAGGCGGGTTTTCTTTGGCGGACACCACCAGCGCTCCCCCTGCCGTCGCAGTCCACTGGGAAGTGGGAGTGCGCTGTCCTCCGTAATTAAGGGGAAATCGGTACTGCCTTTCCGCTGTGCAGAAGTGGGAGGAGGTAACAGCCATTGCCTTGTCCGCATAGCCTGCGTTAACGAACAGCGAGGACATAAGCAGTCCCTCAGCCATAGTGGAGCAGGCTCCGTAAATTCCCAGAAAGGGCATTTCAAAGCTGCGGACGCCGTAGGTCGTTCCCGTACATTGATTAAGAAGGTCTCCGCCGAAAAGCACGTCGATGTCCGTCGCTTCAAGTCCCGCTTTGTTGAGAGTGTGGAGCACAGACTGCTTTTGCAGTTGACATTCGCCCTGTTCAAAGGTGTCCCCCGAAAAGTAGGGATCGTCGTTTATCTTGTCGAAATAATCTCCCATAGGACCCTCGTGTTCTTTTTTGCCGCCCACAGCCGCCGAGGCGATCACCGAGGGAGTATGTTTAAGTATCTTTGTAGCCTTTAAAGACATAAAATCATTCCTTTCGGGTTTTGTTATAGTTTTTGCATTCAGAGGAGATTTTATGCGTAAAATTATGAAAAACAAACGGTTGATTTTTTCTTGGACAGGTGCTATAATGTTCTATGAACGATACACTGTAATAAAAGGGACTGATAAAAATGTCAAATTTACCTAAAATAAATTATCAGAAAAAATTGGACGAAATTATATGCGATTTGCAGAAAAGCGGAAGTATTCCCAAGCTTTTGCTGCACAGCTGCTGCGCTCCGTGTTCTTCCTATGTGCTGGAGTATCTGTCCCTGTATTTTAAGATAACGGTTTTTTACTATAATCCGAATATCTATCCTGAGGAGGAATACTTCCGCAGAGTTGAGGAACAGAAAAGGCTTATTGACAGTATGCCCACAAAAAACAAAATTAATTTTATCGAGCGGGGCTACGATCCGCAGGAATTTTATAACTGCGTCAAGGGACTGGAGCATATTCCCGAGGGTGGAGAACGCTGTTTTGCCTGTTACCGGCTGAGGCTCGAGAAAGCGGCGGAGCTTGCAAAGGAAATCGAGGCGGATTATTTTACCACGACTTTGTCTATCTCTCCTTATAAAAATGCGGCTAAGCTCAATGAAATTTCCGAAGAACTGGGGGAGCTTTACAGCGTGGCGGCATTGCCTGCGGACTTTAAAAAGAGGGAGGGCTACAAGCGTTCCTGCCTGCTTTCGGCGGAGTACGGTCTGTATCGCCAGGATTACTGCGGCTGTATATTTTCAAAGCGGGAAAGGGAAGAACGTATGAGAAATTAGTCGTATGACAGCAATATTGTGCTAATTTTAAATTTTCAAAAGACGAAAAAATTACAAAAAAGTTTCAATTGCATTACATAAAATGGTATGAAAACCTTTTCAGATTATGGGAAACGGCAAAAAAATCGTGCAAATTTGTTAAATGTGTACTAATTTATGTGATATATTTGTGAAAAACGATACTTGAAAAGTTAACAAAATTATGATACAATGAATTTACAATGATATGTTGAGGAGATATCGCTCAATATATTATTGAATATATTTTAAATTGGAGGAAATAAAAATGAAAATTTCTAAGATTTTCGCAGGTATGTCAGCTATGGCTCTCGCAGCTTCTATGCTTACAGTAGCAGCTTCTGCTGATGACGCTGCTGCACTCAAGGCAGAACTCGGAACAGGCGTTGCTAATATGAACGCTCTTTCACTTCTTGATGAGCTTGATAAGGATACCGGAGAAGTAGTAAACACGGGTCTTCTTACAGGTACAGGTGTTGCAGTAACTGACATTTACGGCATTAAGATCAACGTAACAGTTGGCGAGACAACTGCTGCAGGTATCGCTGACGGTTCTTGGATCGGCGGCGGTATGGGTTACAACTCAGATTCAACAAGCTGGGCTTCTACTGAGTGGTCATTCCAGGATGGCGCTAAACCTGTTACCGGTACAGTTACAGATGACGGTTCTTATGACTTTGTTCTTCTCGGCGATGCTCCTGTATTCACCGACTCAGAAACATATGCACAGGTTTGGATGCAGAACTGGTCGACATCAGACTTTACATACAACTATGTAGAGCTTCTTGACGCTGACGGCAATGCTCTTGTTACAGTTGAAAACGGTGCGGATGATCCTGTTGTTACACCGTATGCAAACGTATATGCTGCTGATATTGAGGGTAAGGGTAACTTCAGAATTGAGCTCTTCAATATTTACGGTGATACAAATAACAATGAAGATTTCAAAGCGGCTTATGAGACACTTTCCGCTGCTAAGGAGATCGAAGTACAGTTCACAATCCAGGGTATTCCTGAGTCTGAGGAGGGCTTCACAGCATTCCTTATGTACACAGATAAGAACTGGGCTTGGGGTAACTGGGATCCAGGTACAACACCCGGTGCTGTAGACGCAGTAGTTAATGCAGACGGCACATATTCTGTTAAGATCAACAATGAGATCGCAGGCGCAACTGCTGAAGACGGCGGCGCAATGATCGCAACAGGCGCAAACGTATTCTGCGTAGATATTATTGGTCTTGCTGACGCTGCCGGTGCAGGTACAGCAGGTACAGATCTTTCAACAGCTGCTGACAAGCAGGCTCTTGCAGTTGAAAAGGGTCTTATTGTAACAGATGTTAAGGTATTCACAGACGGCGTTGAGTTTGTTCCCGGCGTTGGATATAAGGATGAGCCTATAGACGATTCTTCTGAGGCTGAGGAGTCTTCTTCCGAAGCAGAGACATCTTGTTCTGAGGCTGAGGTTTCTTCTTCAGAGTCAACAGCTGACAGCACATCTTCTAAGGCTTCCAGCAGTTCTTCTAAGGCAACAAACAACAATACTACAACTAACCCTAACACAGGTGCTGCCGCTCTTGCTGCAGTAGGCGTAGCTCTTGCAGGCGCTGCTGTTGTAGCTTCTAAGAAGAGAAAGTAATTAGACGACTGAATAAGTCTGATAATAACTGAATTTTCAGAACCTGCTCTTTATGGGCAGGTTCTTTTTTGTACTTTTGCATAAAAACCGCCGCTCCGATCGGAACGGCGGTTTGATTGTAAAAAAGGAGCTGTCCATACAGGACAGCTCCGAAGTATTTATTAAGCTTATAAATTAAGCAAGCTCAGCAAAGTACTTGATTGTTCTTACCATCTGTGATGTGTAAGAATTCTCGTTGTCGTACCAAGAAACAACCTGTACCTCATAGAGATCGTCAGCGATCTTTGATACCATTGTCTGAGTAGCGTCAAAGAGTGAACCGTATCTCATACCGATAACGTCGGAAGAAACGATAGGATCTGTGTTGTAACCGAATGACTCGGAAGCAGCAGCCTTCATAGCAGCGTTGATACCGTCAACTGTAACGTCAGCGCCCTTAACAACTGCTGTAAGAATTGTTGTAGAACCTGTTGGAACAGGAACTCTTTGTGCAGAACCGATGAGCTTTCCGTTGAGCTCAGGAATAACAAGACCGATAGCCTTAGCTGCGCCTGTTGAGTTAGGAACAATGTTAGCAGCGCCTGCTCTTGCTCTTCTCAAATCGCCCTTTCTGTGAGGACCGTCAAGGATCATCTGGTCGCCTGTGTAAGCGTGGATCGTTGACATAATACCGCTCTGGATAGGAGCATAATCATTAAGAGCCTTTGCCATAGGAGCAAGGCAGTTTGTTGTACAAGAAGCAGCGGAGATGATTGTGTCGTCAGCTGTAAGTGTCTTCTCGTTTACTGAGAATACGATAGTAGGAAGATCATTGCCTGCAGGAGCGGAAATAACAACCTTCTTAGCGCCTGCGTCAATGTGAGCCTGAGCCTTAGCCTTTGAGCAATAGAAACCAGTGCACTCGAGAACTACGTCAACACCGATCTCGCCCCAAGGAAGCTCTGCTGCGTTTGCCATAGCGTAAATCTTAAGAGTTTTGCCGTCAACTGTGATCGTGCCGGCCTCGTCGTCAGCCTCTACTGTGTGAAGATTTTCACCGATCTTGCCGCAGTAACCGCCCTGTGCGGTGTCATACTTGAGAAGATCAGCGAGCATTGAAGGCTTAGTAAGGTCGTTGATTGCAACTACCTCATAACCCTCTGCACCGAACATCTGTCTGAATGCAAGACGTCCGATACGTCCAAAACCATTAATTGCGACTTTAACTGCCATAATTAATTTACCTCCTAAAAATTTTCTGATACTATTATACACCATTTCGAATGATATTTCAAGTGTTTTTCCAAAAAACTTATATATTTTTTTCAGGTATTTTATTTCAATTCGGTTGAGTTATCATTAATGGAAATCAATTTGCGGGTTTGGACTGCTGCCGCATAAGTCAAAGCCTGAAATTCTCGGAACAGTTGATTGACCTTATGCGGAAAATGTGGTATGATAAAGGTAAAGAAAGGGGGAGGTCGTGTTGAACGAAAACTTATGGTTTTTCGTGGGAAACAGACTGAGACTGCCCGTGAAAGGCATTCAGAAGTAAATTTTATATTTCCCGCAGGCGGATCGTTCCCCGAGGCGGCAGCTTCGGGGGCGGGTCTGTCTTGTTTTGCTGATATATATCTGAAAGGAGGAGAATACATTTGGCTTTTTATCATATAGTTCTTTACTTAGTTCTTTTGAGAAATGTATGCAGGCTTCTTTCGGGTCATTTTGACAGAAGCTACGAAAGAACGGCATTCGTTTCACTTTAAACAGGGGACGCAGTAAAAGCGTCCCGACACTTTGAAGGGAGTGCTTTTATGTCTTTACAGCTTGGGGAAGTTATCCGTCGTCTAAGGACTGAGCGTGGGCTCACTCAGCTTCAGCTTGCCCGTGTACTTAATGTTTCTCCGCAGGCGGTCAGCCGCTGGGAAAACGGCAGCACTTACCCCGATATTACGCTTCTTCCTGAGATCGCAATTTTTTTCGGGGTTTCTGCGGACTTGCTTCTTGGCATTGAATAACTTTTAAAAGGAACTTTTTGGAAGTTCCTTTTTTGTTCGGACTGAGAAGGTTAAGTCCCCCAAAATAAGTTGTGTGGAAAAAATATGAGCCGGAGATTAGAGGTTAGAAATAAGAAGTTAGAAAAGCTGTGCGCAAAGCGGACAAAATTATATGATCACGCAAAATGCGATACTTGCCTGATTTCTTACCTCTAACCTCTTTTTACAGAAAAATAGCATAAACTCTTGACTTAATGGGATAATTGGTGTATAATGTATAAGTTAAAGTCTGTTCGGACGAGAATAATTCGGAAAGGAAATGAACGATAGATGAATAAATTCAAGAAGATCTGCGCCGTTTGCGCCGCTGCGGTTATGACGCTTAGCCTTGCGGGCTGTACCGATACAAGTTATGTAATGCAGAGCGGAGACGAAAAAGTAAACGCAGGTATTTATATTTATAATATGTACAGCGAGATGTCCTACCAGATCTCTATGCTTTATTATATGCAGGGCGTCACGGAGAATTATTTTGATCAGGAGATCGAGGGTCAGAAGTTTGCGGACTATCTGTCCGACTATGCGCTCAAGTCAACTAAAGAGTACGTCGCGGTAGTCGATAAGTTTGAAGAGCTGGGACTTGAGCTTACCGAGGAAGAAACTAAGGAGATCAGCGACAGCGTCAGAGAGACATGGGAGTCCTACGGCAATTTCTATGAGAGCGAGGGTATTTCCAAGGACTCTGTAAAGCTTGTGCAGAGAGCGTCAAAAATGCGCACAAAGATATTTGATTATTATTACGGCGAGGGCGGGGAAGAGGCTGTTTCCGACAGCGATATTGAAAGCTACCTGAATGAAAATTATGTGCGCTATAAGACGATCACCATTGCTAAAAGCACCAATGAGGACGAGACCGCCGCTGCGGCAGAGGACGAGGAGAGCAAGGCTCTCAGAGACGAATATCTGGAAATGGCAAACGGAGTGTCCTTTGAGGATTTCGATACGGTCATAGACGCTTATAACGATTATGTAGCAGAGCAATCCGCGCAATCTTCGGACGACAGCTCGGCAGACGACAGTTCTGCGGCTGATACCGACAGCAGTACGGCTGATGATACGTCTTCCGCTGCGGAGACGGACAGCAGTCTTGCGGACGAAAGCTCAGCGGCGGACAGTACAGCTTCTCTAGACGACAGCAGTTTGTCCGACAACAGCAGTGCGTCCGATGACAGCAATGTAAATTCCGAAAATGAGGACGAAACATCAGGGGAGGACGCCGACACGGTTGAAGAAGACCCCTACGCAAAGGAAACTCTCTACAATTACGGCGCAATGGACGACGAAGCAAAGGAGTCAAACACAGGCAAGCTGGCAGAGGCTGTTAACGCTCTTGAGGTCGGGGTAGCAACCGCTTATGAGGACGATAGCAGTTACTATATCATTATCAAGGGCGACATCACCGAGAGAAGTGCAGAGTACGCCGCTGAAAACCACGACAGTATGGTACAGACAATGAAGTCCGACGATTTCCAGACAAAGGTTGACAGCTGGGTCGAGGCTATAGACATCAAGGAAAATAAGGACGCGATCAAGAGATATACTCCAAAGGCTGTTTATGACAGACAGGTTGAGTATCAGGAAAAAAATCAGTAATTAATAAATACGGCGGACGTTCAGTCACGAATGTCCGCCGTTTTTTATATCGGGTTACTGTGGAATTCAGCAGTGCCTTATGTCTGCTACAGGATAATTTCCATTCCTGTTTTATAGGGCGTTAATCCCACTGCCTCGTAAAACTTCATAGCTGAGGGATTGCACTCCCATACGTTAAGGGTAACGTTGTAGCATCCTTGCTCCTTGGCGAATTCCTTGACCGCATTGTAAAGCAGACTGCCTATATGATGTCCCCGACAGCCTTCGTCAACGCAAAGATCGTCTATGTACAGAGTTTTAATATCCGTTAGAACATTGTCGCCCTTATGCTGCTGAAAAATACAGAACGCATAGCCTTTCATAATGTCGTTTTCGTCCACAGCAGCAAAGATCGGCTTACTTTTGTCGGAGAGTATCTCTCTCAGTTCGCCGTCGGTATACTTTTTCGCATTGCCCTTGAATAAATCGGGACGTCCCCGATGATGAACCTCGGCAACCTGATAAAGCAGTTGGTTCATTTGAGGGATATCTTTTTCCTGTGCCATTCTTACTGTCATAATTTTCACCTTTGTTTTCTTAATTTGAATATAATCATTGTAGCACATATATATGTAAAAGTCAAATCGTTGCATTCACAACTTACCGTCTCTGTTCATATCATAAAAAAGGGTCTCGCCGCACGGAATTTACGGCGTTTCCCTAAGAAAATGAAAGGACATATTTTGCTTATGAACGGTTTACTGTGGGCGGCGGGCGGAACGGGATTTACATTTGCTATGACTGCGCTTGGCGCCGCTATGGTTTTTTTCTTTAAAAAAGAGGCGGGAGACGCTCTGCAAAAGGCGTTCCTCGGCTTTGCGGCGGGAGTAATGATCGCCGCCTCCGTGTGGAGCCTGCTTATTCCTGCTATCGATGAGGCTGAAAACCTTGGCAAGATCGGCTGGATACCCGCCGCAGGCGGTTTTGCATTGGGTGTAATGTTCCTTATGGGACTTGACAAGGTCATGCCGTATTTTCACCCCGAGCCCGATCGACAGGAGGGCGTAAGGCGGGGACTGAAACATTCCGCAATGCTGATTTTCGCAATTACGCTCCATAATATCCCCGAGGGTATGGCAGTAGGCTTGGCGTTTTCTCTTGCGGCGACCAGCGGAAATTCCGTACTGTTAGCCTCCGCAATAGCACTGGCGCTGGGTATGGGTATTCAGAATTTCCCCGAGGGAGCGGCGATAGCCCTGCCTCTGAGACAGTCGGGAATGTCAAGAGGAAAAGCTTTTCTGTGCGGAGCTGCGTCGGGTCTGGTTGAACCTATATTCGGAATGATAACGGTTCTTATAGCGGGAACTATTCAGACTATTCTTCCGTGGCTGCTGGCTTTTGCGGCGGGGGCAATGCTTTATGTGGTTGTAGAGGAGCTTATCCCCGAAGCGCATCTGGGAAAATCAAATCTCGGCACTATAGGCGTAATGGCAGGTTTTGTGCTTATGATGATCTTGGACGTCGCTCTCGGCTAATTTCTCCGTCTGATTTAAATTGAAAAGGCAAGTGTACTGAAATTTGTACACTTGCCTTTTGGCGTTATAATAAAGATCTGAATTATCTTTCCATTTTCCAAACCTCTACGGAGTAGGGTTTCAGCTCGCTGCCTCCGCCGAAATCGTGTATTGTGCCTGTGATAAGCTCGTCCGCTCTTCCGCAGCGCGCGTCAAAATGTGCGGTATAAGGCTGATCGTCGGCGTTTATCGCTACGAGTATTCTTTCGTCCTCAAACTCTCTCTCGATAATGCACTGCTTGTTGGTAAGCACGGGAATTTTGATAGAACCGTAGCACAGCGCCTTGCTGTTCTTATGGATATCCGCAAGCTTTGAAATTAGGTCTGTAAGCTCGTTCCATTCAGGCTTTTCAAAGGAAACTCTCAGCGCAGGATCGCCCTCGCTTTTGCTTGCCTTTGTTCCCCACTCTGAACCGTAATAAACGCAGGGAATTCCCGGCATACCGAACAGCATACCGTAAATCAGCGGCAGGTGCTTTTCGTTGGTAAGCTGGCTTGCGATCCTTGAAACGTCGTGATTGTCCACAAAGCAGAGCAGGTGCTTTCCTCTGTATCTGCACCAGTCCTCGGGACCGAACTGATTTTTCAGCGAGTGACATATCTCAAACATATTCATACTGTTAAAGCTGGAATAAAGTCCCTTGTAGCACTCGTAATTGGTGCAGGAATGCAGCATTTCGTCATTTACCCAGCGTGCATAATCTCCGTGGAGCAGCTCGCCGATAAGCACGAAATCCTCCTTGACCCAGTTTGCGTGCTGTCTCAGTCTCTTGAGGAAATCAAAGCTCAGGCAGTATGCTACGTCAAGGCGAAGTCCGTCAATGTCGAACTCCTTCACCCAAGCAGTAACGCATTCAAGAATATGGTCAACTACCGCAGGATTGTTAAGATTGAGCTTTACAAGATCGTAATGACCCTCCCAGCCCTCGTACCACAGTCCGTCGTTGTAGTTGCTGTTACCGCCGAAATTGATGTTGAACCAATCCTTGTACTGCGAATTTTCTCTGTTTTTCAGAACATCCTGAAAAGCCCAGAAACCTCTGCCCACGTGATTGAATACGCCGTCAAGAACGACCTTAATACCTGCGTCGTGCATTTCCTTAACGACTTCGGCAAAATCCTCGTTGGTACCCAGACGGCAGTCTATAACACGGTAATCCCTTGTATTGTAGCCGTGAGTGTCCGACTGAAAAACAGGGGAGAAATAAACGGCATTTGCGCCTAACTTCTGAATATGCGGTATCCATTCCTTGACCTTTAAAATTCTGTGCTCCTCCTTGCCGTCGTTTTCAAACGGCGCGCCGCAGAAGCCCAGAGGATAGATCTGATAAAAAACACTTTCATAAGCCCACATTGTTAATAAACTTCCTTTCATAATTAAATACTGAAACTGCAAAGTGCAAAACTCACATTTATTATTATACCAAATTTCACATAGATACTCAATACCCATTTTCCATTAATGTTTTTAAGAATTTTATGCATTTTGCACAACTGTTGACAAATCTTAACCTTTGTGATATTATATTTATAACAATAACAGGTATTATTTCACAGCTTTTGCACTATAATATATGAAACGGAGGGATATGATGAAAAAGATACTTGTTCTTTTCACAGGCGGTACGATAGGCAGCGTCAACGAGGACGGCGTTATAAACGTTGCAGGCGACGGGAAATTTGCGCTTATATCCGCTTACCGCCGGCAGTTCGGCAACGATACTAAATTTGAATGCAGACAGATCTTGAATATTCTCAGCGAAAATATGCTGTATCCTCACTGGGAGCGAATGGCTGAAATCCTTGCTAATGTGGACGCTTCAAACTATGCGGGGATAATCATTACTCACGGAAGCGATACCCTTGCGTATACCTCCGCTTTTCTGGGAATGTATTTTCGTCATATAAATATTCCCGTTTATATAATCGCCTCCAACAAGCCAATAGACGAAAAAGGCTCCAACGGACTTTTCAATTTTGCGGCGGCGGTGGAAAAAATCAAGGAGAACAAGTATCAGGGCGTATTTACTCTGTACGAAAAGGTGTACCTTCCCACAAGAGTAATTCCTGCGGACACCTGCTGCGACCGATTTCAGGCTTACGGCGAGGACGGCTGCAACGAATTCACTGTGTTTAAGTCGGTCAATGAAAAATGGCTGTTACAGCCCAAAAGTCAAGTCTTTCACGAAAAGCCGGAACTGAAAAACAGGATAATGAAGATAGACGGCTATCCCGGTATCGACTTTTCAAATTATTCTCTCGACGGAAATCCCACAGCGGTGCTTTATGTTCCGTACCACAGCGGTACGGCGTGTACGGACGAAAGCTGCGGTGCGCAGTACTCTCTGTGCAGGTTTATTGAAAAATGCCTTATCAGGGACATAAAGGTCTATATCTGCGGAATAAAAAAAGGTATGCCTATGTACGACACTCTTGATAAGATCATCAAAACGGGCAGTATCCCTATGTATAATATAAGCGACCCCGCCGCATATATGAAGCTTATCATCGCTTACAATCAGAAGGAGTATCCTGTGGGCGAGGTGCTCAAACGAAATCTCTGCTTTGAGATAATCGGAGAAAATATAAAATAAAAAGCTCGGGTATCAGTCCGTATTTTGGGACTGATACCCGAGCTTTTTTCATAATTCTATACTCTTATAAATTGGAAAACCAATCTATACGGCTCTAATTGCTGTAATGTACAGAGGTAATTCTCTGATAAAAATCCTTTTCATCGAGCGGTTTGTCGTAAACATAGCCCTGAATTCTGTGACAGTTCATTTCTTTAAGCCTGTCACGCTGAATGTCCGTCTCAACGCCCTCGGCAACGATTTCAAGACCGATGTCCGCCGCCATATTTATAATGTGCCTGAGTATGACGTTTTCACGTTTGCCTTCGTCCTCCGCCACTTCGGAAACGAAAGACTTGTCAATTTTAAGCACGTCAACGCATACCGACTGCAAAAGGTGCAGAGAAGAATATCCGATACCGAAATCGTCAATGGCGACAGTAAAATTATTTTTGTGAAGTCCCTTAACATAGCCAAGAAGCTTTTTTGTGGCTTCTGCGTCAACCGTTTCTGTCATTTCTATTTCAATAAGCTTGTGGTCAATGCCGTATCTGTCAACGACCTCTGCTATTCGTTCGACGAGATTTTCGCTGTACAAATGCTCGTTTGAAAAGTTAACGGATATCTTAACAGGCTTTGCGCCGCTGTATATCCACCTACGGATGTTTTTGCAGGTCTGCTCCAACACATAGAAATCAAGCTGGCAAATAAGGTGCTCCTTTTCAAGGATCTCAATAAAATCTCCCGGAGGTATGATCTTGCCGTCGTTTATCCAGCGGACAAGAGCCTCGCCGCCGTAAATGGAATTATTGTCCGTATAAACCTTAGGCTGATACATCACAAAGAATTCACCGTTGTCGAGCGCGGATTTGAACTTCTGGGAATATTCCTTGTGTTTGATAACCTGCTTTTCGATTTCCTCCGAATAGAAAACGACAGGAGTGCGTGAAATGCTCTTAGCGTAATTGACCGTAGCGGAAATTTTATTCATTATCGGACCGAAAGGTTCGTCGGACTGCTGAATTCTGTATATTCCCGCCCTTGCTCTTATATGAAAATTAATACTGCTGCTTGCAAAATCAACGCTGATATTCGTACCCGCAAGAAAATCCAGAATTTTCTTCTCGTTACTTTTTTTGAAGAAAACAATAAAATTATCTCCGCCCAGCCGAGCTGCCATTTCGTTGTCGTCAAGCAGACCCATAAGCTTGTGTCCGTACTGAGAAAGTATGCCCACGCCCGTTTTATAGCCTACTTTTTTGGTTATGTAGTTACAGCCTATTATGTTAAGGAATACAGCCTCATAATCGCTGATTTTACGCTGTACGGTAAGCTGCGAAACAAATTTCTCCAGTTTTTTCAGATTTGGCATTCTCGTTTCCGTATCGAAAAAATAGAATTCGCCTGCAAGCTTTGATAAGCGTATCTTACCCGACAGATTGTAAGCAAGATTGTTAAGAAAACGAATGTCCTCGATCTCCTCTTCGTTCCAGACAGCGCCCTTGCGGTTTGTCCAGGAAAACTCAGCCATTCTTTCATCGCCTGTTCTGCCCGAGTATTTAATTATCTGTTCACCGAAATCTTCTTTCGGGATACTGTAAAAAATGATCGGTTCCTTATAGAATTTATTTCCTGTAAGCTCTGCTTTAAACTCAGCCGCTCCGTATGCCTCAGCTACGGGCTTTATGATTTTGCAGAATTTATCGTAGTCGTATCCCCCGATATTTATCAGCTGTTCATAAGCTTTTTTTATTAGTTTAAATTTGTCTGTCATAGTCTTCACCTCAGACATTGTTAACCTACACATTTCCCTCTATAAGTAATTATATTATAATTTTTAGCGAAAATCAAGAGTTATGTTAAATGTTCTAAGAATATGTCAAATTTGGAAAATTGCTAAAACGTTTATTGTCACTTTTCCACAAATAAAAAAGCGTATTTATGCTGGACTATAAATATACTAACGTTATCAGAAGTCAATGTTCAAATTTTTATATAATTTTGAACTTCACGTAAAGAAAAGTATACACAATACACAAGTATACCGTTGGGAAATTGTGAGATATGTACAGCAAATGGGTGTCTGTTAAAATCAATAGTTTTACTGCTCTTGATTAAAAATTTAACTTGTGATATAATTAATTAAGACATATTCTAAGAAAAAAGGGGATATTTATATGAATAGAACACTTGTAAAAATATGCGGATTGACTTCCTGCGCCGAGGCAGGATACCTTAACGAGTACGGCGCAGATTTTGCGGGAATGGTACTGTTTTTCCCGAAAAGCAAGCGGAATATTACCTTGGATACCGCAAAGGAAATTATGTCCGCATTGAACAAAAATATCAAGAAAGCAGCCGTTACGGTTTCTCCCACCAAGGAGCAGATATTGCAAATTCAGGAGGCGGGATTTGATTACATTCAGATACACGGCTCGCTCGGCGCAGAAATTTTAGAAACCGTTACCATTCCCGTACTGAAAGCCTTTAACGTAAGCGATATGGGTGATTATGAGTTTTATCACTCCTGTCCGAAGGTAGCGGGCTATGTTTTTGACGCGGCGGAGTACGGCAGCGGAAAGACGTTTGACTGGGAGCTTATGAAAAATGTTCCGAGGGACGAAAAGCTGCTTTTTCTGGCAGGCGGACTGAATGCGGATAACGTGGGCGACGCAGTGCGTTTTGTCAAGCCGGACGGCGTTGACGTTTCCTCGGGCGTGGAATTTTCGGACAAATCGGGCAAGGACCCCGAGAAGATCAAAAGTTTCATAAGCAATGCAAAAAATGTCTGAAAAATATAATAAGGCTAAGAATAAAATGTAAAAAAATATTATGGCATTAACAAACAGTACACTTAGAGAAAAGTTTTTAGAAATATTTTTTGGATAAATAGCCTATTTATATTGACATTTATTTTTTTATATTGTATAATATATTCAGATAACGTTTATGCTTTGTAAGCTGAATTGTTCAGGGGGCAGGGCAGTGAACAGTGTATTTATATGAAAATTATAGTTTCGGAAGGAATGAGTTTCATTGGCGAAGAAAAGCGAAAGCACCAACGAGAAAATAGTTCGTCTCTATAAGGAGGGACACACAATCGATGAAATTGCCAGAACAATGGCAATTCCAAAGGGTAATATCGCAGGTATACTCGAAAAGTATTTCCCCGATTATCAGAGCTACGTTCAGCCTGTTATCAATCACCCCGATGTGAGCGAAGAAAAAGAAAAGAGCAAAAAGAGCGTATTCAGTATGAATGTGGGCGATTTGCTCAAAAAAGGCAAACGTACCGTTGAAGATGAAACGCCCAAGGTCGCTATCAACCTTGAAATGGACGAAAACGGCTTTGTTGACAGAACTGTGGCAGGTATGGCTCAGATGCTCAAAAAGGGCAAGCCTTTGGCGGACGTTGCCGAATTTTTTAATAAAGATAAATCCGAAATTAAGGCTGTTCAGGACGTAATGGACGAGCATTTCAAGAGACAGGAGGCTGCTGCTTCGCCGGCAGAGGATACTGTTGAGGAGACTCCTGCGGAAGAAAAGAGCGTATTCGGCAGAGGCAACGGATTTACCACAGGTCTTGAGGAGCAAAAGCCTGCAAAGCCGAAGTATACTCCGCCTACATATACAAAGAGAGACGATCCTAAGCCAGTTTCTGCAAGCTACGGTCTTGCAGAGGACGCAAAGCCCATTGAAGCTGTAAAGCCTGCCGAGAAACACAATGATCCGATTTCCTTGCTGGATACTCCTAAGCCCACAAAGAATATCGATCTGGTCAAAGAGTCCACAGTTAAGGACAGTGCCGATATCGATCTTGTGGCTGAATCGCAAAAGCCTGCGTCCACCGATATCGACTTGGTCGCTGAAACATCAGCGCCCGAGGTCCACGAGGTCAAGCTTGTTCCCGACAGCGCAGAGCCTGTAAAGGAGCAGAAGAAGTCGGTAAGTCTTACGGACGAAATGCCTGAAATGCCGTCGATCGATCCTATCAGTCTTGACGCGCTTGATAAGGAGCTTAAAAGAGCTCCCGCCCCTGTTTCGGATATTCCCGCTATCGGCGGTATTAATACTAAATCGGCTGATGCCGATATTTCAAAGGAGGATAATTCAGGTATGAGCCCTATGGAAAAAATGAGACAGTTTGCTCAGGAGCAGATTGCGCTTAACAATCAGAAGATCGAAGAACTGAAAACAAAGAAGGTTGACGCTGAAAATACTGCATTTGACTGCAACACAAAGGTTGAGGCAATGAAAAAACAGATCGAGGATATGCAGGCTCAGCTTAAGGTTCTTATTGACGAAAAGACAAAGGCAGGCGATATCGTCGGCGGTATCAATGACGAGATCGAGGCTATCAACAAGGAAAACGCTGAATACGGCGCATACCTTTAATTAAATAATACAAGGCAGTCCCGAGATTGTCTAAAAAAATATCCCCTGAGAAGAAATTTTCTTCTCGGGGGATTTGTGTTTTTACGGATCATCGGTAGTCGAATACATTTATTTCAATTCGTCGCTGAAGCTCTTTAAATCACGCTTGACTTCATCGGAAAGACGGTTGTACTCTGTTCCGTCGATAGCCCCTTGGAGCGTATACAGGTGAACCGGACAAACATTGGATAACGGGTTTTTAAGCGCAAAAACGCCTCCTTGCTCCCCAGCTTTGTAAGTTCCTCCGCTGAACCGATACCGACAGATATGAGCTTTTTTTCAATTTCTTTTCCGATGTTCGGCATAGAACTTAATTCTGCCATAAATGAACCTCCTCACATTTTACATACTGTCACATCATATTATCGATTATATCCTTCAAAGCCCGAGCGGTCTCCTCGTTAACTCCCGCCGTCCTTCGGATATCTTCAAGCGAGGCTTTTTTCAGCGCCTCCTTGGTTTTGTATGCCATAATAAGTTTTTGCGCTTTCTTTTCGCCAACTCCTTTGACGGAGGTAAGTTCCAGACTGAATGCGCTTTTGTTCCGTTTGGACTTCTGGTAGGTAATAGCAACTCTGTGTACCTCGTCCTGTATCTCCGTAACCAGATTAAATGCGCAGCGGCTTTTCAGCAGGGATATCTCTCCGTCTCCCGTGGCGATAGCTCGGGTGCGGTGCTTGTCGTCCTTGACAAGACCGTACAGCGGTACGTCAATGCCCATATCTTTAAGTACAGGAGCGACAGCATTGACGTGACCGTTACCGCCGTCCAGAAGAATTAGATCGGGCAGAGTTGAAAATCCTTCGTCGGTTTTCTCAAAATAGTTTCTGAAACGGCGTTCGATTACCTCCTGCATACAGGCGTAGTCGTTCTGCTCCTCGACGGTTTTGATTGAAAATTTCTTGTAGAATTTCTTGCAGGGACGTCCGTTTTCAAACACTACCATTCCCGCAACCATATTGGTTGACGCAAGGTTGGATATATCGTAGCACTCTATAAAGCGGGGCGGCTTCGGGAGATTTAAAGCCTTTGCAAGCTCCTCCAAGCCCGCGACCTCTCTGCCCGTTCTGCCTACCTTTACCGAAATGAATTCGTTGGCGTTGCTTTTGGCAAGAGTAGTAAGCCTTAGTAAGTGTCCTTTTTTCGGTACAGCTATACGAACTGCGTGTTTGTATTTTTCACGCAGGAACTGTTCCAAAAGCTCGGGATTTTCAATTTCCTCGTCCAGTAAGATCGTTTTGGGCGCGGTATCCTTCATAGAATAAAATCGTAGCAGAAAATCCTCAAGCATTTTGCCCGAGTCCTCTTTTTCGCCGAGAAAATAGTCCGCCTTGTCAACAAGCCTGCCGCCTCGGTACATTATTACGCTTGCGCAGGCGACCTCCACATTCTGCGACATAGCGATAATATCGCAGTCGGGAATTGTTTCGTCAATTATCTTCTGATTTTCTGCGGCTTTCTGTATCGCCGCGATCCTGTCGCGGAGCTTTGCCGCAAGCTCAAATTCAAGATTTTCAGCCGCGCGCTCCATTTCTGCAGTAAGCCTTTCAACCGACTGCGCCGAACCGTTTTTGATATAGTCTACAGCCTGAGAAACTGTTTCTCTGTATTCCTTTTCTGTAAATTGACCCGTGCAAACGCCCATACAGCGCTTGATATGATAATTAAGACAGGGACGCGCCTTTCTGAAATCCCTCGGGAAAACTCTGTTGCAGGTAGGAAGTCTGAAAACCTTATTTGCCTCTTCGACAGCCTGTTTGACCGCATAGGAGCTCATATACGGACCGATATATTCCGCCGTGTTGTCAAACTTCTGCAATGTCGCCTGAAGTCTTGGAAAAGGCTCGTCGGTAACACGAATATAGCTGTAGCCCTTGTCGTCCTTGAGCAGGATATTATACTTAGGCGTGTGGAGCTTTATCAGCGAGCATTCAAGCACCAGCGCCTCAAACTCCGAGTCGGTAACGATAAATTCATAGTCGTTCACATTTGAAACCATTTTCCAGACCTTGGGCAGATGATCCTGTCCTTTGCGGAAATATGAAGTCACGCGGTTGCGCAGATTTTTCGCTTTTCCTATATATATTATTTTACCCGACTTGTCCTTCATAATATAGCACCCGGGGGAGGTCGTAAGCTTTGACGTTTTATCCCTCAGGTAGGGAAGCCGTGGATTGTGTTCGTCTGTAATGTACATTTGGTTCTCCTTAATCAAATTCTGTAAGCTTATCTTCCAGCACGTCGGCGAAAAGCTGAACGCTGTCTCCCAAACGTTCGGAATAGTCCTGCAATACGGGATTATCATTAAAAAGCTTAGGGTTGTTTCTTATGCTTACAGCCGTCGCCAGAGCCTGCATATCGGGACAAAGTCCGTTTTCCAAAGCCCATTCTCCCGCCGCCGTTTTGGATACCACAACGCCGTTTTTCAGCACATACAGTCCTCGAGCTATATCCAGAAGCCAGCCGTAGGAGTAGATACTCCGTCCCGTAGTTACGGCGTGTTTCCGTATCGTTTCCAGATGAGCCGCAACGCCTTGCCTGAGTTCTGAAAATTTAGGGACCTCAAAAAAATCCCGCAGATCGTCTCCGAAAAGCAGGATTGCGTTTTCCGCAAGCTGATATCTGCAAAAGCAGTCGGGAGTAAAACTGTCGATGATTTTTGATTTTCCCGTACCCCAGTAAACGACCTTTTCTTTTCTGTGCTCGAAAAATCCTCCTTGGGATATAAAAACGCCCTCAAACAGCCTGAAATATGGGTTATCGGGCTGATGTTCCCGCAAAGTGAGTAGTTTTTCCGCTTGAACGTCCTCCAAAGGAGCTTTTGTCAAACATATAAAATCAATGTCGCTCCAGCCAATTCTGAAATCGTTGTCCGTTACAGAGCCGTAAAGATAGATTGACGGATCAGCGTTCCACAGCACACTAAGTATTTCATTAATCCCGGAGATTACAGCGTCGTTCATTTATACACCTTCGATCACATAGTTTTCTTATAATAAAAGATTAGAGCAAAATGTACCGCATTCATAAATACCAGCGCACCCAAGAGCGTAAAAAATACTACGCTGCTGAAATATCCAGAAATTATAGCGGCAAGCAGCATTGGATAGCACCAAGCCATAAACAGATTATGCCCCGATTTTTCGCAGATAGCCTTGGAACGTTCGTCGGTTTCGCCTATGTACATATGTTTCAGCTTGTCTCTGCTTTTCAAAGCGGAAAGCATTTTTACTATGCTGAAAACGGCTGCCAGCATAAGAGCGGTGAAAAGTCCGAATTGAAATCCGCTGAGAAAATCGCCGAAATCGCCTTTGGGGCCGAAGCTGTCAAAAACTCCTGTAAGACCGCTGATAAACACTGCGGCGGCGATAATGACGATAACGGCTGTGTATGTCATTCTGAAAATTAGCCTTGATCTGTATTTTTCCATAGTTTCCATTTTAAAGTTCCTCCACATCGGAAAAATCGAAAATCTCCTCGATAGTCATATTGAAATAGCGGGCTATCTTATATGCAAGCACCAGAGAGGCGGTGTATTTTTCACATTCAAGGGACGTAATAGTCTGCCTTGTTACGCCCACAGCGAGAGCAAGCTCGTCCTGAGAAATTTTATTCTTTTTCCGCAGTTCACGTATTTTTGATTTCATTATATCACAACCTGTTTTGCTTAGTTAACTTTGCAAAAACAGTATAGCATACTTTGCAGGAAAAGTCAAGGGAAGAGGTAAGAAAAAGCGCTCAGCGGAACAGAATGAAAAGTGCGCACGAAACGATGACGTGAGTTAAAAAGCGGAGGGTCAAGCCCGCCGCCGGAGGGCTTGCGAGGGTTCAAAGGGGCGAGGAGCCCCTTGCGGGTGCAGGGCAGAGCCCGCTCGCCTCCGCAGAGGCGAAATCCCCTGCTGGCGGCTAGAAGATTAGAGACTAGAATGAAAAGTCCCGACAAGCGGCAATATATGCGGGTCAGTGAGACGGATAATATCCGCCTCTATTCTATCCCAAAACATATCAGGTTCAGGTCAAATCGTTTTGCTTGACAAATATACGATAACGTGCTATACTTTATTACATAAAAGCATAAAAGTGCGGAAGGACTTGATATAAATGAAAATCGGAATAGTAGGACTGGGTCTTATCGGAGGTTCGCTGGCAAAGGCAATTAAGAAAAATACTCAGCACAGCTGTTTTGCGCTGGACATTAATAAAGGCACAATAGCGGGAGCTATCGCTCAGGAGGCTATAGACGGAGAAATATCCGCAGACAGTCTGCAAAGCTGCGATGTTGTTATAGTGAGCCTTCACCCGCAGCAGACGATAGACTTCATCATTGAAAATAAAGGCAATTTCCGTAAAGGCGGTATAGTTATCGATACCTGCGGAGTTAAAGAAAAAATCGTCTCTGCGGTGGAAGATAAGCTTACCGAGGAGGGCGTTTGTTTCCTCGGCTGTCACCCTATGGCAGGACGTGAATTTTCGGGCTTCGCTTATGCGGTGGACAATCTTTTCGAAAAAGCAAGCTTTATTATGACCCCTACCGACAATACTCCTATGAAGGTCGTCAAGGAGATCTCTCATCTTGCATACAACATCGGCTTTGCAAAGGTAGTCGTTTCCAATGCGGAGGAGCACGACAGAGTTATTGCGTTTACATCTCAGCTTGCTCATATTGTTTCCAGCGCATATGTTAAAAGTCCGAGCCTGTTGAAACAGTCGGGATTTTCGGCGGGTTCTTTCAAGGATCTTACCCGTGTTGCAAAGCTTAACGAGGATATGTGGACTACGCTGTTCCTTATGAACAAAGAGCCTCTTGTGTTTGAGATAGACTGCATTATCGCACGATTGAAGGAGTACCGCGACAGCATAGCAAGCGGAGACGCTCAGACCCTCCACGATCTGCTGAGAGACGGCAGAGAGCTGAAAGAATTGTCTCTTAATCAAAGCAAATAATAAGGAGCAGAATTTGAAAATAATAAATTATTCTGAACAGACGGAAACTGATAAAGCACATTGGCGTGAAGAAATACAAAAAGCCGACTGGGGTGCAGCAAAGTATTTATATACATTGCTGAATGAAAATAGGCTGATCGAAATGTGCGGACAAAGCGAAGTACTGCTTGTAACAGATGAACATAAGCTTGTGTCTTTCTGCACTTTAGCAGAACAGGACGAAGTCATCGATGAAAATATGAAGCCGTGGATAGGCTTTGTGTATACTTTTGAGGAGCACAGAGGCAACAGATATTCACAGAAACTTATCGATTATTGCTGTGAACTGGCAAGAAAAGCGAAGTGCAAAAATGTGTATATATCCTCAGACCACATAGGCTTGTATGAGAAATACGGATTTGTTTTTATTAAGCATACAACAACTGTATGGGGTGAGAACCAGGGCAACCGAATGAAATAAAACAAAAAATATGGTAAAACCGACGAAAAGGTGA
>JAUNOG010000013.1 GCA_030531185.1 Ruminococcus sp.
CGCATTCACGAAAATCATCATCTGAGAAATAGCGGTATTGAATGCAAGCTTTTCAAAATCGTCGGTAACCTTTTTAACGGTTCTGTGATAAACCTTTTCAAGCGCGGGAACAGGAGCGTCGGTGAGATTTTTCTCATCTGTAAAGAATGCCCAGACGCGGTTAAGAAATCTCTTAGCGCCCTCAACGCCCTGATTGCTCCACGGCTTTGAAACCTCAAGCGGACCCATAAACATTTCATAAAGACGTAGCGTATCTGCTCCGTAATCACGGACAATATCGCTTGGATTTACAACATATTCAGGAAAGCGCTTGCCCATTTTAATTCCGTTTGAACCTAAGATCATACCCTGATGAACAAGCTTTTTAAAAGGCTCTTTTGTGGGAACAAGTCCCTTATTATAGAGATACCTGTTCCATATTCTTGAATACATAAGATGACCTACAGCATGCTCGGGACCTCCTATATAAAGGTCAACAGGCATCCAATGCTTCAAAAGCTCCTGATTTGCAAATTCATTATCATTATCGGGGTCAATATACCTCAGATAATACCAGCTTGAACCCGCCGAGCCTGGCATTGTTGAGGTCTCTCTTACACCCTTGATACCGTTTTTATCGTATTTTTTCCACTCAACTGCATTTTCAAGGGGAGCTTTTCCGTTTTCGCCCTTATAGTTTTCAAGTTCGGGCAGTACAAGCGGAAGCTCGTCGTCGCTAAGCGTATATATTTTACCGTCGTCGCCGTGAACAACAGGAACAGGCTCACCCCAGTAACGCTGTCTGGCGAATATCCACTCTCTGAAATGGTAGTTTACCGTTCTCTTGGCAACTCCCATATTTTCAAGCTTGGAGGTAATAGCCTCCTTAGCCTCCTCAACGGTAAGTCCTGTAAATTCCTCCGAATTAACAAGTCTGTAACCCTTTCCCAGGTAATCGCCCTTTTCAAACGCCTTTTCGGAAACGTCGATATGTCCGAGCTTTTCGTCTCCGTCGATGACCTGGATCATATCTATATTATGTGCTTGGGCATATTCAAAATCGCGCTGATCGTGAGAAGGAACAGCCATAACTGCGCCTGTACCGTAGCTTGCAAGGACAAAATCTCCGATAAACATTCTTACTTCCTTACCGTTTACAGGGTTAATACAGGTAACGCCTTTAAGCTCACAGCCCGATTTTGTTTTATTCAGCTCGGTTCTGTCCATATCGTTCTTTTTCAGCGTTTCATCAATATATGCCTGAACCTCGTCTTTATTCTGAATACGGGGCATAAGCTGTTTCACGATTTCTCCGTCCGGAGCAAGAACCATAAATGTAATACCATAGATAGTCTCGATACAGGTTGTAAATATAGAAAATTCTCCTCCGCCGACGATTTGGAATTTAACCTCGACGCCCGTTGACTTTCCGATCCAGTTTTTCTGCATAAGCTTTGTGGATTCAGGCCAGTCGATCTCGTCAAGACCCTCCAGAAGTTCTTCGGCAAATGCGGGCTGATCGATCACCCACTGTTTCATATTCTTTCTTACAACGGGATATCCTCCTCTTTCGGATTTTCCGTCAACTACCTCGTCGTTTGAAAGTACCGTACCAAGCTCCTCGCACCAGTTTACAGGCATATCTATATACTGGGCGTAGCCGTCAAGATAAAGCTGTTTAAATATCCACTGCGTCCACTTATAGAACTTTGGATCGCTTGTAGCGATCATTTTGCTCCAGTCGTAATCAAAGCCAAGCTCCTTCAGCTGTTTCGAAAAGGTCTTGATATTTTCCTGTGTAAATCCGTTAGGGTGATTGCCGGTTGTTACGGCGTACTGCTCGGCAGGCAGACCGAACGAGTCATAGCCCATTGGGTGAAGGACATTATAGCCCTGCATTCTTTTCATTCTTGAAACGATATCCGTTGCGGTATAGCCTTCCGGGTGACCAGCATGGAGACCGACTCCCGACGGGTAGGGGAACATATCAAGAGCGTAAAATTTAGGCTTTGAAAAGTCCCAAACATCGGTCTTGAATGTTTCGTGTTCCTCCCAGTACTTCTGCCACTTCTTCTCAATGGCGGAAAAATCATAGTTGTTCATTTTTATCAGTCCTTTATCTTAAGATGTAAATTATTTTTGCTTTTTATATAAGCGCGGACAGCCTTGGTTTCAAACAAATCGATATAGGCAAAGACCTGAACCGCGCAGTAAATCAGAATTACAGCCGCTCTTGCAAGAGTAATCGCAAGAGCCTTCAGAAATTTACGGACAACGTCAAAGAACCATACCCAGCCGCCCAACGACTGTTCACCTTTAATTTTAAATAAGTCAAAGTTATTTACAAACAGCAATATCATAATTCCCGCAGCGGGAAGCGCGCTCAGAACAAAGCTTGCCATAAGAAACTTGCGGCAATGCCGCGTTCTTGTCATAAGGATAAGTCCGAAAAGCATACCTGCCAAAGCGGCGGCAGTAAAGATCTTTCTGTAAGCTCCCGACAGCGCAAACCACGAAATAAGCATATAAACGCAGTTAATTCCAAGGATCGCCGCACCGTCTCTGAAAACCCACTTTCTGCCCTGTTCTGTGTCGGCAGTCTCGTCCTCTTCATATGAGTACCGTAATTCGGAATTATCCCTGTGATCCATATTTTTTCACCATAATTCAGTTCTGTCCGAAATGTTCCTTGATATCCTTATTCGCCACAAGCTGAACAACGCACACCGTGTCTATCACAGCCTCTATCAAATAGAGTATCTCAACATTTTTGATATTGTACCATAGATTTTTCAGGACAACAGCCGCAATAAGTACAGCCGCCACGTAATTCATATACTTTGTTCCGTTGAGCATAAAATAGCACAGCACGACCGTCACAGCAAGAGTTATGATATTTCCCACACCAAATCCCAGAATAAGATTTAAAATCCCCTTGATAACAAGCCAGCCGCTTATAATACCCACAAGATTTCTTCCGTTGACCGAATGTCCCATAATTATGTCCTCCTACGGAATTTAATCCTCTGTTATAAGATACTGTGAAATGTCCACAGGCGTGCCGTCGGACCAAAGTCTTTCCAGATTATAATAGTCTCTTGTCTCCTTATAGAAAACGTGTACTACAATATCGCCGTAGTCAAGCACTATCCAAGTCTGTCCCTGATAGCCCTCGGTACGGTTAGGCTCGACTCCAATCTGAGAAAGCTTAAACTCGACCTCCTCGGCAAGAGCCTTTGTCTGAGTATTCGACATACCGTTAGCGATTATAAAATAATCGGCAATTATCGTCAAGTCGCCGATACCGATGACCTGAATATCCTCGGCTCTTTTGGAGTCGAGAGCCTTGACTGCCGTTTTGATCTTTTCTTCGGTTGAAATATTAGCCATATAAATCTCCTTTACTTTTTGGTGAATTCCGTAAAATCGTTGTAAGCCTCTATTGTGGACAGCGGTATCGTGTTCCCCTTGCCCACGGAGTCCGTTATGGAAAACTTTAAAGCCTCGTACATTGCCTTTTCAAGACTTTTATCGGCGTACTTACGCATTTTGTTAACGTCCTTGTAGTCTCTGTCGGCGGATATCAGATCCGCAAGATAGATGATCGCGCTGAGTTTCGGCATATTTCCGCAGGCGACCGTATGATACCGTATCGCCTTGATTATCTCCATATCATCGATACCGAAAAGAGACTGCACCAGTTCCGCCCCCGCAACAGCGTGAAAAAGCGGAATGGACTTCTTTTCTATCTCACAAACGTCCAAGGACGATTTCTCAACTATCTTAAGCTGTTCCTCCACAGGAAGCTCCTTGGCGATATCGTGGAGCAATCCCGCGACTAAAGCCTTATCGGGATCTGCGCCGTACTTTTTTGCAAGATACACAGCCGACTCGGAAACGTTGAGCGAATGATTGTATCTTTTCTTTGAAAGATTTTTCTTTAGATATTCCTTGTACTTTTCAATAACTTTTTTATCTGCCACTTTTATTTTCCTCAATATAAATTTTTGTCCACTATATATTGTACTACATTTTTGTGCAAATAGCAAGAGCAATCTATATTTTTTTTGAGCATTTCTCTTATCTGCGATGATGATATCTCAAAAGGCTCTGCGGGAACTATTATGACCTCGCCGCCCTGCCGTCCGAGATATTCCGCCGCTGTTTCAAGCTTTGCTGTGTCCTCATTACTGCGGGAAATGCATATAAGCCCCGCTAAGGTCAATATTTCCTCATAGCGATACCATTTTTCAAAGCTTAAAAGCATATCGCTCCCCATAATGAAATAAAGCCTGTCCTCGGGATATACCTTGTGAAAATGTCTCAGAGTTATGACCGAATAGTTTTTTTCGTCATTCTTCAGCTCCCAGTCGGAAAACTCCGCATTCGGAACAGCGGAAAAAGCCATTCGGCACATATTGAGCCTGTCCTCTCCCGAGACCAGAGCTTCCGCAGATTTGTGGGGAGGTATCCTGTCGGGAAGAATTATCGCTTTGTCTAGGTCTACAGCCTCCAGCACCCGTTCAAGAGCGTTAACGTGACCTTTATGAACGGGATTGAACGTGCCGCCGAAAATGCCTATCTTCATTACTTTGCTTTAAGCCTGATAACAGGTTCTTTTTCATTGCGCTTGTAAAGCACAGCCTTTGAGCCTATTACCTGAACGACCTCTGCGTTGATTTTTCCGGATATCTCCTCAGCCGCCTCTCTTGCATTGTACAGGGAATTGTCAAGCACCTTGATCTTTACGATTTCGTGTACTCTCAGATAATCGTCTATCTGAGCCACCTGAGCGTCGTTTACTCCGCCCTTGCCTACCTGAAATGCAGGCGTAATATTTGCGGCAATGCTTTTAAGCTCCGCTCTTTGTTTTGTAGTTATCATAAAATTCTCCTTTTATTTCAGTTTTTCCATAAGCTTATTCAGAGCGTCCGCCCTGTGGGAAACGGAATTTTTCACTTCTGCGGATACCTGCGCAAAGCTTTTGTCACCGTACATAAAAATCGGGTCGTAGCCAAAACCGTTGTCCCCCAAAGGCTTATAGCCGATCTTACCGCGCACTTCTCCCTCTACGGCGATTTCCTCGCCGTTCTCTTTAATAAAGTGAATTGTGCATACAAACCGAGCCGTTCTCTTGTCCTCGGGAACATTCGTCATTTTTTTCAGCACCAGCTCGGAACGCTCCTCGTCCGTTGCAAGTCCGCCGTAGCGCGCCGAGTATACTCCCGGTTCGCCGTTCAGAGCGTCTACCGCAAGTCCGCTGTCGTCGGCAAGTACGCAACAGCCTAAAAGCTTATAAATCGCCCTTGCTTTCAGGGCGGAATTTTCCGCAAAGGTAGTTCCCGTCTCCTCGACCTCGATATTCGCCCCCACATCCGACTGAGAAATCACCTCGTAGCCCAGCGGTTCAAGCAGCTGCTTATATTCTCTGATCTTGCCCTTGTTATTGCTTGCAATAACTAATTTCATACTAATTCCTCAATTCATAAGATCGTTTATGTAGGTTATCTTATTTTTCTTCATTTTCTCACGGAGCTTCATAAGCTTATCTCCGTAAACGGTTCCGATACAGCTTTCGTTCCAGATGACCTTCATACCGCATTCTATCGCTCCTATAACAGTATTTCCTACCGAAACGCCGCCGTCAACGCCTACTATCTCGATCTCCTTGACGTGTCTGGCTCTCATAAAGTCCTCCAATGCTGCGCTGGAAAAAGCGTCGGGTTTATTCTTCTGATAAATGTTCTTGGAAACGATTTTAAGCTTTGTGGGAAATCCCGACTCGGGTGAGCCCTCTTTAGGCATTGCTCCGCCGAAAAGTCCTTTTTTGACACTGATAATGTAGAACACCTCCTCCGGCTTATAAAGCGCGATACGCTTGTTTATCTTATCGATAAGCTCCTCGGCGTCGTATTTGTAAGTGTTCTTGTCTCTGGATTTGCCCACATACATTTCCTGCATATCGATTATCATTAATACCTTATCCATATTCTTTTCCCCCTGAAAACATATTTTTCCTTAGATAATTTCTTATCTTTTACGTATGTTCATTAATTAATCAAACAACGCGTCAACGAAATTTCTTGCGTTGAACGGCTGTAAATCGTCAATTTTCTCACCTACCGTCACAAGCTTTACGGGTATTTTCAAATCATCGGTAATACTTATTATAATACCGCCCTTTGCAGTACCGTCCAACTTTGTGAGGATAATACCGGTAATGTCTGCAACTTCGTTGAACTGCTTAGCCTGATTTACCGCGTTCTGTCCTGTGGTGGCGTCAAGCGCTAACAGTACCTCCAGAGCACAGCCCTCCGCCTGCTGATGAACGATACGGGAAATCTTTTTCAGCTCGTCCATAAGATTTTTCTTGTTGTGAAGTCTGCCCGCCGTATCGCAGATAACAATGTCCGCATTTCTTGCCTTTGCCGCTGTGAGAGCGTCAAACACAACCGCCGCAGGGTCCGAGCCTTCGTTATGCTTGATAATATCGACGCCCGCGCGCTCAGTCCAGACCTCGAGCTGATCTATCGCCGCCGCACGGAATGTGTCCGCCGCCGCAACTATCACGCGCTTGCCCTCATTGTGAAGCTCATACGCAAGCTTTCCAATGGTCGTGGTCTTGCCCACTCCGTTAACGCCGATAACAAGAATGACCGACGGAGTTGTGGACATATCCAGAGGCTGTTCCTCGCCAAGCATTTCGGTGATAACGTCCTTCAGCATATCCTTTATCATAGCGGGATCGGTCACGCCCTCTTTTTTTACTCTCTCTCTTAGCATATCGCATATCTTAACGGAGGTATTTACTCCGATATCGCACATAATGAGCGTTTCTTCAAGCTCCTCAAAAAGCTCCTCGTCGATCTTTGTGAACGAATGCAGCAGACTTTCAATTCTGCTCATCATACTGTCCTTGGTCTTTTTCAGACCGTTTTTCAGCTTTTCAAAAAATCCCATTGTTTCTCTCCTCTCTTAGTCCTCAAACTTCATCTGTCTGGTTTCCTCAACGCTCATTCTCAAAAGCTTTGAGATACCCTTTTCCTGCATTGTTACGCCGTACAGCACGTCTGCCTCCTCCATAGTGCCTCGTCTGTGAGTAATGGTGATAAACTGAGTTTTGTCCGTAAGCTTGTGAAGATACTGAGCGTACCTTGTAACGTTAACATCGTCCAGAGCCGCCTCTATCTCGTCCAGCAGACAGAACGGGGACGGCGAATTTTTCAGTATCGCAAAATATATCGCAACCGCGACCAGCGCCTGCTCTCCGCCCGAAAGGGACATAAGGCTTGTGATGACCTTGCCCGGAGGCTGAACGTTTATCTCGATACCGCATTCGAGAACGTTTTCGGGGTCTGTCAAAATAAGCTCCGCCTTGCCGCCGCCGAAAAGCTCCGAAAAAATGCTCTTGAAATTATTGTTTATATTCTCAAAGCTGTGCATAAACACGTTCTTCATATTCTCGGTAAGATCTTCTATCATCTCGCAAAGCTCCCGCTTGGAGGTGTTCACGTCGTTGAGCTGAGAGGTCATAAATCCGTATCTTTCGGACACCTCCGCATACTCCTCGATAGCGCCGAGATTAACGTTCCCGAGGGACTTGATCTGATTTTTCAGTTCCGTAAGTCTCTTGTTCGCTGCAGGAATATCCTCCAGCTTATCTGCAATTTCAGCGGCAGTGGAGCGCGTAAGCTCGTATTCGTCCCAAAGCTGAGAAACCAGCTTGTCAAAGTCCGCCGAAAGGGAATTCTTCCGCTCCTCCTCGCGCGTAAGCTGCGTGGAAAGAGTTTCCTTTTCGTCCATTTTGTTCTTGTTTTGACTTCTTATCTGAGCCGCAATGCGGTCATACTCCAAATGCTCCCGCTGAGCCGTTTCAATTCTTTCGTTTAGCTCAGCTATCACGCCGTCTGCACCGTCGAGACGGGTCTTTATATTTTCAATTTCCCTATTTTTATCCTTTATCTGATTTTCAAGACCGCCTATTTCAAGCTGAATTTTTCCGCAGTCGCCGTCGGTGGACGAAATTGCGGCATTCAGATCCTCTATCGACATTCTGCAAGCCTGAATATCCTTGTTAAGCTCGGCGGACTTGATTCTAAGCTCCGAAAGCTCTGAACTGAGCATTTCCCTACGGGTCTTTAAATCGCTCTGCGCCGACTGCGAAACCGTAAGCTTTGCCTCGCCGTCAATGATCTCCCTGTCGGTTTCTTCAAGCTCTCGTTTTGCGTCCGCAAGGTCGTTTTCGGCGGTTTTCAGCTTGCTCCTGAGAACCGTTTCCTGTCTGTCCGCCTCGTCAAGCCGTATGTCGTACTGCTTGGAAAATTCGTCAACGCGCTTTATTTCCATTTCAAGCTTGATACATTCTGCACCGACGTTATTAAGCTGTTCTTTCAAGCCCTCGATATCCGCGCCGAACTTGCTGACCTCGTTGAGCGTATGCTCGCGTTTTTGTAAAAGCTCCTTAAGTTCACTTTCCAGCCTGTCTTTTTTTGCGGACATCTCGTCAATCTCGTTTTTACGGGTAAGAATTCCAGTACTTCTTGAAACGCTTCCGCCTGTGAAGGAACCTCCCGCATTGATGACCTGTCCGTCCAGAGTGACAATCCTGAATTTATATCCGTACTTTTTGGCTATCACAGCCGCAAGATCAACGTCCTCCGCTATGCATATTCTGCCCAGCAAATTATTTATAATACCTCTGAACTTTCCGTCGAACCTGACCAGATCGCAGCCCAAAGCGACAAAGCCGTTTTCGTTTTCCAGCTGTTTGTTTTCAAGTCTGTTGCCCTTGACCGAGGTCACAGGCAGGAACGTCGCTCTGCCCGCATTGCTCTCTTTCAAAAGGCGGATACCTCTCTTTGCGGCGTCCTCGTTATCAACGACAATATTTTGTAATGCTCCGCCCAGAGCAGTTTCTATTGCAACGGAATACTCCGATCTTACCGTTATAAGCTGCGCAACAGTACCGCACACTCCGCTTATTCTTCCCTGTCTTACGGAGTTCATAATATGCTTTACGCTCCTGCCGAAGCCCTCCATATTATTTTCCAGATCTCGGAGCATTTGCAGCTTTGCGGAAATCTCTCTCAGCATTCCGTCTGCCTTTGCGTGCTGCGCTGAGATATCATCAAGCTTTTCACGTCTTTTATCAAAAAGCTTTGTAAGACCGTCCAGACGGTTTTCGGTTTCCTGCTTGCTTTCCAGAGCCTTATTGTACGATATCCTCAGCTTTTTAAGCTCCGACGAGGTAAAGCGTTCCTTTTCTTCAAGGTCCTTTACCGTCTCGGCGTTTGCGGTTATCTGTTCCTTTATCTCGTCAATGGAAGAATTAAGATTTTCCATTTTCAAAGTAATATTTGTTCGTTTCAGATACGCCTTAGTTATCTCGGTATTTACGTCCGCAACCGCTTGGTCGGACTGTTCCGCCTGAGAAATAAGACTGTCAAATTCCCTTTCTTTATCAGAAACGGTAGCCGCCGACTTTTCCTGCCGCTCTATAAGCACTCTCAGCTCGGACTGTCTCTTTTCAAGCTCCTTTTCCTGATAATATTTTGACGACTGCGACTGCTCTATCTGTTCCTTGAACCGCAGAATATTTTCCTCAATGTGGGAAATATCATTTTCACAGACAGCGATCTTTGACAGCGCGTTGTTGTTTTCAAGCTCGGTAAGATGAATTTTTTCCCTAAGCTCGTCAACCTCGGTGGAACGCGCTGCGCTCAGCTCGATATTCCGATTGTATTCGTCCTCAGCGTCTTTTATTTCCTCTGATATCTGATTATATTGCTGTTCCAAAAGCCTTAGTTTTTCTTCATATTCCGCAAGCCTTCGGCGGTATTCCTCCAGCCTGTGAAACCAAACGGAAATTTCAAGCTGTCTTTTTTCATCGTCAAGCACTCTGAATTTCTTCGCCTTTTCGCACTGCTTTTCAAGAGGACCTATCCTGCTTTCAAGCTCGGCAAGAATATCGTTGAGGCGGGATATATTCTCCTCCGCGGCGGCAAGCTTTTTCTCAGCCTCCTGCTTTTTATAGCGGAACTTTGCAATGCCCGCAGCCTCCTCGAATATCTCGCGTCTGTCGTTGGACTTGCCGTTGACGATATCCGCAATCCTTCCCTGTCCGACTATGGAATAGCCGTCCTTGCCGAGACCTGTATCCATAAACAGCTCGTTTACCTCTTTAAGCTTTACGCACTTGCCGTTTATAAGATACTCGCTTTCTCCGTTTCTGTAAAGCTTTCTCGAAACGGACACTATATCGCTGTCGTATTCCAACGCTCTGTCGGAATTATCAATATTTATCGTTACCTGAGCAAACGGCGACTCCTTGCGGGTGTCGCACCCATGGAAAATAACTCCCGCCATTTTCTCTCCTCTCAGAGCCTTTGAGGACTGCTCGCCCATTACCCAGCGCATAGCGTCGGCAATGTTGCTCTTTCCCGAACCGTTAGGACCTACTACGGCGGTAATACCCTTATTGAATTTTAATTCCGTCTTGTCGGGAAAGGACTTAAAGCCCTGCATTTCCAGTGACCTGAGATACATTTATTTCACCGCCGTTCCGTTGATTTCTGTAATCTTTACCGCTTGCGTCTGCTCCTTATCGGGAATTATCTTCACCGACACTCCCCTGTCCGCAAAATATTTTACGTTGCTTTTTTTATGACCAAGCGCCTTGCTCAAGCTTCTCGCAGGAACCGAAAGGACTGCCGATGTGACCTTTAGATTTCCGCCAAAAGCCAGAACGTTTTCTATTGAATTTCTGTATATCTTCCCCTCGCAAAGCTCTCTGAATGCGGGGTGATAAAAACCGCCCAGCATTTTTTCCTCCACAAATTCCGAGGCGTGAAGTCCCAGCTTTATGACCCTTATGCCTTTTTCCTCAGCCGATATGAGAAATTCGAAACAGAGTTCGACTGCCGTTTCAAAGTCAAAGGGCTTATACTCTCCGCTTTTGTAAAGCTCGCCCAGCTTTGTGTCCTCTAAAATGACTACAGGATAAAGCCTCAGAGTATCGGGCACAAGTCCGCAGATCTTTTCAAAGCTTTCTCTTTCCCTTGCAGGAGTACTTTTATAAAGACCTATCATCATCTGCAAGCCCAGCTCAAATCCGTACAACTTTATAAGCTCAGCCGCATTCTCTACATCAGCCGAGGTATGACCTCTCTCGTTGGCACAAAGAACGTCGTCGCACATTGACTGCGCTCCCAATTCTATGGAAGTCACACCATTGCTTTTCAGTATCTCAAGAACTTCCCCGTCAATGTAATCGGGTCGTGTTGAAAGCCGTATTCCCGCAAATCTGCCCTCTCCAACAAACTCCCTTGCCGCCGAAAGCAGTTCAAGCATATACTTCCGAGGTATGGCGGTAAAGCTTCCCCCGAAAAAGGCTATCTCCGTATCCTCCGGACTTTTGACTTCGTGCAGAGCCTTAGCGCATATCTCCCGCACATCGTCTCCTCTCGGTATCTTCTCGGTGCCTGTGATAGTCCTCTGATTGCAGAAAGCGCAGGTATGGGGACAGCCAACGTTCGGTACAAAAACCGATATATTACTGTGCGGCATAACCCATTAGCTCCAAAGCCTCTTTTGCGGCGTTCTGCTCCGCGTTCTTCTTGGACCTTCCAACGCCTGTGCCTATCACGTTGTTGTTGAGAAGTACCTGAACCGTAAATTTCTTGTCGTGGTCGGGACCCTCCTCGTCTTTAAGAAAATACTCTATTCTCTCCTCGGGATTTTTCTGAATTATCTCCTGCAGGACCGTCTTATAATCGTGAAAGGTGGTAGTATGCTCGGGAGTAATATCCTCGGGCAGGAAGTTCATAATGTGCTTTCTCGCACACTCTATTCCTCCGTCAAGATAGATCGCCGCAATGACCGCCTCCATAGCGTCGGAAACTATCGAGGCGCGTTCTCTGCCGCCTGTCATTTCCTCGCCCTTTCCGAGGAAAATATATTTGCCTAACTCGATTTTCTTGGAAAATTCATACAAAGCCTTTTCGCACACCAGCGACGCTCTCAGCTTTGTAAGCTCGCCCTCGGGCAAGTGCTTGAAATGCTCGAAAATATAATCGGATACCACGATAGACAGCACCGAGTCTCCGAGAAATTCAAGACGCTCGTTACTGTTTCTGTGCTTTTTATTTTCATTTGCAAAGGACGAGTGAGAAAGAGCCTCGTATAAAAGCTTTTCGTCCTTGAACCGATAGTCTATTTTCTTCTGAAAATCCAACAAATTCTGCTGTTCATCCATAATTAAATCTCCTGCTTTGCTTTCATTGTATCAAGAGCCTCGGTGATCGTTTCGATGACCTGCGTTTCGGTAAACTGCTTAGCCTGCCTTATCGCATTGTAGAACGCTCTGGCATTTGAACTTCCGTGAGCCTTTATCACAGGCTTTGCCGTACCCAGCAGAGGCGCTCCGCCGTACTCGGAATAATCTACCTTTTTCTTGAACTCCTTTACGTTTTTCATAACCATAAGAGCCGCCATTTTCGACTTAAAATCCTTTGTAAGCAGAGTTTTAAGCTCGCCCGAGAAAAACTTCGCCATACCTTCGTAAAGCTTCAGCATAAGGTTTCCGCAGAAGCCGTCCGCAACGCATACGTCGCAATCTCCCATAGGGAGCTGTCTTGCCTCGATATTTCCGATAAAATTAACGGGAGCTTTCTTTAACTGCTTATAGGTCTCAAGCTCCAGCTCTCTGCCCTTTGACTCCTCGGAGCCTATATTTGCAAGTCCCACGCGGGGCTTTTCAACGCCGAGTATTCTGTTCATATAAGCCGTTCCCATAATACCGAACTGCACCAGCATCTCGGGACGGCAATCCGCATTTGCGCCGCTGTCAAGCAGCATCGTAGGCTCTCCCGCAGTGGGAAGAATTGTGGCAAGAGCGGGTCTTTTGATACCCTTGATCCTCTTGACGATAAACGTTGCGCCGACTACCAGCGCACCCGTTGAGCCTGCGGAAACGAATGCGTCGCCCTCGCCGTCGGCAAGCATTTGCATACCCACAGCCATAGAGCAGTTTTTCTTGACCTTGATGACCTCTGTAGGCTCTTCGCATATCTCAATCACAGTATCTGCGTGACGGATATGCAGCTTTGTAATATCCAGACCGTTATCAGCCGCACATTTTTTTATTTTAGCCTCGTCACCCACAAGGGTAACGTCCACATTGAAATCTCTCTGCGCGTCTATAGAACCTTTTATAACCTCAAGGGGAGCGTTGTCCCCGCCGAATGCATCTATTACTATGTTCATTTATTTATACCTCCGTTTAAGAGTTTTTGTCCTTGTTTTTAATTTTCCGTACTGCGCAGATCACGGCGCAAACCGCCGCCGACAGTACCGTAATAAGCAGAAATCCCTGAATACATGACGGAACAGTTGTCTTTAAAACAGTTTCAGGATAAAAAGGTTTTTCCGTACTTACTGTTTCAAAATTCAGCTTATATACAAAATAACAGCCGAATGTCCATAAGACTGAAAAAATATTGTGCCCAATAAACCGTAAGGTCATTTGTTTTATGCTGTCTTTTTTTCCGAAAAAGATATATTCACCGATCAGGAAAAGACTAGCCGCAGCCGTAAGAACCAACTGTATGAGAACGTCACTCCGTTTATCGTCCTATAAAAGCCTGTAAGGACAAAAAATCCTGCGGACAGCAGCCGGAGCGTTCCGTAAAAATTCCTCCATAAAATCACGTTTTCATCTGCTCTATCGTCCTGTCAAGGTCTGCAAGTCCTCTGTCGGCTATCATCTGATATTTCAGCCTTTTATCCCTTATCCGTTCGGGCAGCTCGGGAAGAATTCCCATATTGCACCCCATTGGCTGGAACTTCTCAACAGTCGGGTCGCTGATATATTTTGACAGCGCGCCAAGCATTGTTGTATCGGAAAGAGTAACATAATCCTTTCCCTGCAATCGCCTTGACATATTAAGTCCCGCAAAGATCCCGCTTGCAGCGGACTCTATATAACCCTCAACTCCCGTCATCTGTCCTGCGAAAAACAGATTTTCTCTACCCCGCATATTAAACTGCTCATTCAAAAGCTTGGGCGAATTTATGAAAGTGTTCCTGTGCATAACTCCGAAGCGGACAAACTCCGCATTTTCAAGTCCCGTTATAAGCGAGAAAACCCTTTTCTGTTCGCCGAATTTAAGATTAGTCTGAAAGCCTACTATGTTATAAAGCGTGCCCTGAGCGTTTTCCGCTCTCAGCTGGACTACCGCATAGGGACGTTTCCCCGTCCTCGGGTCGGTAAGTCCCACAGGTTTCAGCGGACCGAACCTCATCGTTTCCTCGCCGCGCTTTGCAAGGACTTCTATAGGCATACAGCCCTCGTAGACCTTGAAATTATCCTTGCCGAAATGCTCCTTGTCAAATTCGTGGAGCGGCGCAGATTCCGCATTAATAAGCTCGTTATAAAATCGGAGATATTCCTCCTTGTCCATAGGACAGTTGATATAATCCGCCTCTCCCTTGCCGTAGCGCGAGGCAAAGAAAACCTTGTCCTTGTCCAGACTTTCATAGGTAACGATAGGCGCGGCGGCGTCATGGAAATACAGATAATCTCCGCAGAGCCTTTTTATGCTTTCGGCAAGTTCGTCGGAAGTAAGCGGCCCCGTGGCGATTATCACATCACCCTCGGGTATCTCCGTGACCTCCTCCTCGATGACCTCTATCAGAGCATTGCTTTTGATTTTTTCGGTCACAAGGTCTGAAAACTTTTCTCTGTCGACCGCCAGCGCGCCGCCCGCCGAAACCTTTGAAAGCGCGGCGCACTCCATAGTAAGAGAACCGAGACGACGCATTTCCTCTTTGAGCATTCCTGCGGCGGAGTCTACTCTGTCGGCTTTAAGCGAGTTGGAACAAACAAGCTCCGCAAAACCCTTGTATTTATGGGCGGGAGTGAATTTCTTCGGCTTCATCTCATAAAGCTTAACGGGAATTCCCGCATTTGCAAGCTGCCAAGCCGCCTCGCACCCTGCAAGTCCCGCGCCGATAACCTTAACCGTCATTTGACAAATTCCTTTCGTATCCGCAGTCCGGCTTGTGACAGATAAGTATACCGTTTTTGCCGCCCTTCTGGAAAAGCGTCGAGCCGCAGTTCGGGCATTTTTCCTCGGCAGGAATATCCCACGTCATAAAATTGCAGTTGGGGTTATCCTCGCAGCCGTAATATTTCTTGCCCTTTTTGGACTTTTTAAGCAGCACCTTTTTGCCGCAGAACGGACAGTTTCCGCCTGTTTCCTGCACAATACGCTTAGTATTGGTACACTCCGGAAATCCCGAGCAAGCCATAAATTTGCCGTATTTTCCTATTTTAATAACCATAGGCTTGCCGCATATTTCGCAGACCTGATCCGTCTCCTCGTCGGGAACCTTGACCCTCTTGCCCTCCATAGCTACCTCAGCTTCGGACAGCTCCTTTTCAAAGTCCGCATAAAAGTCCTGAAGTGTCTTGACCCAGCCCGCCTCGCCGCTTTCGATCTCGTCCAGACTTGTTTCCATATTAGCCGTAAACTTAACGTCCACTATTTTGTCAAAATGCTCGCTCATAAGCTCGTTAGTCACTTCACCCAGAGCCGTGGGCTTTAACTGCTTGCCCTCGCGCTCGACATAACTTCTGTTCAATATCGTGGTGATTGTTGTAACATAAGTAGACGGTCTGCCAATACCCGTTTCTTCAAAGGCTTTGACCAGCGTAGCCTCAGTATATCTCGGAGGCGGCTGAGTAAAGTGCTGATTGCCCTCTATAAGCTTTGCTTTCAGAACGTCGCCCTTTTCAATGGCGGGGAGCACGTTTTTCTTCTCGTCCTCCTCGTCCTTGGTCTCCTCGTAAAGCACCGTAAATCCGTCAAATTTTACGGAATATCCCGTAGCCTTGAAAAGACAGCCGTTTGCCGCAATATCCACAGAAACCGTATCCATAAGGCAATTGGACATCTGCGACGCAATAAACCTCTCCCAGATAAGCTTGTAAAGCTTATACTGATCCGATGTCACTCCGCTAGCCTTGACGATGTCGGGAGTTATCTCGGGATTGGTAGGTCTGATAGCCTCGTGAGCGTCCTGCGCGTTGCTCTTGGTCTTGTACTTTTTAGGCGCGTCGGGAATATACTTATCACCGTATTTTTCCTTTATAAACTTATACGCCGCCGCTCTAGCCTCGTCGGAAATTCTCAGGCTGTCGGTTCTCATATAGGTGATAAGACCCGTAGCTCCCATTCCGTTTATTTCAAGACCTTCGTAAAGCTCCTGCGCGGCTTTCATTGTGCGTCTGCCCTGAAAGCCCAGACGTCTCGACGCCTCCTGCTGCAAGGTCGAAGTCGTAAACGGCGCCGCGGGACTTTTTCTGTGGACGCTCTTTTTGACCTTATCTATTACAAATTCAGCGCCCTCAAGTCTTGCAAGAACAGCGTCCGCCTCCTCCTTGCTTTTGAGTTCCGCTTTTTTTCCGTCAATGGTGTTCAGCTTAGCCGAAAAAGCCTTTTTACTTGATTTAGCTAAGAATTTTCCGTCTATGGACCAGTATTCCTGAGATACGAAAGCTCTTATCTCTTTTTCTCTGTCGCATATCATTTTCACGGCAACGGACTGAACCCTGCCCGCCGAAAGTCCTCTTCTGATTTTTCTCCACAGAAAAGGAGAAAGCTTATAGCCCACAATTCTGTCGAGAATTCTTCTCGCCTGCTGAGCGTTCACAAGATTAAGGTCAATGGTTCTCGGATTGTCCATACCCGCCTTAATTCCGCTTGCTGTTATCTCGTTAAAGGCAACGCGGTTTTTCTCGTTCATATCCAGTCCCAAAATCTGAGCCAAATGCCACGAGATAGCCTCTCCCTCACGGTCGGGGTCTCCCGCAAGATAGACCTTGTCGCATTTTTTTGCTTTTTTCTTGATTTCCTTGATAAGACCTTCTTTATCCTTTATGTTTATATAATGCGGTTCAAAATCGTTTTCGATATCTACTCCCAGCTTGGACTTAGGCAGATCCCTGAGATGACCCATAGACGCAACGACTTCATAGTCTCCGCTCAAATATCTTTTTACTGTTTTCGCCTTGTGAGGCGACTCTACTATAACTAAATTAGACAAAATTATTCTCCGTTCTTAAATTTATAGCCCGAACATTTTACCCGGAAGAGACTTCACAACGCCCTCCAGTTCAAGCTCTGTCAACGCGGCAAATACCTCTGAAATATCCAGCTGCGCCTCTGCGGAAATTTCGTCCGCAAGCATATTTCTGCTTTCCAGCAGTTTGCAGATTTTCGCCTGTATCCCGTCAAGGGACGAATAATCGATCTGCATTTTATTTTCCGTATTGGCGGACTTTTCCGTTTTGCTCTCATCGGACTTTTTCTTTCTTATCTTAGTCTTGACCCGATTTTCCTCATCGGCAAAAAATCCCGAATCCTCGGCGGGAAGATTAAATCCGTTATCCTCCGAGGAATATTTCAAATCGTAAAATCTGCCGTCGGAAAGCGCATAAACCACGTCGTCCGCCGAGAACACAGTATGACAGCCGTTTCTCAGCAAATCCCTCTGCCCGAAATAACGCTTGTCATAAATATCGTGGGGAGGCACTGCGAACACAGGCTTGCCCTGATATGTAGCGTGACTGAAATTATCGAGACCGTGACTGTTCCTGCCCGCCTCGATAAACAGAACTCCGACTGAAAGTCCTACGGAAATCCTATTGCGCGCCGAAAAGGAACCGCCCGATATCCTGAAGTCCGGATAGTACTCGGAAATTACCGCACCGTTTTGCGCTATAATATTTTTCAGTTCTCCGCTCCCCTTAGGATAGTCCTGCTCTATCGGAGTACCGCAGACAGCCACAGGAAAGCTGTTTTTTGCGAGCGAAACGGCATTGACGCGTTGGTCTATGCCCTCCGCAAAGCCCGAGACAAGTACAAAACCTCTGTCGGCAAGCTCTCCGCACAGTCTGTCGGTCACGTCCAGCGAATACTGAGACGGCTTGCGCGTGCCCACAACATCCAGCAGACATTTATCGGTTAAAAAGTCAAGGTTTCCCTTATAAAACAGCATTGCGGGAGGATTAGCGATCCTCCTCAGCTGAGCGGGATAGCCCTCACTTTCGTAACATAAATAATTCTGCCCCAGCTCGGTACAGCGACCAAGAATTTCTTCGGCTTTTTCAATTTTAAGCTTATCGGCTCTTTCATACTCGGCTTTTGTGACCGAAGTGATCTTATGCTCCCTTACCGCCTTGACAAAATCCTCGATACCGTCAAAGTTATCGGACATTTCCCACAGCCTTTTGCTTCCCACTCCGAAAACCATAACCGCCCACAGCCATAAAGCCTCTCGTTCAGCCATTACGCACTCCCCTTTGCCATTTTATCTGAACATCTCCCAAAGGATAATTCCTCCCGCCATAGCGGCGTTGAGAGAATTGATGTTTCCCTGCATTCTGATAGTGATTTTTACGTCGCAGACATTTGCGTCCTCCGCCGAAAGTCCGTTGCCCTCGTTGCCTATGACTACGGCGCAGTTACCTGAAAAATCGCATTCCGTCACGGAAACCGCGCTGATATCCACAACGGCGGCATAGGTTCTGATACCGTATTTCCCGAACAGCCCGCACACATCGAAAAGCGTTTGCGCCGAATAAATATCCAGCCTGAACACAGACCCCATAGCCGAACGTATAGTCTTGGGATTATAAAGCTCGCAGCAGTTATTGCACATAACCACTCCGTCAACGCCCACAGCGTCGGCAGTTCTCAGTATCGTACCCACGTTTCCCGGATCCTGAAGATTATCGAGTACAAGGAACTTGCCTCCTTTGGAAAAATCCCCCTGTTCCAGCGTTTTTTCATTGGAATACGCGATCGCGAACACACCCTGAGAGCCTTTAGTTTCGCTCATACACTCCGCTACGGTTTCGCTAACGATAAAAAAATTATCCTGCGAAAAAATTCCTTGGGGTATGTACCGCGAGTATTTTTCAAGCGCGCTTTCGGCTGCAAAAGCCGCATATATCCTCAGCTCTCCCGCCATATATTTTTCAAAGGCCTCAGCGCAGAGCCTTGCTCCCTCAAGGACGAAAAGCCCCTCCTCGCGCCTTGCCTTTTTGCTTTGCGACAGCTTTCTGAACAGCTTTATCTTAGGATTTTCCCTACTAATAATATGCAGCTTTATTCACCTCTTATACGAAAAATTACCGTCCTTATTATAGAACAAAACACGCAGGTTTGAATTTAAACATGCGTGTTATTGACTATTAAAGAGCAGCCTTTGCCTTTTCTACGATTGCCGTAAAGCCGGCAGGGTCATTGATAGCGATCTCGGAAAGCATCTTTCTGTTGAGGCTGATGCCTGCCTTGTTTACGCCGTTCATAAATGTAGAATAGTTAATTCCGTTCAGCTTGCACGCAGCGGAAATTCTTGTGATCCAAAGTCTTCTGAAATCTCTCTTCTTCTGCTTTCTGCCGATATAAGCATACTGACCGGACTTCATCACAGCCTGCTTAGCCATCTTAAAATGCTTGCTCTTTGCGCCGAAATAGCCCTTTGCAAGCTTAAGAGTTTTATTTCTTCTCTTACGAGTCATCATTGCTCCCTTAACACGAGCCATAGTTATTACCTCCTGAAATTTTCAATAATTTTGTTTTCCCTACAACTCGTTATTATTTGTAAGGGATAAGAGCCTTTACGTTCTTGATATTTGTGTCGTCGGCATAAGCCGCGCCTCTGAGAATTCTCTTACGCTTGTGATCCTTCTGCGTAAGTCTGTGTCTCTTGTTTGTGTGCTGGAATTTAACCTTTCCGCTGCCTGTTACGCTGAAACGCTTTTTAGCGCCGGAATGTGTCTTGATCTTTGGCATTTTATTTATCCTCCTTAATTAATTTACTTGCTGCTTTTGGGAGAAACGAACATTACAAGACTGCGTCCCTCCATTTTTGACGGCTTGTCAACAACTCCGACTTCAGAAACGGCAGCTTTGAATTTCTCAAGCAGCTCTTCACCGAACTGTGGGTGTGCAACGGTACGCTTGCGGAACCTCACCGACACTTTAAGCTTGTCGCCGCCATTAAGAAATTTAATAGCCTGACTGACCTTAGTGTTGAAATCGTGGGTGTCGATAGTAGAGGACATTCTGACCTCCTTGACATCTGTTACCTTCTGATTTTTCTTAGCCTCCTTTTCCCGCTTTGCCTGTTCAAAACAGAACTTTCCGTAATCAAGAATACGGCATACGGGAGGCGTAGCCTGAGGAGCAATTTTTACTAAATCCAGATCCTTCTTGTACGCAATTTCCAGCGCCTCTTCTGCGCTGAGGATACCAAGCTGTGTTCCGTCAACGTCGATAACTCGCAGCTCCTTATCGTGAATTTCTTCGTTGATCTGATGTTCTTTGTTGCTAATGACGCAGCACCTCCAAAAAAATAATAAAACGGGCACAGATTTAACCCGTGCCCGCATAATATCACAAATAAAATTAAATGCAATTTATGTTGACCTTTTCACAGTCTCAACGGACGCTTAAGGTGAGAACGGATCAATGCTCTGCTTTGTTTACTAAAATATTATACCACTCCCCGACACATTTGTCAAGAGCTTTTCTGAAAAAAGTAAAAAATATTTTTTACTTCTTGATTTTATCATATTATACGGCAATTTGTCAAGAACCTACAGCATAAATTCCCTGCCCTTTTCAAGCTTGAATGAATAAATATAACTGCTCTTGACAGGCTCGCCGTATAAAAGCTCGAACGCGGCTTTATATATGGCAAGCTGAGTGCCGTATTTTTCCATATCCTCCTCAGACTGAAAATTGTCCGTTTTGTAGTCCACCAGGACCCAACCGTCCAGCTCCTTGAAGATACAGTCGGCGATACCCTGTATCATACCGTCCTCTCCTGTCACGTTTCTGAGATATTCGGGCAGGTTCAGATCCTTTACGGAAGCAAGAAACTGCTGTTCGCGTCTGAGATCGGGAGACTTCCGCATACGCTCGAAAAAGTCCGACGAAAAGAAACGCTTAAGCTTGTCGACGTAAACTCCGCCCGCCTCTTTTTCGCTGAAAAAGCCGTTTGCAGTAAGTCTGTCAAGCTCCGCCTTAACGTCTGTACAGGCGTTATTGTAGTCCGCAAGCTGCATAAATTTATGTGTAAAAGTACCCCTTTCGGCGGCGGTAAGCTTGTCAAGCTCGTCGGAAAGTCTGGGCAGGTTCGGGAAAAATTCTACCTTCTCACCCTGCTCCGTTTTCTCCTGTTCAGCCTCGACTATCTCCGTAACGGAAAGCTTGGCGGGCATAAGCGCGTCGTTGTTATCATATGTAAAGCTGTACTTTTCTCTCAGCTCCAGAGCTTTCTGATTGACAAACCGACTGTCGATTACGGTATCCTCAGACTGCTCCTGCGCTTGTTCTTCGGAAACGGTATCCGAGTTTTCGGGGATATCGCACAGCCTGAAATCTACCTGCATATCCTCCGCCTCGGTATCGTAAGGCATTGCGAACAGATCGATATCTCCCAGCCATTCCTCGATAGCCTCTCTGCCTTTTAACCGCGACAGCGCAAGGACAGCCCATTTCAGTACGGTATCCTGTTCAAGAACAAGCTGAGGAGAGAGCTTTTCGCAATTAACCGCAGACCTCAGCGTTTCCCTCATTTCAGCCTGCTTGTTTTCAAGCTTTTCTCTGCCGTTATGTCTGTGAGCGCACACCAAAAACAGCTTTTCCTTAGCTCTTGTACAGCCCACATAGAAAAGTCTCATACGCTCGCCCTTATCCTCGCCCTTACAGAGTACGCTCATATAATCGCTGTAAATGTTCCTGCGCTTGACGTTTATCTTCTTTTCATAGAAATTAAGTCCGTAGCCGAAATCGTTGTGGAGTTTAAGGCTTACTGCACCGTTGCGCTCCTTGACCATATCCGAACCGAGACTGCAAAGGAACACAAAAGGATATTCAAGTCCCTTGGACTTATGGTATGTTTTTACGTTGACGGAATTTCCGCCCGACGTTACCGAAACCGCGTTCTTAAAAGCCTCGTCGTTGTCGGACACCGAGTCTATGTACCGCAGAAAGCCGGTAATGCCATCCTTGCCGTTTTGCTCATACGCGCCTGCGTATTCCTGCAAAAGACGAAGATTTGCGCGTTTTTTGTCCGCGTCAAGATAAAGAGCGGTCATACCCATAAGGTCGGTGACGTCAAATATCCTGTGTATCAGTCTTTCAAGGCTCATACTCATTGAGCTGTATCGCAGTCCCTCGATAAGCTCGAATGCGTTTACACACTTTCCCTGCAGAAACACGTCGCCCATATTCACATATGAACCGTGCTCTCCGCTGTCGGACTTATCTTTAGCGCTACCGCTCAAGATCTGATAGATATGCTTTAGCTGCCGCGAGTTTTCAATTTTGCACTTATCTCTTATCTCAGCCATTTCGTCGGGAGTAAACCCCATTACGGGAGACATCATAACGGCTGTAAGCGCAATATCGTTCATAGAATCGTCGATGACCCTGAGTATGTTAACGGCTATCGATATTTCTCTTGACTTCATATAGCCCTTTGTGTCCTCGGCAAAGGATTTAAGACCTACCGTCTCCAGAGCCTTTGACACACCCTTTATTTCGTCGTTAGTGTTTACAAGAATACAGAAATCCGAGGGTTTGCAGGGTCTCTGCACGCCGCCCTCAAGGGTCTGCTGTCCGCCGTCTATAAGCTCCCTTATTCTGTGAGCCACTGCGGACATCTCCTCGGTATATCCAAGAGTTCTGTCGAAATCATCGCTTTGTCGTACCAGTATGACCTCGGCGGGAGTTGAATAATCTCTGTTTTTCGTATACCACTCTGCGCCGTATTCAAGCCGCTCATTGCCGTCGTATTCAACGCCGCCGCATTCGGCGCTCATCAGATTTCTGAACATAAAGTTTGAAAAATCTATGACCTCCTTGCTGCTGCGGAAATTCTTTTTCAGATAAATAGGCTCCAGCTTATCGGCGTTTTTCTCCTCTTTTGACTGCGCAAGACACTTTTTGAAAAGCGCAGGATTGGTAAGTCTGAACCCGTAGATAGCCTGTTTCACGTCGCCTACAAGGAATGTGTTTTTTCCCATTATCTCCAGAGCGTCGGAATCCGAAACAGCCTTGAAAATTATCTCCTGAAGATTGTTAACGTCCTGAAACTCGTCTATCATAATGATCTTGTACATACCGCTGCTGCGTATCTCCTCAGCCAGCTCGGTACGCTCGCAGCCGTTATCTGTCTCCCTCACAAGGAGATTTTTCGCCATCATTTCAACGTCGCTGAAATCTACCGCATTTTTTTCAAGCTTTGTCTCGTAAGCAATGCTCTCTATGCTTTCGGTGAGCCTGCACAGCAGATCGAAAAGCGTATTTGATTTCTCCATAACGTCTTTGTAATGCTCTTTCGACAGTCTGAACGGCGAAACTGCGTCCTCAATGTTACCCTTAAGCTTGTCAAAAATTTTCTTGACGTCCGCACGCCATTCCTTGACGGTGTCTGCCAGATCCTCGGGAACTCCCTCGGTGCGCGCTGTGATTTTATCAGTCCACTCTAAGGATATCCCGCCCGCTTTAGTCCATTCTCTGTGCTTTACTGCAAGCTGTGCGCCGCTTAAAGCGTCTTGACACGCTACGTAAAGCTTTTCAAGACAGGGAATGCATTCTCTTGCGGAGTACTTTTCCTCCCCAAGTTCATATTGATAATTAAAGTAAAATTCCAGCTTTTCAAAGTACGACTGCGCCGCTGTAAGCTTTTTCTCGGCATTAACAAAAAGGTTTTCAGCCGCCCTTTCAAACATCTCGGGCGAGGAGCAGTTCGCCCTTGCGTTTTCTATCCATTTATCGCGGAAACAAATCGTTCTGAGAAATTTATACAGCTTATTCATAAGCTTGTAAAACTCGCTTCCCGAGGCGTTGAGGCAATCGTCAAGCAAAGCGTAATCCTCGGGATAATCTCTGCATAGATCCTCCAAAGCCTGAGCGCAGGAGTCATTGAAAATCATTTCGCTTTCGGCGTCCTCGAGAATTTTAAGTCCGCCCTGATATTCAAATTTGTGCAGATTATCCTTTACCAGATCGAGACAAAATGCATCTATAGTGGATATCCTCGCAAGCTGAACCAAATTCTGCTGTTTCAGTATCCACTCGTCCGAGGGATTTTCCGCAAGCTTTTTTTCAAAAGCCGCATTCAGCTTATCTCTCATCTGAGCCGCCGCGTCGTTTGTAAAAGTGACCGCAAGGAGAGTATCCGCAGGAATATTTTTCGACTTATCGCACAGCATTGTGATTATACGCTCTATCAGCACAGAAGTCTTTCCGCTGCCCGCCGCCGCCGAAACTATAATTCCTCTGCCTACGTGATCTATAGCCGCCTGCTGGTCGTCCGTCCATTTGCTTTTGGATTTTTCCGCAGTCATTAACAGTCCTCTCCTTTCTCATTTTCTTTGCTTTCATCTATTATCTTTTCAATTTCCTCTTTCATAAGCGTCTCATATTTTTTGTCGTCGGTATCAACGCAGTCGTCGGGGAATGCCCTGCCGCATATTCCCTGAAAATCGCAGTAGGAGCAGGCGTCCTTGACGGGCTTTGCGGATATATCGCCTTTAAGCAGACTGTCTCCGTATTCTTTGACCTTACGGTTGGCAAAGGTCCTCATAGCGGTAAAGCTTTCGTCCTCAACCTCCGTCTGCCCCTTGGCATATTTACGCACCATTGACTTCATAGACTTTTTAACGTCCTTGTTTTTTATGTACTCTCCCGACTTGTCGTAGCCGTTGACCCTGTCCTCGCAGGCGGCGTACAGCGTTTCATAACTGTCCTCAACGTCGTCTTTTTTGTCGGGGGACGTACCGAAAGTAAAATAAACCACGCCCGCCTGATTTAACGCCTCGTCCTCCGTAAGCTCGTTTTTCGTTTCCAGCAAGGTAGACAGATACACCAGCATTTGCAGATTAAGACCGTTATACAGCTTTGACAGGCTGAACTTAGTTTTTCCCGTCTTATAATCGACAATACGGACATATCTGTTTCCCTTTTTGTCGGTCATAATATCCGCTCTGTCAATAATACCCGCAAGAACGATTTTTCTGCCGTCCTCCAGAGTGATCGTAAAGCAGTCGCAATCGTCTTTATGCTCTATCTTATATTCGATCAGAACAGGCTCAAAGGCGGAGCCTTCAAGCTCTCCCTTGACAAATTTCACTATGAGAAAAGCCTTTTCCTTTAGCTGTTCAAAAGCGTAGGCAAAAGTCCCGGTCTTGCCGAAATCTCCGCCAAGCTCCTTTTCGTAGTATTCCTTGAAAGCGTCGTCGATAAAGTCCTTTATTTTCTCGTCGGACATACTGAGAAACTCTCTGTTAAACTGCTCTCCGTCCGCCCCTTTTAGGATCTTTTCAAGCAGACTGTGGATTATATTTCCCGTATTCAGCGGATTGATCTCAGCCTTGACAGGCTTTTTAAGCTTTAGTCCGTAGGAACAGAAATACATAAAGGGACATTTAAAATAGTTGTCCAGCTTTGTGGGCGAAACCTCCGTAACTTCCCCCTTAAAGAAAACCTTTTCGGCAACGGAACGCGACATCGAAAACTCCGATTTCCCGTTGGCAGGATAGAGATTTCTCAGTTTTTCGTCATAAAAAGCCGAACCTCTTACAGACTCCCTGATACTTCTTACCTCAGCGCTGTTATCTCTTGACATTTCAATGAATTTATTATAAGCCGTTTTGTAGGACGTACAAAAAAACTCCGCAGGCATACCGCTTACAAGCTTTTCGCCGATACCTAATATCTGCTTGACCTCTTTGACAACGGAGGACGGTCTCTTTTCGTTGCCCAGCAGGTCTGCTCTCGAATATGTAATGTAAAGCTTGTCCGTAGGCGCGCTCAGCGCAGAGTAAACGGTAAGCTTTTCATTTTGGAAATCGTTCAGCGCGCCGCTGTCGATATCTATATTGCGGGACTGCCTCAGCAGTTCCTTTTCACGCTCGGTCACAAGACCTCCCTGCTTTACGGGCGCAGGAAAAACTCCGTCATTGACCTCGGTAACGAACATAACCTTTACGTTATCCGCTCTTGAACGTCCCGCGTCGGTAATTCTCACACAGTCAAGCTTTTGGGGAGGATTTGAGGTTTTCATACGGGACAGCATAAGTCCGAACAGCTCGTAGAACTGTCTGAGCGATATTTTTTCGTCCCCCAGACATTCGTATACGGATTTTACTGCGGACAACGTCATATTCCATATCTGCTTTAGCTCTCTTGCAAATTCAAGCTGAGTTTCATTGTCCGAAACGCTTGCTCTTTTCATCAGCGAATAGGTCTGCTCAGACAGCTTTATATCTATAAGCAGAGCGTAGAACGCCTCACAGATCTGTTTTGCCGTAGCGTCTGCGCAGGCTGTTTTGAATTTCACCAGAGGATCTATGATACCCTCTCTGAGCCTGTTTATTTTTTCAACGGCGTAACTGTTTTCTCCTCCCGCCGTAAAGGGAGATAGCCACATATCGCCGTCTACGTTCCATACCTGGCAGTATTCCTCAAGCTCCGACGCGTCGTAGTTAAGAATACCGAACAGCGGAGATTTTATCAGCTTCATAATATTTTCCGTTTTGAATTTTCTTGTAAGCGCCGTTCTGAAGATCGCGTTTATGTAATGCACTATCGCAGACGCCGAAACGCTGTCCTGCATATCCAGATAATACGGTATCTCATACTTTTCAAAAGCGCCCTCCAGCACCATAGAGCAAGCGGACAGGTCTCTTGCCGAAACAGCAATATCGTTGTACCGACAGCCCTCCTCGCGGACAAGACGGCATATCTCTGCGCAGATAAATTCCGCCTCCTCGTACATATCGTCCGCAGAATAGATTTTAACGTCGTTTGATTTTGACTTGTATTCCGTCTTATTAAAATTATAAAGATTTTTGCTCAGATGCATAATATCAAAGGACTTATAATATGTATCCTGCGCCGAGATCTGTTCAAGAGATTTGTTGTGGGACTGCGCCATATTACGTATCTGCTGAGCCGTTCTTACAGTGACAGCAAAAGGGTGACTGCTGAATTTTGAAGTACATTCCTCGTCTATAAGGAGTGAGACGGTCATATTATCTCCCTGAGCCGCGCAAAGCTCCAGCATTTTTCTCTCGTCGTAGGTAAAGCTGTTAAAAGCAGTCACAAACACGCTTTTGCCCTTGAAAAATCCGTTTTCGTCCGCAAGCTTAACCGCCTCCGCCATAGCCGAAAGCGTGTCTTTCATTTTGGCTCTGTCAAGCTCTTCAAGATAATATCTGTAAAGTCTCGATATGTCGAAAAGCTTTAGGGACACCGAACCCTCCAGACTTTCCGCAGCAAGCTGCAGATCGTCGGGAGTAACTCCGCTTTCTCGGAACTGTCCCACAAGCTTTATAAGCTCGGAAATAAAACTGCCCTTGTCAAGGTTTTTCTTATAAAATTTTACATCTCCGCTGCGGGACAATCTTTTTACGGCTCGGTACATAAGGATTATCTTCGCGTTGTCGTTGGCGTTTTCCCGTGAAAACCCGCCGTACTGCTCGGCAATTTTCTCAGAAAGCCTGTTAAAGCCCGCTGTGGATATCCTGTTGAAAAGCTGCGCTCCCATTATGCCGTAAAGCTTTTTTTCGTATTCGAACGAAAACTGGTCGGGTACGATGACCAGTACGTTACCGCCGTTTTCCGCCGCCGTTTTTATTCTGTCGGCAAACATATTACCGCGTCCGCTGTTTTCGCCGCCTGTTATGATCGTTACCATTTTATACTCCCCTTTCGGTCGAACTTATCTTAATATTAATGATAACACCCGAAAGACTTTTTGTCAACCTTTTACTGTCCGTTTATTTGGACTTAAAAATTTTTTTAAAAATTTCCGCGATTTTAAAGGATATTTCCGTCTCCCCCGACCCTCCGTCAATTACCGTTACGCCTGATTTATGCTCCGAATGAGTTTCCTTTACTGAAACAGCCGAGGAGGGGAAAAACATCGACAGGCATTCTCCGCTCTGTTCACTGCCGAACCCGCTTAAAATTACAGCTGCCGCAAACGCCGCAATAAGACTTCTTGTAAGCTTTGTCATAAAAAAACACTCCCATAAAAGATTTCATATCCATTATGGGAGCATTTTCCTGTTTTATTCAATTTTGATAATTAATTTCCGAAAACCTGTCTTGCAATATCAACCGACTGCTTTGCGTCCTTAGAATAGAAATCTGCGCCTATCTGCTCCGCATACTCGGGAGTAACTACCGCTCCGCCTACCATTATCTTGCAGTCAACATTGTTCTCTCGCAGCAGCTTGATTGTGTTCTCCATACTTATCAGCGTTGTGGTCATAAGCGCGGAAAGACCCACAAGATGTACGTCGTTTTCTATTGCAGCGTCGACAACCGTCTGATAATCAACGTCCTTCCCCAAGTCTATAACGTCGTAGCCGTAGTTTTCAAGAAGTACCTTGACGATATTCTTTCCAATGTCGTGAATGTCTCCCTTGACGGTAGCAAGAATTATCTTGCCCTTTGAAACGCTCTTTTCGCCGCTTGCAAGAATATGCTGTTTGATCACCTCAAAGCAAGCCTGCGCCACTCCCGCTGTCTGAATTAACTGCGGCAGGAAAAGCTTACCCTTTTCAAACTCGTCGCCCGCCTTGTCCAAAGCGGGAACAAGCATTTCATTTATAATTACCATAGGATCGGTGTTTTCCAGAAGCTTTGCGGTAAGCTCCGCTCCCTCGTGTTTAAGACCGTTTTCAATAGCGTATGGCAAGTCGAAGTCCTTTTTAGCCTCTTTCTTTACGGGAGCGCTGCCGTCGGAATTTCCGTAGTGGGCAATGTAGTCCACAGAATTCTTATCTATATTCGTAAGCAGCTTATAGGAACGCACCGTACCCGTCATAGCGTCGATATTAGGGTTGATTATAGGCAGGTCAAGTCCCTTGGTAAGACACATCATCAGGAAGTTGTGGCTCACAAGCTCTCTGTTCGGCAGACCGAAGCTGATGTTTGAAACACCCAGTACGGTTTTCAGTCCCAGCTCTTTTTTAACTCTCTCAACAGCCTTTACGGTCTCCATAACGTTTTCCTGCTCAGCGGAGGCTGTAAGCGTGAGACAGTCGATATAAACGTCCTCTTTTCTTATGCCGTAGGACAGCGCTCTGTCAAGAATTTTTTTGGCAAGCTCAAAACGCTTGTCGGCTGTTTTGGGTATTCCTTCCTCGTCAAGAGTAAGTCCTACCACCGCCGCTCCGTATTTCTTAACAAGGGGCAGAATGGTTTCAAGCGACTTTTCCTCCGCGTTGACGGAGTTAACAATAGGCTTTCCGTTATATACCCTGAGAGCCGCCTCCATTACCTCGGGTATTGTGGAGTCAAGCTGGAGCGGCACGTCGGCAACTCCCTGCAAAGCCTTTACCGCGCGGCACATCATCGCCTTTTCGTCGATCGAGGGAAGTCCCACGTTAACGTCGAGAATATCCGCCCCTGCGTGTATCTGCTCGATAGCCTGTCCCAGAATATAGTCGATATCTCCCGCAATCAAAGCCTCCTTGAAACGCTTTTTACCCGTAGGGTTGATACGCTCTCCGATAATTCTCGGCTGGTCGACCACGACCGTATTGGTAGCGCAGCAGCAAGCCGCAGGAACGGTCACCTCACGCTTTACATATTTTTTATCCGACAGCATTTTTTTCAGCTCGCGGATATAATCGGGGTTAGTTCCGCAGCAGCCGCCTATGACCTTAATTCCCAGCGGTATAAGCTTTTCCGCAAACTCCGAAAACTCCTCGGGAGAGCAGTTATACTCGTTCGTAACAGGATCGGGCAGACCTGCGTTGGGTTTTACCACAACGGGAAGCTTTGTCCACCTGCATATCTTCTCCACAACGGGATAAAGCTCCTTTGGTCCGAGGGAGCAGTTTACGCCCACGGCGTCAACTCCCAATCCCTCTAATGTAAGGCACATTGCGCTTATGTCGCAGCCTGTAAAGGTACGCATATTTTCCTCAAAGGTCATTGTGCAGATTATAGGCAGGGAGCTGTTTTCCTTAGCGGCAAGCACAGCGGCTTTCAGCTCATACAGGTCTGTCATAGTCTCAAAAACAATAACGTCGGCGTCCTTGCCTGCAATTACAAGCTCCTTGAAAACGTCGTAAGCCTCCTCAAAGGTAAGCGTGCCAGTAGGCTCTAAAAGCTGTCCTATAGGACCTATATCCAGCGCAACGAGCGTGTCGGTATCCTCCACAGCTCTTCGGGCAATTTTTATAGCTTCGCTCACAGTCTTTTCAACGGAATATCCGCATTTCACAAGCTTATGCCTGTTAGCTCCGAATGTGTTGGCGTAAATAATATCCGCACCCGCCTCAACATACTGTTTGTGGATATCGTAAAGCCAATTGGGCTTTTCAATATTAAGCGCCTCGGGAGTTTCGCCCATTTTCAGTCCCTTAGCCTGAAGCATAGTACCCATTGCGCCGTCAAGTATAATAAATTCCTTTTCATTAAGCAGTGTTTTAAAATCCACAATGCTCGCCCCTTTTCCTGTATTGACAGACGTCCCGCATATTGCAGGCGGCACAGCCTCGTCTGCCCCTTGATATTTCATTTTCCGACAAACCGATAATAGCCGTAACAGACTTTCTCGGAGTAAGAATATTGTTTTCCGTAGCGTTCAGCCCAATACGCCTCTGCGCGTCAAGCACGGTGAGAAAATCCCGCTGGACATCGATAGGAAGATCGCCGTATCCCGGAGAAAACCTCCACGTCTGGTTATATGCGGTAAGCTCGTTTTTCACAAGCTCGTCAACATAATCGCAGACCTGCTCCACAGCGGCGCTGGCAAGGAAATCCGTCATTACCGCTTTTGTCATATCGCTCGCTTCAAGCTTACGTATAAGCATATCCGCCCCTGCCGACAGCGTAGCCGCAAAAAGCACGCATTTTTCACAGCCGTCAAGATGAGCGCATATATCGCCGCCTTTAAGCGTAAGAGTAGTTCCGCAGATAATTATTTCGTTATCTCCGCGCTCAATATCGAACAGCTTATATATATAATTAGGTTTTATTACCGCAAGCAGATTTTTCTCGCACTCATCGAGCATACCCTGAATTTTTTCATCGGGAGCGGATTTACCGTATCCCATATAACGCAGTGCCTCGCTCTGATTGAGCTTTTCCAGCTTCAATACTTTCACCTCCGTATTTAAATCATTATAACACATTATCGCTGATTTTACAATATAAATCACAAAAAATTCACGGTCCGCTTATTTCAGCAGACCGTTTTAAGCTTCATTTTTAATTATTTCCTGTGTTTCCTCAGTACTACGCTTATGTCGTCTTATAATTTCCGACCGTTATTCCAGATCGCCGTTCGCAGGATTATCGATAACTTTCCCGTCCTCGGAAAACCTTGAGCCGTGGCAGGCGCAGTCCCACGAATGCTCCGCGCTGTTCCATTTCAGAGCGCAGCCAAGGTGCGGACAGCGTTTTTCCGAAAATGTAAGCAGATTTTTTACAGCCTCAAATCCGTTTACAAAAAGCTGAGGTCTGATAATATTTCGCGAGGGTGTGAAAAGCTGTTCATACTCGTTTTCTCTTCCAATCACCAAATCGCTTAACAGCATAGCGGAAAGCATAGAACCCGTCATTCCCCACTTGTTAAACCCGCCTGCTGTATACAGATCCTCGGTGCGGCTTGAATAATGTCCGATATACGGCATATTGTCCAAGCTCATACAGTCCTGTGCAGCCCAGAAATATTTTTCAGACGAATTGGGATACTTCTCACGGGCAAATTCCCGAAGTTCCTCCCAGTTTCCGCCCTTTTTACCCGTTCTGTGTCCGCCTCCGCCGAGAATAAGCAGGTCATTGTAATTTCTAAATGAAAAGCCTTTCTTGTTTTCATCGACATACATTCCGTCCACATTCTGAGCGTTTTCAAGCGCAATAACATACGAACGGTGCTGATAAAGCTTGAGAAAATAACTGCCGTGCTTATTTATAAACGGGAAGTGCGTAGTCACAATGATCTTATCGGCTCGGATTTCTCCGAAATCAGTGACCGCCGTATTATCTGCGGTCTCTCTCACAAAAGTATTCTCGTAAATATCAAGTCCCTCAGCGATCGCAGACAGAAATTTAAGCGGGTGAAACTGCGCCTGTTTCGGAAAGCATACTGCTCCTGCAATATCAAGCGGCAGCGGAGTTTTTTCACAGAACCTTGCCTCATATCGTATCCTTTCCAACGCATAAAGCTCGTTTTCGATCTTTTTGCGGTCGTTGACCGAATAGACGTAATTATCCTTATATTCAAAATCGCAGTCTATATTTTTGCAAAGCTCCTCATATTTCTCAAAGGCGTGTCTGTTTGCATTAAGATATCCTCTCGCCTTTTCCTTTCCGCCGCTCATAATCAGCTTATAATATAAAAGACCGTGCTGGAAAGTAATTTTTGCCGTAGTATTTCCCGTCGTCCCGCCGCATATTCTGTCCTTTTCAACAACAACGCATTCAACGCCCTGCCGTTTCAGAAAATACGCCGTAAGAAGTCCCGCTATTCCGCCGCCGATTATCAATACGTCCGTTTTTATATCTTTTCTCAGAGACGGAAACTGCGGAAGCGGACAATCCGAATGCCATAATGATTTCAAAAACAACACCTGCCTGTAACATAATATTCCTACCGAGTTTATTTTCTCCGCAAGCAAGGTATTTTATACCTGTGAATTACAATTTCAGACGTCATATCAGTATAAAAACCTCCTGCGGCAATTTCTGCACCGCAGGAGGTTTTTGTATTACAGATAAGGCAATTTCCCGTGGGAAATCAACTTTACTTGATATACTTTTTCAGCAAACGTGACAATTCGGCAATATTGATAGGCTTTGCAACATGAGCGTTCATTCCGCAGTCCAGACTTCTCTGTATATCCTCAGCAAATGCGTCTGCTGTCATAGCTATTATCGGAACATCTGCGTCGGAGCGTTCAAGCTTTCGGATAGCCTCCGCCGCCTCGCAGCCCGTCATAATCGGCATTCTTAAATCCATAAGTATCGCTGAATAATAACCCTCGGGAGAGCTGTTGAGCATATCGACGCATTCCTTGCCGTTTTCGGCGTGGTCAAGCTGCAAGTCAAGCTGCGAAAGCAGTTCGTTTGCAATTTCCCAGTTAAGATCGTTATCTTCCGCCACAAGTATTCTTGCTCCGCCAAAACCGCTTTCTGTATCTTCCTTACGTTCATCATTCTTCGTCGGATCTTCAGCATACTGTTTCAGTCCGTGATACAGCGTAGATTTAAACAGCGGCTTGGAAATAAATCCACATATGCCCGCACCGCGCGCGTCGTCCTCGATATCGCTCCAGTCGTATGCGGAGATCAGCAGTATGGGGATATTGCCGTCGATTTCTCCTCCTATACGGCGGGCGGTCTCAATACCGTCAATGCCCGGTAACTTCCAGTCCAGAAGAATGATTTGATAATCTTCGTTTTTACTGTGCTTTTCCTCTATCATTTTCAGCGCCGCTTCTCCGCTCAGCACGCTTTCAGCGTTGACGCCTATGCTCCTAAGCGACGCAACGACGCCGCTGCAGAGCTGTTCGTCATCGTCTACCACAAGCATATTCCAGTTAGGAAGGTGCATTTCTTCTTCACGCTCATCAGCTTTTTCCATATCGAGTACCAAACGGAATTCCGTTCCCTTGCCGGGCTCGCTGTCAACCTCTATAGTACCGTTCATAGCGTCCACTATGTATTTGGTAATAGCCATTCCCAGTCCTGTCCCCTCGGTTTTATGTACTCTCTTGCTGTCCTCACGCGTAAAGGCTTCAAAGATCTTATCTATAAACTCCTGCGTCATTCCTATGCCTGTATCCTTTACGTTTATAAACACGCGGACATAATTGTCACCTAAAGGCGAAACACCTTGGCTGAGGAAAATGCAAACAGCTCCTCCCTCGGGAGTAAACTTAACGGCATTGGACACCAGATTGATAAGCACCTGATTTAGACGTACGCTGTCGCAGTACACATTCTCGGTTTCAATATTATCGATAAGCACATCGAACCGCTGGCTTTTTGTTTTTATCTGAGGCTGAATAATATTCACGATACTGTCCATAACCTCCCGTAAGGAAACACGTTCCGCATTCAGCGTCATTTTTCCGCTCTCGATCTTGGACATATCCAAAACGTCATTAATAAGTCCCAGCAGATGTTTGCTGGACATAGTAATTTTTTCAAGACAATTCTGTACCTGCTGAGTATTGTTTATATTTGACGACGCAATAGCCGTCATACCGACGATAGCGTTCATCGGAGTTCGTATATCGTGGCTCATATTGGACAAAAATTCGCTCTTAGCCTTATTTGCCCGAATAGCCTCCTTACGGGTTTCTTCCAGCTCGCGGATCTGTTTCTGCGTCAATCTGAAATATATTGCAAAAATACTTATCAGCACGACAAGAACGATACCTATGCAGATCATAAGAGTAATCATTCTCTGATTGCTCAGCTCGCTTACAGTCTGATCAAGCTCGCCGTACGGCATAATTGACACAAGATACCATTCCGAATAAGGCAAAGGCGTACAATACATATGCCTTCGTTCATTGCCTATCAGAAGTACGGTCGAATAATCCTCCCCTTTCTCCATTGCGCTTTGAAGCTCGGATACATATTGATCGGCATTTTTTCCGTTCAGTTCTGAAAATACCTCTCTTATTCTGGTAAAATAATTATCTCCGTATTGATCCTCGTTTTGGACAACATAACTTCCGTCTCGCCGAATTATATGATAATATGTAAGCGAATTATATCTCTCGTCAAGAGAGAGAATATCATTTATGTACTGCATAGGGAGTCCGGCAACCAGCGCCACAGAATTTCTTCCGTCCGACATAGGATAATCAACCGGATTACCCATCAGTATCACTTTCTCTCCGAATGCATTAAGACCTACAGATACCTTTTTGTCACCGGCATCCAGCGACGCCTGAAAAGGCTCGGGGTGAATTGGATTGACCTGTTCTCCGTATATCATCTCCAGTTCACCGTCTTCTGTATAAAAAGCAAGATATTCAAATTCACGAATTCTTCCGTCACGCTCAAGATTTTCAAGCAAATCGTCGCCGTATACTGCTTTTTCAGGCGGGAAATCCTTAACAATCGTTTCTATCTGAGCCATACGCAGTTTTATAGTAGTCTCAAAGTGCATAGCCGTTTTTTCACTCATACCCGACATATAGATCGTACCGACCTGATTAATGGTTTCCTCGCTCTTTTGGCTCATAGTTACTGCGAAATAAGTCATAACTCCTATACATACCATTATCATTACAATAAGACTTGAGATAAGAAATATTGTCGTCCTTTTTTTCACATAAATCCGCTCCTTTTTAAGCAATACCAAAGCTATGCTTTGCAAAATTTTATTGTGAATTAAGGATATTTTATCATTAAATAAACAATCAATAAATGGGATAAAATTATTTGTATGTAAATAATGTTTTAAATCGGGTGTTCTTTATGTTCCAATAACAGTACAGGTAACAAGCCGTCAGGCCTTATCCTTAGGAACGATATATTCGCACTGTATGTCGCAGCGTTCATATTCCGTTCTGTCGACCTTTATCTGTTTAAAGCCAAATTTTTCATAGATATGAAGAGCGGGCTTTAAAATGTGATTGGAAATCAGGGTCAGCTTTTTGGCTCCGTGCAAGACGGCGTAGTCCATACAAGCTTTGAAAACTGCGCTGCCCGCTCCGTGACCTTCGTAATTTTCATCTGCCGCAAGCTTGCATATTTCCCATACGTCTTTTCCTTCCGGAATTACCATACAGGTCGCCAGTACTTTTTCATTTTCGACAGCAAAATATATCATACCGCCTTTTTTAATAAGCTCATCTGTATGTGATAAAATTTCACGGTCGGTATCCTCCATAACAAAATATTTTTCAACCCACGCGGTATTCAGCCTGATAAAATCCTGCCTGTATTTTTCCTGATACTCAATAACTTTCATAAAATACGCCTTACTTTCGTAAAAATTGCAATCCGGTTTGCTTGACATTATTATAGCACATATTGTATAATAAGTAAAACGAATATTTCTAATATTAGCATAAGAAAAGGTGATAATATGAACCGTTATATTGCACTGGAAAAAATCATAGAACTTGGCAGCTTTACCAAAGCTGCGGAAGCTTTGGGATATACGCAATCCGCTATGAGCCAGATGATAACTTCGCTTGAAAACGAGCTTTCTATCAAACTGCTGAACCGTTCAAGAACGGGAATCAAGCTCACTCTTGAGGGAGCCGAGCTTTATCCCTTTATCGAGCGGAGCATTTTACAGTACCGCGCTATGCAGGAAAAAGCCAATGAGATAAAAGGACTGGAAACAGGTATTATCCGCGTCGGCACGATATCAAGCATTACCTGTCATTGGATGCCTCGGCTCATAAAAGGCTTTGAGGAGCTTTACCCGAACGTACAGTTTTTGTTTCATCAGGGTGACTACACGTCCATACAGGAATGGATAAAGATCGGAGCTGTGGATTTCGGATTTGTCACTCCGCCCGCCGTAACTGAGCTTGAAACGATCACCGTAAAGGACGGCGAAATGCTTGCGGTTCTGCCTAAAAATCACCGTCTGGCAGACCAACAGTCGATAAAATTAGAGGACATTGCATACGAACCGTTTATCCTGCTGGAGGAGGGACATTACAGTGAACCTTTGAACGCATTTCACTCCGCAGGAATTGAGCCGAATATCAAATATACAATTCACGACGATTACGCCATTATGACTATGGCTGAAACAGGACTTGGTATCAGCATACTTGCGGAGCTTATGCTCCGACGGAACAATTATGACATAGTATGTCTGCCGCTTGATCCGCCAATATACCGAACTCTTGCTATCGGGTTCAAGGACAAAAACAGTCTGCCCATTGCCGCCAAGTATTTCATAAAATATCTGCTGGACAATAAAGACAAGCTTCCGTAACTCATATTTACCGATAAAAAGTGACGATATGCCCGTTTTACCGAAACATATCGTCACTTTTATTATTGGTTCGACCGCGACCGTCTCCCAAAACCGACGGTCAACGAATTCCGTTGTAAAGCTCGATGTACTGCTTTGCGGATTTTGCCCAGCTGAAATCCTGCTTGAATGCGTTGTTGACAAGTCTGCCCCAGCGCATTTTATCATCATAATAGCTCCTTGCTCTTACGCAGGCGTCAAGCATATCGTGAGCGTTGTAGGACTTGAAGGTAAATCCGTTTCCGCCTTCTGCTCCCGCATCGTGAATACTGTCGCGAAGTCCTCCTGTTTCTCTTACGATAGGGATAGTGCCGTATCTCAGAGCGATCATCTGTGCAAGTCCGCACGGCTCGCTTTGTGAGGGCATAAGGAACATATCCGCGCCCGCATAGATCTTTCTTGAAAGCTCGGGCACAAAGCCAAGTCTCAGACCTACTCTGTCGGGATAGCGGTAATGCATTTCGCTGAAGAAATCCTCGTAAATCTTTTCACCCGAACCCAGAATAGCAAATTTGTATCCCAGTCTGATAATATCCTCGAAAACGTACTTGATAAGGTCAAGTCCCTTGTGAGATACAAACCGCGTTACTATACCGATAACAGGCTCCTTTCCTGTTGCCATACCCATTTCCAGAAGAAGAGCCCTCTTACAGACAAGCTTTCCCGATTTATCCTCAAGACTGTAATTTCTTGCAATTACCTTGTCTGTCGCCGGATCGTAGATGTCCTGAGAAATGCCGTTTAAAATACCGCTGAGCTTGTACTGATGATTAACAAGCTCCCTGTCCATAGAATGAGAATACCATGGATCGAGTATCTCCCACGCATAGCTTGGAGAAACCGTCGTTACCCTGTCCGAGGTTTCAATTGCGGCTTTCATAAAGTTAACGTCTCCGTCGTAGGAAAGCAGATCGGTATGATAAAGCGGAATGCCCATAATATCGTTGATAAGCTCAAGACCGTACTGTCCCTGATACTGGATATTATGTATGGTAAACACCGTCTTTATATCCTCATAGCCCTGCTGATAGCGGTAGAAAATATCATAGTAAACGGGAACGAGCGCAGTCTGCCAGTCGTTTGCATTAATAATATCAGGCTTGAAATCAATGTACCTCAGCAACTCCAGCACAGCGCGCGAGAAGAAAATAAATCTTTCCGCGTCGTCGTAAAAGCCGTACAGCCCGTTTCTCTGGAAATAATACTCGTTGTCCAGCAGATAATAGGTAACGCCGTTTTCCACTCCTACAAACACGCCGCAGTACTGATTTCTCCACGCAACCGGAACGGTAAAATTCGTAAGATATGTAAGTCTGTCTTTAAGCTCCTGCCTGATACTGCCGTACATAGGGATCACTACGCGGCAGTCGTGTCCCTCGGCATTTATCGCCGCAGGCAGGGAGCCCGCAACGTCCGCAAGTCCGCCCGAAGCGACATATGGCAAAGCCTCGCTCGCCGTATAAATTATATTCATATCATAAACCTCCTTCTATTTATAAGATCCTGTTTTGAAATAAAAAGCACCGCATATACCGCTGAAACGGTAATATGCGGTACTGAAATAAATTATACTGAAGCGCCCTTGCCGACATACATAGGATATGCAGGCGAACTTGTGAGAATATGATTTTCACATACTGTAACGTTCTTGTCCGTAATAATGTAGTTAAGCTGAGCGTTATCTCCGATAACCGTACCCTGCATAAGAATACAGTTCTTGACCTTTGCGCCCTTGCCGACCTTAACGCCTCTAAACAGAACGCAGTTTTCAACTTCGCCCTCGATAATACAGCCGTCCGCAACGAGCGAATTAGTAACCACGCTGTCAAGATCGTACTTAGCGGGAGCATTATCGCTTACCTTAGTATAGATAGATCTCTTAGGCATAAATAGTTTTCTTGCCTTTTCAGGGTCAAGCAGCTCCATATTGGACTTGAAGTAGCTTTCGGGACTGTTGAGCTTGCTGAAATAACCGTCGTACTCATAGGTCTTGATAACAATTTCTCCGCACTTTTCCTGAAGAATATTCTTTTCAAAGCTTACAAGTCCTCTTGCGATGGAGTCTCTTATCATATCGGTAAGGAATTCCATAGACATAACGAACATATTAAGGCTTGTTGTGCAGGTTCCGCTGAGCTCAGGCTGAATAAGCACAGAGGAAACTCTTCCGTCGCCGTCTACATTGAATACCGTCGAGGTCTTTATATCCTCAGAGGAGTAAACGCCTGTATGAACGACTGCTGTGATGTCCGCTCCGCTTTCAATGTGCTGAGCAACTATCGGCTTGTAGTCGATATTCGTTACAACGTCGCAGTCCGAAAGAACCACATATTTTGCTCTTGAATGCTTGATAAAGCTCATTGCTCCGTACAGAGCCTCAATTCTGCCTCTGTAAAGAGTGCTTTCAACATTGCCGAAAGGAGGCAGGATATAAAGACCGCCCTTCTTTCTTGCAAGGTCCCATTCTCTTGCCGATCCGAGATGATCCAGCAGAGACTGATAATTTGACTTGGTAATTACGCCGACTTCGCTGATACCGCTGTTGACCATATTTGAAAGCGGGAAGTCGATAAGGCGGTATCTTCCGCCGAACATAACAGAACCCATTGTCCTGTTCTTTGTCATATCGCCGAGAGTCGTGTCGTGCATATTAGCGAATACAAGACCCAGTACGTTACCCATATTTACATCCATAGTTTACTCGGTCCTTTCTTAAATATTTTCATAAATGATCGCCTTAGGAGCGACAACGCCCTCAGGTGATACTGTAAGATTGTTGCCGACTACCGCAACGCCCCATGAGTCCTTGTCCTCGATCGTTTCGGGTCTTGCGCCTATCTGAGCATTCTCGCCGATAACGGAATTCTCGCCTACGATAGCGTACTCGACCTTGGCGCCCTTCTTTACAACTGCGCCCGGCATAAGGATAGAGTCATAGATAACTGCGCCCTCCTCAACGGTCACGCCCTCGGAAAGCATTGAAAACTCGACCTGTCCGTCGATAACGCAGCCCTCCGTAACCATAGAGTTCTGTATCTGAGCGTTCTTTCCTATGCTCTGCGGAGGAAGAACAGGGTTTCTTGAATAGATCTTCCATGACGCGTCATAAAGGTCTATCGGGATATTAGGATTGATAAGATCCATATTAGCCTCCCACAGGGAGTCGATAGTTCCTACGTCCTTCCAGTAACCGTCAAAACGGTAAGCAACAAGCTTTTCGCCCGCCTCTCTCATATCGGGAATGATATTCTTACCGAAGTCCTTGCTTGCCTCCTTATCCTCCTCATTGGCGATAAGGTATGCTCTGAGCTTTTGCCATGTGAATATGTAGATACCCATTGAAGCAAGGGTTGAACGCGGGTTCTTGGGCTTTTCCTCAAAGTCGATGATGTTATCGTCCTCGTCGGTAATCATAATACCGAAACGTGAAGCCTCCTCCTTAGGCACGTCAAGAACGGCGATAGTAGCGTCGGCGTTCTTAGCCTTGTGGTAAGCCAGCATTTTGTTGTAGTCCATTTTATAGATATGGTCGCCCGAAAGTACGACAACGTACTCAGGGTCATATCTGTCCACGAACGCAATATTCTGATAGATAGCGTTTGCAGTACCCGAGTACCAGTCCGCGCCTGAAGCAGTCTGATACGGAGGAAGCACATGAACGCCTCCGTGAATTCTGTCAAGGTCCCAAGGCTGACCGTTACCGATGTACTCGTTAAGCACCAGCGGCTGATACTGGGTCAGCACGCCTACCGTATCAATACCCGAATTAATACAGTTTGACAGAGGGAAATCGATAATTCGATACTTGGCGCCGAAAGGCACCGCAGGCTTTGCAACGTCCTGCGTCAGAGCGTAGAGACGGCTTCCCTGTCCGCCTGCGAGGAGCATTGCAACACATTCTTTCTTGTTGAACATAATAATTCACCCACCAATATTAAAATTTTGATTTGTCACTTTTATTTTTCAGCCTTATCGGCTGTGGACTTTTTGGTCGTTTTTGCCGCCTTTTTAACGGCTGCTTTCTTCGCAGCAGGCTTTGCGGCTGTTTTACCGCTTTCCTCGGTCTTAACGGTCTTTTTCTTCTTTGCGGGAGCTTTCTTAACGGTAAAGTACATTACCGAGAATGCGGGAATATCCACACAGACAGAATTTTCAAAGCCGTGCATAGGCACATCTGTTGATTTTACCGTACCGTTCGTGCAAGGCGAGCCGTCCTTGGACGATGAGTTGAACACCTCGGTATACTTGCCCTCGTAAGGAACGCCGAAACAGTAAGACTTTCTTTCAACGGGAACAAAGTTGCACACAACTATTATCTCGTTGCCGCTTAAATCAAATCTTCTGAATATAATGATACTCTGCTTGAAATCGTCGTTCGCTATCCAGCTGAAGCCGCCCCAGTCGAAATCTCTCTCCCAGAACTGAGGGTGATCGAGATAGAACTTATTGAGGTTCTTGGAGAATTCAAGGTAATTCCTGTGATTTTCATACTCGTCAACAAGAAACCACTCAAGACCGTTCTCATAGTCCCACTCTCTGAACTGCGCAAACTCCGTGCCCATAAACATCAGCTTTTTGCCGGGATGAGCCATCATATATGCGGTGAAAAGCTTGCACTGCTCGAATTTCTTGTCAACGTCTCCGCCGAACATCTTGTTGACCAGAGACGCTTTGCCGTGAACTACCTCGTCGTGCGAGATAGGAAGAATATAATTCTCCGAGAACGCATAGAAGAACGAGAACGTAAGCATATCGTGGTGGAAAGCCCTGTCGATCGGGTCGTATGCCATATATTTGAGCATATCGTTCATCCAGCCCATATTCCACTTGAAGTTAAAGCCCAGACCGCCGTCGGACGCAGGCTTTGTGACCAGCGGCCATGCCGTGGACTCCTCGGCGATCATAAGAGTATTCGGATTTCTTGCGAACACAGCAGTATTAAGCTCTCTGAAGAATTCCACAGCCTCTAAATTTTCGTGTCCGCCGAACTTGTTGGGCGTCCATTCGCCGTCTCTTCTGTCGTAGTCCAGATAAAGCATAGACGCAACGGCGTCAACTCTCAATCCGTCGATATGATACTTTTCTATCCAGTAAAGAGCGTTCGAAATGAGGAAGGATTTTACCTCTCCCCTGCCGTAGTCAAACACTCTTGTGCCCCACGCATTGTGATCTCTCTTTTTAGGATCGGCATATTCGTAAGACGCTCCGCCGTCGAATTCAAACAGACCTGCTGCGTCCCTTGGGAAATGCGCCGGTACCCAGTCGAGAATTACCGAAATTCCGGCTTGGTGGAAAAGGTCTATCATCTTCATAAAATCGTGCGGCGTACCGAAACGGGAGGTAGGCGCATAATATCCTATGCCCTGATATCCCCACGAACCGTCAAACGGAAATTCCGCCAGCGGCATAAACTCTATATGCGTGTAGTGCAATTCCTTTAAATAAGGAATTATCATCTCTGCAAAGCGGATATACGAATAATACTTTCCGTCGTCACAGCTTTTCCATGAATTGAGATGAACCTCGTATATATTCATAGGACAGTTGTAAACGTCCTTGGTCTTTCTTTCCTCCTGCCACTTTCCGTCGCCCCATTGGTAGCCGTCGATGTCAAACACCTTTGAACCCGTTTCGGGATTGACCTCCATATGCGTGCCGTAAGGATCGGCCTTGAAATGCTTTTTACCGTCACAGCCGTCAACGCAGTACTTGTAAGTATCAAAAGTATCAAGACCCGTGATAAACGTTTCCCATGTCTGACCGTCGCCCAGCCGCGTCATAGGATTTGCACTTTCGTTCCAGCCGTTAAAATCGCCCACGACCGAAACAGCCTTTGCGTTCGCCGCCCATACTCTGAAATACAGACCCGAAACGCCGTCCTTTTCGCCCTTATGACAGCCCATAAATCTATAGGTCTCATAGTTGGTGCCGTTATGGAAAAGATACAGCGGAACCTCATACTCCTTAGGGAGGGAAACCTCCTGAATCTGATTATCATTATTAGGGGTATTTTCTGCCATTAATAGCAAGCCTCCTTTTATACAAGCGGTATTTCCCTGAAATGGAAACAGCCGCCTTTTTTCATACTTATATTTTAACCTTTTTTAAACAATTTTTCAAGTGCCTTAGCAATTATTTTCAGTTTCCTACATAATTCAACCGCGTTTTTTGTGCAGTAGCAACAAAAACATTTTGTTGTTTCAGCAAAACTTATTAATCTTAAACGTTATCTGAGATTATTGAGACTTATTTTCACAGCAATAATAGTCAAATCGTCCGCATTAATATCCTGCCGTTTATCCATAGCAAGCTTGCCCATAAGTCTTACAATGTCCTCAAGGGGTTCCTCTGCATTGTCGGCGGCAAGCTGCGCAAGCTCGTCTGCGGTATCGTCGTCCGCGCCGTCCGAGGTCATTACTATTATGTCCCCGTCGAAAAGCTTCAGCTCCGTCATATCTGGCACGCAGTCAGAAAGTATTCCCGCAGGAAAAGCCTGTCCCCCGAAAGCCGTCACACAGCCGTCTCGGCACAGTCTGCTCCTAACTGCACCCGATTTCAGCACGCTTGCCGAGCCTCCGCTCAGATCGATCTTCATCAGATCCATAGTCGCAAAAGACTCCTCCCAGCCCTTGACCCTGAGCATAGAGTTTATGAGCCGATGCGCGGTAGTCATCGACAGTCCCGAACAGATAAGCTTTGAAGCGAGACTTACGGTGAACACCGAATCCAGTCTCGCACGCTTGCCCGTACCCATACCGTCGGAAAGCAGGATATATTTCTCGTTGCCGTTAAGATCGAATATCTCAAAGTTGTCCCCCGAGTATTCTCCTCCCGCAGAAGCGGTAAAGCTGGCGGTCTGAGCCTGATACGCAGGTATCTCAGCAAAGGAAATTCTTGTTATCCCCTGCTCGGCGCAGACGTTAGGCAGAGCCATATCGCAGTCCAATACAGCGGATACCTCCGCAGTGATCTTCACAATATCTCCGTGAAAATCTGAGCCCACAAAAACGTCCGCGCGGCGGCAAAGACTTTCATCAACGTAAACGCACGCTTTAGCTCCCATACAGCCCTTGCTGCGGAAATAGTCCCTGATATGAGCCGAAAGATTTGCGTCAATACTTCTCACCTGCGAAGAGCGAAAAGACAGATCATTCAGGATATCCTCCATTGAAGAAAGCTGTTCGGTAAGCAGCTCGCGCATCTCACGCATTCTGATATTCTCCGCTTTTTCCTCAACGAGCCTTGAGCTGAACTCGCAGAAAGCCCTGCTAACAAGCGCAGGCTTCGTACAGCATTTAAGCAGTCCCGCGACCTCGTTTTCGGTCACTCCTCTGCCCGACGCAGACAGACTTTCAAGTCTGTTCAGAGCGATATGCGTACCGCTGTTTTTCTCATAACAGAGCTGTCTGAACGCACAGTCTCCGCATATACACCTTTTAACGTCCTCTGCTACGGAATGCGCGGCGGTTTTCTTGTCCATAGCCGCTGTGACCATAGAAAGCTGATGACGTATCCCGCCCAAGGTCTCGCCTGCGAACGCAAGCCGAGATGAAGTCGTCTGCCCCACAATGTCAAGAGCAGATTTAAAGCCCGAGACTTTTTTTCCGAGACGTTTTACCGCAGGCACAGGAACTATTATAAACAGCATAGAACCCACCGCAAGATCCGCGAACATTTTATATGTATCAGCATTGACCCCGACGGCGACAAGACTTATCAGAGATATTACCAGAAAGATCAGCACTGTTACCAGCATTCCCAGCGGAACAAACGCTCCGCACACAAGCCCAGAAGTGGCAAGCAGAAGAGTGTTTCTCGCAAGATCGGGCTCGCATATAAGCACGCCGCAGGTGGTCAATCCTCCGATAACAGCTCCGCCGAAATTACGGTACTTCCGCACCGCCTGTAAAAGAGCGAATACTCCCACGATCCTGCCCAGATTAAGAGAAAACGCCGATAACGACGACAGCGAGCATATCGCCATTATATAGATAATTCCCGCAAATATGCCGTTCATTCCTGTAAGGTCATAAACGCCCTTTCTGCTTCGGCTTACGGCAATAGATCTCGCAATAAACACCACGCACCCGCACAGCAGAGAGTTTATCATTCTCATTGACGTTATGTAAAAATCCGAGGTCACCGCAACGGACATCACGCTGCTGAAAAGCATAAGCGTTCCCGCAGTCACCAGAGACATATAAACAGGCTCGTTCCTATACTCGCCCAGAGGATTTATCCCCCGCACGGCGGCAATGACCAGTATGGAGCACAGCTGTACTATCGAACCCTCAAAGTTTCCTCTGAGAATGAACGCTCCCAGCGCGCCCAAAAAAGACGGAATAACATACTCCCCCGACAGCGCCGCGACCGCCACGCACATATATGAGGGAAATCCCAAAATTTTACTTAATCCCGCGGCAAAGGACGTTACAAACGCCACGACCGCCAATACCCATTTTTTCTCCGATCTTCCCGCCGCAGACGAGCCTAACGCCGCGCGGGACATTTTTTTCACTTTTTCCATTTGTAATCACCACGTCCTCAATATTAAAATTCAAGTGATTACATTCTAACATTTTCACAGAGTGAAAAATGTCATTTCAGAGAAAAATTATCGTTTATTTGCGCCGTATCAGTTTGAATTCGTCCATTTATTTGTACTGCTATCAGCAGTCGGCAAGCTTTTTCAGATTTTCCGAAAAAGCGATAAATTCCGACATCGAAAGCTTTTCGGGACGCACGTTCGGGTCAAGTCCGCTTTGCTCTATCGCTTTTACAACAGTTTGCTTATCTATCTTCATAGCGGAGGACACAGAGTTCGCAAGGGTCTTTCTGCGCTGAGAAAACGCTCCTCTTGCAGTCCTGAAAAAAAACTTTTCGTCCGTCACGCCCTCGGGAGTTTGTTTGTTTATGTCAAATCTTACCACACAGCTGTCCACATTCGGAGAGGGCATAAAGCTTCCCCTTGACACATTGAAAAGTATCTTAGGAGTGGAAAAATAATTTATAGCCACGGTAACGGCTCCCATATCTCTTGTGCCCATTCCTGCGCAGAGCCGAACGCCCGCCTCCTTCTGTACCATTACGGTAACGGACTTTATCGGCAGCCTTTCCTCCAGCAGCATCATTAAAATCGGCGAGGTAATATAATACGGCAGATTGGCGCAGACGGCAACCTCCATACCCCGAAATTCCTCCTCTATGAGCCTGTGCAGGTCGACCTCCATAACGTCGGCGTTTATGACCTTGACGTTATCGTACTCCGCCAGAGTTTCCTCCAGCACAGGCAGAAGCCTGCCGTCGATCTCTATAGCAACTACCTTATCTGCGCGTTTTGCAAGCTCGTTTGTAAGAACTCCGATGCCCGTGCCGATCTCGATTATTCCAAAGCCTTTTTTGGCGTTTCCCATTTCTGCTATCTTCGGGCACACCGAGGGATTTATAAGAAAGTTCTGTCCCAGAGCCTTTGAAAATGTAAAATTATGCCTTTCAAGTATATCCTTTATCACACCGATATTTGATAAATTTTCCATATTGTCCGCACCTCGTTAATTGCACGCTGAAAATAACACGTAAAACAATTTTAACATTTAACTGCATTTTTGTCAACCGAAAAAAAGAGGAAAATTACCGGAGAATAAAAGACCGCTAACTGCGAACCATAATAACACGGGACGTTTTCCCGGGAAAATTTAAAAATGATTTTAAGGAGGCTTTATTTTATGAACGGCAAAAATTTCAGAGACGGCGCGGATATCCCGCTTGGACTTACAATGGCTATGGCTCAAAACCCTCAGGCTTTCGACTGCTTTTCCAAGCTCAGTCTGGAACAAAAACAGCAGGTCATAAGCTGTTCCAAGCAGGTACGCTCAAAAAGAGAAATGCAGGAGCTTACCGACAGTCTTGCTCACGGACAAATGCCGCATATGCCCTATTTTTGGCAGTGAAACTTATGAACAGAATTTTAGTGTTGTTAATTTCCACAATAAATTCAACTTTATTCTCAATAAATTTTATATAAATGAGTGTTGAAATTCCGACGATTATATTGTACAATATTATTGTAAGGTTTTATTGACTTTTTTCTGAAAATCTATGTAAAACAATATAAAGTCAATTTAACATCAGAGTGTGTGACGGGAGAATTTTATGAGAAAATTTGAAAGAAATATTTCGGGGCTTACATCAAGTTCATATTTCTGCGGCGGAATTTCGAGTTTTTTCGGATACCGTCTTGACGCTGTGCACTCAAACAGACTAATTATAATCGCAAACTGAAACTGCAACGGGTTAGTTGCAGTTTTTTGTGTTTTCAGGAGGTATTGAAAGTATGAAAAAAGTAGCGGTAATTATGGGCTCAGACAGCGATCTGCCCGTAGTAAGAAAAGCGGTAGACGAGCTGAAGGCTTACGGCGTGCCTTACGAGTGTCACGTTATGTCAGCTCACAGAACGCCTCAGCTTGCCTGTGAATTTGCGTCCAAGGCTAAGGAAAACGGCTTCGGCGTTATCATTTGCGCGGCAGGTATGGCGGCTCATCTTGCAGGAGTTATTGCAGGTCACACCACGCTGCCTGTTATCGGAATTCCCTGCAAGTCTTCAAATCTTGACGGACTTGACGCGCTGCTCGCCACAGTTCAGATGCCCTCGGGTATACCTGTTGCGACTGTTGCAATAGACGGTGCAAAGAATGCGGCTATCCTTGCAATTCAGATGCTTGCGCTTTCCGACGGTACTCTTGCGGACAAGCTTGAAAAGGCAAAGCAGGATATGATCGACGGTGTTGTAGCTAAGGATAAGAAGCTTCAGGAAACGCTTACGGAAATATAATTGAAATTTATTAATTTGGAGGAATAAAAAATGGAAAACATCGTAAAAACAGAACAGCTCTATGAGGGTAAGGCAAAGAAAGTTTATGCTACTAACAACCCCGACTACGTTATCGTTGACTATAAGGACGACGCTACCGCATTCAACGGCGAAAAGAAGGGTACTATTGCAGGCAAGGGCGTTATCAACAACAGAATGACCAACTTTATGTTCAAGCTCCTTGAAAAAGAGGGCGTTCCTACTCACCTTGTTGAGGAGATCTCCGACAGAGAGACTATTGTTAAAAAGGTTGAGATCGTTCCTCTGGAGGTCATCGTAAGAAACGTTGCGGCAGGCTCTTTCTCCAAGAAGCTTGGTATTGCGGAGGGTACTCCTTTAAAGCAGCCTACTCTTGAATTCAGCTACAAGAACGACGATCTGGGTGATCCGTTCATCAACGATTACTACGCTCTCGGTCTGGGACTTGCAACTCAGGAAGAGATCGATACTATATCCAAGTACGCTTTTATGGTAAATGACTTTATGGTTAAGTTCTTCAAGGAAAAGAACGTCGACCTTATTGACTTTAAGATAGAGTTCGGCAGAACCTCCGACGGCACGATCATTCTTGCCGACGAGATCTCTCCCGACACCTGCCGTTTCTGGGATTCCACTACTCACGAAAAGCTTGACAAGGACAGATTCCGCAGAGATATGGGCGGAGTTGAAGAGGCTTATCAGGAAATGATGAAGAGACTGGGAATCGACGGCTGAAATTCCGTACGCCGAAAATTTTAAACGAACAGGAGATCAGAATTTATGGGCGGATTTTTTGGAGCAGTATCTTCAAACGACTGTATCCAGGACGTGTTTTTCGGAACCGACTACCACTCTCATCTGGGCACCAGACGCGGAGGTATGACTTCATACTCTCCCGAGCTGGGCTTTCAGAGAAATATTCACAGCATTGAAAATTCACCGTTCAGAACAAAGTTTGAAAAAGACGTTGAAAGAATGAGAGGCAAGGTTTGTATCGGCTGTATCAGCGATACGGATCCTCAGCCTATTATGGTGCGCTCGAAGCTCGGACTTTATGCGGTCTGTTCCATAGGCATTATAAGAAATGCCGAACAGCTTTCGCAGGAACTGCTTGAAAAGGGCTGCGCCAACTTTGAGACAATGAGCAGCGGCGCGATAAATTCCGCAGGACTTATCGGCGCTCTTATAGCTCAGAAAAATTCCTTTGTTGAGGGCATACGCTATGCTCAGGATAAGATCGAGGGTACGATGTCCTTGGTTCTTATGACGGAGGACTCTATCATCTGCGCGAGGGACAAGACGGGCAGACTTCCTATTCTCGTAGGAAAACGCTCCGACGGTTATTGTTTTTCCTTTGAGTCTTTTGCATATCAGAAATTGGGCTATGAGACCTGTCACGAATTAAAGGCGGGAGAAATAACAAAGCTTACCAAGGACGGCTACGAGATTTTAGCCGAGGGTACGGACAAAATGAAGATCTGTACATTTCTTTGGACTTATTACGGCTATCCCAACGCCTGTTACGAGGGCGTGAACGTAGAGGCTATGAGGACGCGCAACGGCGAAATTATGGCTGAGACCGACATCAAAAACGGCAGACTGCCGGACGTTGATTACGTTTGCGGAGTGCCGGATTCGGGCGTTCCTCACGCTATCGGATATGCAAACAGAAGCGGAATTCCGTTTGCAAGACCGTTTATTAAATATACCCCCACATGGCCCAGAAGCTTTATGCCTACAAATCAGTCTATGAGAAATAAGGTCGCTAAGATGAAGCTTATTCCCGTTCACGAACTGATAGAGGGCAAAAAGCTGCTGTTTATCGATGACAGTATCGTAAGAGGCACGCAGATGAGAGAAACTGTGGAATTCCTCTATGAGCACGGAGCCAAAGAGGTTCATATGAGGTCTGCATGTCCGCCTATTATGTACGGCTGCAAGTACCTTAACTTCTCCGCAAGCCGCTCGGAGCTGGAGCTTATCGCAAGACAGATAATCGACGAGAACGAGGGCGCGGAGGGACTGAAATATATTGAAGAATACAGCAATTCCAACACTGAGAGAGGCAGGCTTCTCAGAGATGAGATCTGCCGCAGGCTTAAACTGACATCTCTTGAATTCCAGTCGCTGGAAGGCACCGTTAAGGCTGTCGGTAAAGACGAATGTCAGCTCTGCACCTACTGCTGGAACGGAAGGGAATGATTTTGATTGGTTACAGGACTGCATGAAGAATGCGGCGTATTCGGTATTTACACAGATCAAGCAAGCGATGTTGCGGCGCAGACTTACGTTGCGCTGTACGCTTTACAGCACAGAGGACAGGAAAGCTGCGGAATAGTCGTCAACGACGACGGAGTTTTTTCCTACCACAAGGCGCTGGGACTTGTAAACAAGGTTTTCGACAGAGATACTCTTGAAAGTCTCGGCAGCGGCAGCATTGCAATCGGACACGTAAGATATTCAACAACAGGCAACAGCGTTGCGGCAAACGCCCAGCCGCTGGTTGTAAGACACATTAAAGGCCCTATGGCTATCGCTCACAACGGCAATCTTACCAATGCAAGAGAGCTGAGAGAGCAATATGAAAATAAGGGTATGATTTTCCACACGACTAACGATACCGAGGTTATTTCTTATACTGTAACCGAGGAAAGATTAAAGACCCCCTCCATTCAGGCGGCGGTGGAACAGGCGATGTACAAGATCAAGGGAGCGTATTCCCTGCTGGTCATGTCGCCCACAAAGCTTATAGCCGCAAGAGACCCCAACGGCTTCAGACCGCTCTGTCTCGGAAAGATCGACGGCGGATATGTCGTTGCCTCCGAGACCTGCGCCTTTGACAGTATCGGCGCGGAGTTCATCAGGGACATCAAGCCGGGCGAAATTGTGGTAATAGACAAAAACGGACTTCGCTCCATTACTACTCACTGCGGAAACAAGGGTACTATCTGTGTTTTCGAGTACGTTTATTTCGCAAGACCCGATTCCGTTATAGAGGGGTCAAGCGTACACAGGGCAAGACTGCGAGCGGGAAAATATCTGTGGAAAGAACACCCCGTTGACGCCGATATCGTCATAGGAGTTCCCGACTCGGGACTTGACGCCGCGCTGGGATTTGCTCAGGCAAGCGGTATCCCCTACGGTATTGGATTTATCAAGAACAGATATATCGGCAGAACCTTTATCCAGCCCTCTCAGGCGGAAAGAACCAATTCGGTAAAAATCAAGCTGAACGCTATTTCCAACACCGTAAAAGGCAAGAGAGTGGTAATGATAGACGACAGTATCGTAAGAGGCACGACCTCGGGCAGAATAGTTAAGCTGCTGAGGGAGGCGGGCGCAAAAGAGGTTCACGTGAGAATTTCCTCTCCGCCGTTTGTTGCGCCGTGCTATTTCGGCACGGACATCGACAGCAAGGAAAATCTTATCGCCTGCAAAATGTCTATCCCCGAAATATGCGAGTACATCGGCGCGGACAGCTTAGGCTTTCTGTCGGTCGAAAACGTACAGAAGCTTGCGGGAAATTCCAACTGCGATTTCTGCGTAGGCTGCTTTACCGAAAAATATCCTATCGACGTACCCAAAGAAATGCCGAAGGATAAATTTGAGAGCAAGATTTCCGAGAAGAATAAAAAAGATAAAAATAAATAAGTTAGACGAAAGGACTAGACCTATGAATACAAACAGCTATTCAAACAGCTACAAGGAAGCGGGCGTTGACGTTACCGCGGGTTACAAGGCAGTAGAGCTTATGAAACAGTACGTTGCGAGAACAGTCACAAACGGCGTTCTCGACGGTATCGGCGGTTTCGGCGGACTTTTCGAGCTTGATATCACGGATATCAAAAAGCCTGTTCTCGTATCGGGCACGGACGGAGTAGGCACTAAGATAAAGATCGCATTTCTCCTTGACAAGCACGATACGGTAGGTATCGACTGCGTAGCAATGTGCGTAAACGACATTATCTGCTGCGGCGCAAAGCCCCAGTTTTTCCTTGACTACATTGCCTGCGGAAAGAATATCCCCGAAAAAATAGCCGCTATCGTTTCAGGAGTAGCGGAGGGCTGCGTACAGGCTGGCTGCGCTCTTGTTGGCGGCGAGACAGCCGAGCACCCCGGTCTTATGCCCGAGGACGAATACGACCTTGCAGGTTTCTCCGTCGGCGTGGTCGACAAGGATAAGATACTCAAGCCCGACACTCAGAAGGCGGGAGACGTTATGATAGCGATCAAGTCCAGCGGAGTACATTCAAACGGCTTCTCTCTGGTAAGAAAGGTATTCGACGTTAACGAAGAAACTCTTGCCAAGAAGTACGACGAGCTTGGAGACAAAACTTTGGGCGAGACGCTGCTTACTCCCACAAGGATTTACGTTAAGGCTATTATGAATTTGATCGATAAGGTAAATGTAAAGTCCGTTTCCCACATCACAGGCGGAGGATTTTACGAGAATATCCCAAGAGCGCTTCCCAAGGGCATTTCCGCTCAGATAAAGAGAAGCGACGTTCAGGTACTTCCTATTTTCGACGTTATCGCAAGGGTCGGAAATATTCCCGAGAGAGATATGTTCAACACATTCAATATGGGAGTAGGTATGACCGTTGTAGTTGACAAGGCGGACGCAGACAAGGCTATTGCGGCTCTTAAAGAGGCAGGCGAAGAGGCTTACGTTCTGGGCGAGCTTGTTGACTCCGATATGGGCGTTATTATCTGCTGATAAAAGATCATATTGACGGAGACATTATTCAATTAAGGGAAATGATTTAATCAGTGATTTCCTATATGTTCATAAACCAAAACAGCAAAATTACCTGCAACTGATTATACGGACAAAATTAATGGCGGTGAAAAAATGAAAAACATAGTAGTTCTTGTTTCGGGCGGCGGAACAAACCTGCAAGCCCTGATAGACGCAGAAAAAAAAGGCGAGTTAAAAGGCGGAAAGTTCACCTGCGGTATATACACCAATGAGGGGGCGTAAGCAATTGAAAGTGCGAAAAAAAACGGAATTACAACCATAGTGAAAACCAGA
>JAUNOG010000059.1 GCA_030531185.1 Ruminococcus sp.
CGGGGGAACTGCCGCTGTTTCTGCCGACGGAGGAGCTGTATATGCGGCGACGGAGACCGTCTCCGTCGAACAGCTTTTGGAGGAAATTCCCGCAGAGGAGATAGCTGCCGTCGAGTGTACCACAGGCAAGGTGCTTTTTGAGAAAAATTCGCAGGAAAAGCGGGAGATATCACATCTTGCTAAGCTTATGACCCTGCTTATCTGCGCCGAAAAGCTGGACAGCGGAGAGATCACGCTTGACGGCGAGGTCACGGTTTCGGCGGAGGCAAACGCTATGCAGGGCTCGCAGATATGGCTTGACAAGGGCGAAAAGATCCGTCTCGAGGAGCTTGTGAAGTCTATAACCGTCGGAAACGCAAACGACGCCTGCGCCGCTCTTTCGGAGTATATGGGCGGAAGTCTCGGAGGCTTTACGGATATGATGAATAAACGCGCAAAATCTCTTGGAATGGAAAACACTCATTTTGCGGACTGTGCGGGAATGAGCGCGGAAACGGTTTCCTGCGCGTACGACTTGGCTTTGCTTTCGGGAGAGCTTTTGAAGTATGATTTCCTGCGGGATTATCTCACCTGCTGGACGGACACCGTGCGCGGCGGCAAGGCGGAGCTTGTAAGCCTGAACCGTCTCGTAAGGACCTACAGCGGCATAACGGGTATGAAATGCTGCGCCTCACAGTCGGCAGGGGAGTGCGGAGTATTTACCGCCGAGCGCAGGGGAATGAAGATAGCCGTTGTGATATTGGGCTGCGATACCTCCGAAAACCGCGATAAGTACGCAAAAAAGCTACTGGATATGTGCTTTGATATGTTCGAACTGTACACTCCCGAGATAACAAAGGATATGCTGAAAAAGGCTGAGGTCACAAACGGAGAACAGCAAAGCGTAAAGGTACAGTTTTCAAAAATAGATGCGGTGGTCATTCCAAGAGGAGCGTCGGGACAGATAGAAATCGAGTTCAAGCGCGAGGATACCCTTGCCGCTCCCGTCAAAAAGGGGCAGAAGCTTGGTACGCTCTGCTGTAAAATGAACGGCGAGACGCTTATAAAGGCAAATCTTACCGCAAAATCCAATGTAAAGAAAATGAATGTGCCCTTTGGCTTTTTAAAATTGATGTACAATCTGCTTGAAATGTAATGCAAAAAATTGTGATAAATGCACAAAAGTTGCAAGCCGCGGTGAAATCTCTTGCAAAGTTGGGAAAAATATAGTATAATTATTGAGAAAGTTAAAATGAAAGGATTTGACGTAATTGGCTATCAAACTCAAAACTAATTATTTAAGTAATTTTATAAGCAAGCACGAATACGAGGCTATGGCTCCGGCTGTAACTGCGGCGCATAATACTCTCGTTTCAAAGAACGGTCTGGGCAGCGATTTTCTTGGCTGGGTCAATCTTCCTATCGATTATGACAAAGAGGAATTCGCAAGAATTAAGGCTGCCGCTGAGAAGATAAAGAGCAAGTGCGACGTTCTTATCGTTATCGGTATCGGCGGTTCGTATCTGGGCGCAAGAGCGGCTATCGAGCTGCTGAAGTCTCCTTATTACAATAATCTTAAAAAGGACACTCCCGACATCTATTTTGTGGGCAACAATATCAGCGCTACATATCTCAATGAAACTCTTGCTCTTTGCGAGGGCAGAGACGTGTGCGTCAACGTAATTTCAAAGTCGGGCACCACTACCGAGCCTGCGCTTGCTTTCAGAGTTTTCAAAAAGCTTCTGGAGGACAAGTACGGCAAGGAGGAGGCTAAGGAGAGAATTTTCGCCACCACCGATAAGGCTAAGGGTACTCTCAAGGAGCTTTCCGACGAAATGGGCTATGAGACGTTCGTTGTTCCCGACGACGTAGGCGGAAGATTTTCCGTACTTACAGCGGTAGGTCTGCTTCCTATCGCCGTTGCGGGCTGTGATATCGACGCTATTATGGCGGGCGCGGCTGCGGCTCAGAAGAAATATTCCGAGGACGACGGCAACGACTGCTACAAGTATGCGGCTATCAGAAATATCCTTTACAGAAAGGGCAAGAGTGTTGAAATGCTGGTTTCCTACGATCCGTCGTTCACGCTTATGGGCGAGTGGTTCAAGCAGCTTTTCGGCGAGAGCGAGGGCAAGGACGGCAAGGGTATTTTCCCGTCGTCGGCTACATTCTCGACCGACCTCCATTCTCTGGGACAGTTCATTCAGGACGGCTCAAAGATCATTTTCGAGACCGTAATGAACATTAAGGCTCCCAAGCAGGATTTCTTCCTTGAACCGGACGAGGAGAACAGAGACGGTCTTAACTTCCTTGCAAATCAGAATATGTCCGTTGTAAATCAGAAGGCTTACGAGGGTACTATTCTTGCTCACACAGAGGGCGGCGTGCCTAATATCGTTCTTGAGGTCGACAAGCTTGACGAGGAAAACTTCGGTGAAATGGTATACTTCTTTGAAAAGGCTTGTGCAATTTCGGGATATATGCTGGGCGTGAACCCATTCAATCAGCCGGGCGTTGAGAGCTACAAGAAGAATATGTTCGCACTTCTCGGCAAGCCGGGATATGAGGCTCAGAAAGCGGAGCTTGAGGCTAAGCTGGGCTAATAAAAAAGGAATACGGGGCGGCGGACGGCGGGTCTGTCCGCAGGCTCTTAAAATATATGCTTAAAAGCGGAACGGAGAGTTTATTTATGATTAATTTAATTCCAGGTAAAAAGGGTACAGGAAAAACTAAGATACTTGTCGAGGCTATCAAGAAGGCTGCCGAGAAGGCAACAGGCAACGTTGTATGCATTGAAAGAGGTATGAAGCTCACATACGATCTTCCTCACAATGTAAGACTTGCGGATGCCGAGGCTTACGGCATTACAAGCTTTGACGCGTTCTACGGTTTTGTTGCAGGTCTTATGGCAGGCAATTATGACATTCAGGAGATCTTCGTTGACGGTATTCTTAAAATCGGCGGAAGAGATTACAACGAGCTGGGCAATATGATCGAAAAGCTTGCAGTTCTTGCTAAGGACGTAAATATCGTGTTCACGGTTTCTGCCGATCCTGAGGAGCTTCCCGCTAAGGTAAGGGCTTTCATTAAGTAATTGAAAATTTTCGGAAAAAACTATTGACAAATCGCAGATTTCAGTTTATAATGGAGTTTGTGATGTTTGAGGTGCGGTTATGAATATACAGTTGAGAGAACTCTTTGATATTATCGGCGAGACTAAGGCGGTCGATTATTCCATCGGCTTGGACGAGCTTACGGGGTATTCCTCCTATTCATTTGCGTCACCAATAAAGGTAAAGGGTAAGCTTGAAAACCGTGCGGGCATTGTGACGCTGGATTTTAATACGGCTTTTGCGCTTGATCTTACCTGCGACAGATGTCTTAAAGAGTTTGTGAGAGAATTCAGTTTTGATTTCAGGCATACGCTTGTGAGAAGCTCGCATTCGGACAGCGACGACCTGCTGGTGTGCGAAAACAACATTCTCGATATGAACGATTTGGCAATTTCAGACCTGTTGTTGCAGCTCCCGACAAAAATTCTTTGCAGAGACGACTGCAAGGGCTTGTGCTTTGTCTGCGGACAGGATTTGAACGAGGGAAGCTGTAAATGTTCCGAGGGCTAGTTCCCGACGTTTTTCGGACTTTTTCTGTCCGGACAACGGTTTGTTGATTATTACCGAAGAGGAGGTGCCAGAATGGCAGTACCAAAGAGAAAAGTATCCAAAGCAAGACGTGACAAGAGACGTTCGGCTGTTTGGAAGCTTGACGCACCTGCACTCAGCAAGTGCTCTAACTGCGGTGAACTCACTTCACCTCACAGAGTTTGCAAGAATTGCGGATATTATAAGGGCGTTGAAGTAATCAAGAAGGAAGCTTGATTTCCCGATTACTGCGCTTGAATGTGCTTACTGGAGCAGAGGAGGAAAAACCTTCTCTGCTTTTTGGTTTTTCTATTGCTTTTTTTCTGAAAATGTGATATAATAACAATGCACAATTTAAAATGCACAATGCACAATTATTGTGCGCCTGCGGCGATTTTTTGCTGTGCTGCGCTTGCTGTTGTGAGCGCATAACTTAATTGTGCATTGTGAACTGTGCATTGTGCATTGAATTTGTGCATTGAAAAGAGGAGATGATAATTATGGCATTGCCTGTTGTTGCTGTTGTGGGCAGACCTAACGTGGGCAAATCTACGCTTTTTAATAAATTGATAGGACAGCGGCTCTCTATCGTCGAGGATACCCCAGGCGTTACAAGAGACCGTATTTACGGGAAATGCGAGTGGCTGGGCAGAGAATTTATGCTTGTCGATACGGGCGGTATAGAGCCTGACAGCAGCGACGTTATTCTCTCGCAGATGAGAAGACAGTCGGAGCTTGCTATTACGTCTGCGGACGTTATCATACTTGTGACGGATATCCGCTCGGGCGTCACCGCAAACGATATGGAGGTAGCTCAAATGCTGCTGAAATCGGGTAAGCCTGTTGTGCTGTGTGTAAATAAAGTGGATAATCTGGGCGAACCTCCTATGGAGCTTTATGAGTTTTACAATCTGGGACTGGGAGAGCCTTTCCCTGTTTCCTCCGTACACGGTCACGGTACGGGCGATATGCTTGACGAGGTCTTGAAATATCTTCCCGAGGAGACCTCCGAGGAAGAGGAGGACGAGACTGTTAAAGTTGCCGTTATAGGTAAGCCGAATGTGGGTAAGTCCTCTATAATAAACCGTATCTGCGGCGAGGAAAGAGTTATTGTGTCCGATATTGCGGGAACGACCAGAGACGCAACCGATACTACAGTCGAGAACGAGCAGGGAAAATTTGTTTTTATAGATACTGCGGGTATCAGAAGAAAGTCCAAGGTGCTTGAGGCTGTGGAAAAGTATTCGGTGCTGAGAGCTTATATGGCTGTGGACAGAGCGGACGTGGCGGTCATCGTTATCGACGCTACCGTAGGCTTTACCGAGCAGGACTCCAAGGTCGCGGGCTACGCTCACGAAAAAGGCAAGGCCTGCGTGGTCGCAGTCAATAAGTGGGACGCTGTCGAAAAGGATACCAACACAATGAACGAGTTCCGAAAAAAGCTGGAGGACGATTTCAGCTTTATGAGCTACGTTCCTTTCGTGTTTATTTCCGCGAAAACGGGACTTAGAATGGACAAGCTTTTTGAGACGATAAAATATGTGGCGGAGCAGAACTCCGTTAGAATTCCGACAGGCAGACTTAACGAGGTGCTTGCATATGCGACTTCGAGAGTTCAGCCGCCGTCGGATAAGGGCAGACGTCTGAAAATTTACTATATGACCCAAGCGTCCACCAAGCCGCCCACATTCATATTCTTTGTCAACAGGGCGGACTTGTACCATTTCTCCTATCAGAGATATATTGAAAATCAGATAAGAGAGACCTTCGGACTTGACGGAACGCCTATAGTATTCAAGATCCGTGAGCGCGACAGAAACGACGTAAAATAGTTTAGGAGGAAATTAAGGTGAACATTGTTTTCAGCCTTGCTTTTACTGTGATTTTTTCATACCTTTTAGGCAGTCTCAATTCGGCGATAATCGTTTGCAGACTGTTAAAGAAAAAGGATATCAGAGACTACGGCAGCAACAATGCGGGACTTACCAATGTGCTGAGGGTATTCGGCAAGGGACCTGCGATTGTTACGCTTTTGTGCGATCTTGCCAAGGGCGTTATTGCCGTTGTGGTGTGCAGACTTGTGGTTCATAACGTTTTTGATGTTGTGCTGTTCAATGACGTAAAATTTATCGGCTACATTGCGGGCTTTTTTGTAATGCTGGGACATATTTTCCCTGTGTTTTACGGCTTTCACGGAGGAAAGGGCGTGCTTATTGCGGCGACTACGCTTATCGCTATCGATCCGCTTACCTGCCTTTTTTCGGTAACGGTCTTTGCAATTCTGCTGGCGGCAACTAAGTACGTTTCTGTCGGCTCTATATGCGCGGCTGCGTCGTATCCGCTGTTTACATTTATCGATCAGCAGTTTCTGAATTCAAACGCCGACGCGGTATTGCCCAACACTCTGGTTGCGGCTTGCATAGGCGCTCTGATAATTTATATGCATAAGCCGAATATCAAGCGCCTTATTAACGGTACAGAGAACAAGTTCGGCAAAAAGAAAAACGTTTAGGAGGATTTGTTATGGCGGAAATTACCGTTTTAGGCTCGGGCGGCTTTGGACTTGCCCTTGCGGTTATGTGCGATAATGCGGGACACAACGTTACCGTATGGTCAAAATTTCAGGACGAGATAGATACTATCCGCAGAACGGGAGAGCTTAAAGCAAAGCTCCCGGGTGTGCTGGTGAACAAGTCCATAAAGCTTACCACCGATATTTCGGAGGTCAAGGACAAGGATATGGTGATCTTCGGCATACCCACCAGCTTTCACAGAGAGGTGTGCGAAAGCGCTGCTCCGTATATAAGCGCAAATACGGTCATCGTCAATACGGCAAAGGGTCTTGAGGGAGGCAGTCTCAAGACTATGTGCGAGGTCGCAAAGGAGTGCTTCCCCGATAATCACGTTGCGGTGCTTACAGGTCCGTCCCACGCAGAGGAGGTCGGCAGGGGAGTTCCAACCACCGTGGTCACGGCAAGCGACGACAGAGAGATTTCCTATTATATTCAGAATACTCTTTCAAACAATACTTTCAGAGTGTATGTAAGTGACGACGTTATCGGCTGCGAGGTAGGCGGCTCTCTGAAAAACGTTATCGCTCTTGCGGCGGGAGTATGCGACGGACTTGGTCTGGGAGATAATACAAAGGCGGCTCTGATGACGAGAGGTATAAGCGAAATAGCCCGTCTGGGCGAGGCTATGGGCGCGGACATAGAGACTTTTGCGGGACTTAGCGGCATAGGCGATTTGATAGTTACCTGCTGTTCAATGCACAGCCGCAACAGGCGCGCGGGAATTCTCATCGGCAAGGGTACGTCTCCCGAGGAGGCAGTGAGACAGGTCGGTACTGTGGAGGGCTACATCTGCACAAAGAACGCGTACGCTCTTGCTAAGAAAATGAATATTGAAATGCCAATCACCGAACAGTTATACAGAGTTCTGTTTGAGGGACAGCCTGCCAAGGACGCAATAATGAACCTTATGGGCAGACCTGCAAAAAACGAGACGGAAAACGATTTTCTTAGCTGATAGGGAGGTAAAATATGCTTAAAACCTTTAATCTCAGAACGGGAGAGACAGGATTTTACAACATCACAAGCTATGTGAGACAGGCGGTTATGGAGTCGGGGGTTATAAGCGGTATCGCTGTGGTTTTCTGTCCGCATACGACGGCGGCTATTACCATAAATGAAAACGCAGACCCGGACGTGCAGACAGACCTGCTGTTCGCCTTTGAAAAGACATTTCCCGACAGACCTCAGTTCAAGCACTGCGAAGGAAACTCGGCGGCTCATCTGAGAGCAAGCTGTGTGGGAGCGTCCGAAACGGTGGCTATAGACGACAACAGGCTTGTTCTCGGCACTTGGCAGGGTATTTATTTCGTCGAGTTCGACGGCCCACGGGACAGAAAATTCATAGTGAAAATAATGCGCGGGTAAATTTTATATGCGTATTGGACGCAGATCGCAGCGGCAATGCGGCGGTCTGCGTCCTTTTGCACTCGTAAAAAATCGTGACTTTTTTAAGAAATTTGTGAAAATCACTTTACTTTTCCGACGAAATATTGTATAATTTCAATATGAGTATATTTTATGATGAACCCCGTTTGGTTTTCTGAAATACTGCCTTGATTAAATGGGGTCAAAGTATTGTATAAGGAGTGTTTTGAGATGGGTGCAAAATATAAGAGAATTCTTCTTAAACTCAGCGGCGAGGCTCTTGCGGGAGATAAGAAGATGGGTCTCGACTATGACGTTATAACCACCTTCGGTAAAAGTATAAAAAAATGCGTTGACGCAGGCGTAGAGGTAGGTATCGTCGTAGGCGGCGGAAACTTCTGGAGAGGCAGGACCAGCGGCGGAATGGACAGAACAAGAGCCGACCATATCGGTATGCTCGCTACGGCTATGAACGCCCTTGCGGTTGCCGACGCTCTTGAAAACTGCGGTATGGAGGTAAGAGTTCAGACTGCTATTTCAATGCCCCAGGTTGCCGAGCCTTACATCAGAAACAAGGCTATCAGACATTTTGAAAAGGGAAGAGTTTGCATTTTCGGCTGCGGTACGGGAAATCCGTTCTTCTCCACCGATACGGCGGCGGCTCTCAGAGCGGCTGAGATAGAGGCCGATATTTTCTTCAAGGCTACAATGGTAGACGGCGTTTATGATAAGGATCCGCACAAGTTCTCCGATGCTGTTAAGTACGACGAGCTTACCTTCAGCGAGGTGCTGGAAAAGGAGCTTCAGGTTATGGACTCCACCGCAGCCGCGCTTTGCAAGGACAATAATATTCCAGTGCTGGTATTCAGTCTTGAAAGACCCGATAACATTTACGACGCTTGTATGGGCGGAAAAGTCGGCACTATAGTAAAATAATCAACAGAAAGGAATTACTGCTATGAACGAAATTAAAAATAAAGCCAAGGAAAAAATGGAGAAGTCTATAAACGTAATGCTTTCGGACTTTGCCGCTATACGAGCGGGCAGAGCAAATCCTGCGGTGCTGGATAAGATAAAAGTTGAGTACTACGGCGCGCCCACTCCCATAAACCAAATGGCGGCTATCTCAGTTGCGGAGGCAAGAATTCTCGTTATCCAGCCTTGGGACAAGTCTACGCTCAAGTCCATTGAAAAGGCTATTCAGGCTTCGGATATCGGTATCAATCCTCAGAACGACGGTCAAACGCTGAGACTTATTTTCCCTCAGCTTACCGAGGACAGACGTAAGGAGATAGTTAAGGACGTTAAAAAGGGCGGCGAGGAGTGCAAGGTAGCTATCCGTTCTATCAGACGCGACGCTATTGAAAAGATAAAGGCTAAGAAGAAAAACAACGAGATCACCGAGGACGAGCAGAAGGACGGCGAGGAGGCTATCCAGAAGCTTACCGACAAGTTCGTTAAGGAGGTCGACGGACACGTAGCAGAAAAGGAAAAGGAAATTCTTTCTCTGTAATACGGGTGAATTAAATGGCTGAAACAAAGAAGATGATATTGGACGATAACGTTGCCGTACCTGTCCACGTGGGCGTTATTATGGACGGCAACGGCAGGTGGGCTAAGAAAAGAGGACTTCCCCGTAAGCTTGGACACCGGGAGGGTGCAAAGAACTTCCGTACCATTACAAGACACGCAAAGGCTGTGGGAGTGCAGTATATAACCTTCTACGCCTTTTCAACAGAGAACTGGAAACGTCCTAAGGACGAAGTGGACGCTATTATGGAGCTGTTTGAAAAGTATCTTGACGAGGTAAGGGACTTTGTTGAGGAGAATATCCGTATCCGTTTTATCGGAGACAGGAGCGCGCTCAGCGAGAACCTCCAAAGAAAAATGGCGTCTGTTGAGGAGGACTCAAAGGACTTCACGGCTATGACGCTGGTGCTTGCTATTAACTACGGAGGACGTGACGAGATATGTCACGCTGTAAAAGCTATTGCGAGAAAGGTCAAGGAGGGTGCTCTTGATCCCGAGGATATAACTCAGGATATGATTGAGGCAAATCTGTATACTGAGGAAATTCCTCCTCTTGACTTGGTTATCCGTCCCAGCGGAGAGCAGAGGCTGTCTAATTTTATGATTTGGCAGGCGGCTTACGCTGAATTTTACTATACAAATATTCTGTGGCCCGATTTCAAAAATGAGGATTTTGACAGGGCTGTTCTCGCATACAGCGAGAGAAACAGAAGGTTCGGAGGTGTGTAAATGTCTACCCGCATTATTTCTGCGGCTGTGGCTATTGTCATTGCGATAATAGCTCTGATACTGCACAATACTTTTATATTTAATCTGTTTATCGCGTTTATCACCGTTACGGCGGTTTATGAGATATTCAGGGCGACGGGTATGTCTGTCCATAAAAAACAGGCTGTCGCCTGCTACGCATTTGCGGCGGTTGACTGCATAATGCCCGCGTTTCACGTACACGGTATGCTTTATTTTATAAGCTATCGGCTGTATATGGGCATTTTTGTGCTCGCTATGTGCATACTATATCTTAAAGAGCATAAGAATTACAAGTACAATGAGTTCTTCTTTATGCTGGGCGTGCCTATACTGCTGAGTTATTCTTTCGGTACTCTTATCAATATGGCTCAAATGGGCGGCAAGGGAGTTTTCCTTATCGTACTTACTCTTGCAGGCGCATGGCTTTCGGACAGCGGAGCGTATTTTGCGGGAACGTTTCTGGGTAAAACTCCGCTTTGTCCTGAGATAAGCCCTAAAAAGACTGTCGAGGGAGTTGTCGGCGGAATTGTCTGCAACGGAGTTTTTATGCTGATAATCAGCTTTGTGTACGACGTTATCCTCAAGGGAGCGTCGGTGAGATACGTCATCGTGTTCATTGCGGGAATGGCTTGCGCTATTATCGGACTTGTGGGAGATCTTACGGCGTCTATGATAAAGAGACAGACGGGCATTAAGGACTACGGCAACATAATGCCCGGCCACGGCGGAGTTATGGACAGATTTGACAGCGTAATTCTTGTTGCGCCGTTTATGTACTATCTTATCTCCCAGGGACTTATATTAAAGTAATTTAACACGACTTACGGGGGCAGGCTTTTTAGCTTACCCCTTTTAAGCGTTTTTTAACAGAGGTTTTCACTATGAAAATAATGACGATTTTAGGCTCGACGGGTTCTATCGGAACTCAGGCATTGGAGGTTGCAAAAAAGCATAATATTAAAGTAAAGGCTTTGTCGGCGAATTCCAATACAAAACTGCTTGCGGCTCAGGCTAAGGAGTTCGGAGCGGAGTATGTCTGCATTTTTGACGAAAGCAAGCGCGAGGAGCTTTGCTCAGAGCTTGGCGGTCACAAGGCGGAAGTCCTTACAGGTATGGAGGGGTTAAAGGCTATCGCCGCTCTTGACGGCGTGGATATTATGCTTAATTCCGTGGTGGGAATGGTGGGGCTTGTTCCTACGCTTACCGCTATTGAAAAGGGTACGGATATTGCTCTTGCAAACAAGGAAACTCTTGTGGCGGGTGGAAAGCTTGTTATCAATGCCGCTAAGGAAAAAGGCGTTAAGATCTATCCTGTGGACAGTGAGCATTCGGCGATCTACCAATCGCTTCAGGGAAACTCTATGAACAGGATAAAGAGCATTATCCTTACAGCGTCGGGAGGACCTTTCTTCGGAAAGACAAAGACGGATCTTGAAAACGTCACCGTGGAGCAGGCGCTCAACCACCCCAACTGGTCTATGGGAAGTAAAATAACCATTGACTCCGCTACGCTTATGAACAAGGGTCTGGAACTTATCGAGGCTATGTGGCTTTTCGATCTTAAGCCCGAGCAGATAGAGATAGTAGTCCACAGGGAAAGCGTTGTGCAGTCGGCGGTTGTATATGAGGATAATTCTGTGATAGCGCATATGGGCGTTCCCGATATGAATATTCCGATACAGTACGCTTTGCTTTATCCCGAGAGAGTGGAATGTGATGTAAAGCATTTGTCCTTGGCGGACTATGGCAGTCTCAGCTTTATGAGACCCGATTACGAGACATTTGACTGTCTCACCGCCTGCATTAAGGCTGTGACGGAGGGCGGAACGCTCCCTGCGGCTGTCAACGGGGCAAACGAGGAGGCTGTTGCGGCTTTTCTCAGTGGAAAAATAAGTTTTCTGAGAATTGGCGAGCTTGTGACGAAAGTCCTTAATAACACGCAGAAAAAGGAGATAACCTGCGTGGAAGATATACTTGCGGCGGACAAGGCGGCAAGAGACTATGTGAGAAAGGCGATTTTCAATGCACAATGCACAATGATTGTGCGCCTGCGGCGTGATTTTTCTGCGCTCCGCTTGAATTTATCAATTTTAAAAATTGATAATTGAAAATTGTGAGCGCAGCGAACACCTTAATTGTGCATTGTGAATTGTGAACTGTGCATTGATATAGAAAGGTATTTTATGAGCATTATTATAGCAATACTTATTTTCGGCATTATTATAATTATTCACGAACTGGGACATTTTATTGCCGCAAAGGCGAACGGAGTTAAGGTCAACGAGTTTGCTATCGGTATGGGTCCTGCTATTTTCAAAAAGCAAAAGGGAGAGACGCTTTATGCGCTGAGGCTTTTTCCCATAGGCGGTTTCTGCGCTATGGAGGGCGAGGACGACGGCAGCAGCGACAGCAGGGCATTCTGCAATAAGCCTGTATGGAGGAGAATAATAATCGTTTGCGCGGGAGTATTTATGAACCTTGTGCTGGGCGTTGTTATCCTTATGGTGAACACTGCGACCTCCGACGCTATAACTACCACTACGGTATCTAAGTTTGAGGAAAACGCAGTAAGTCACGAAACGGGTCTTGAAGTGGGGGATCAGATATATCGTATCAACGGTATGAGGATATACACCTCAATGGATATGTCCTACCAGTTCACCAACGACGAGGACGGAGTTTACGATATGGTAGTTATACGTGACGGCGAAAAGGTGGAGCTTGACGGTGTTCAGCTTTCAATGAAGGACGACGTTATCCACTATGATTTCTGGGTATACCCCGGGGAGATAACGGCAGGCTCGGTGATATCCGAGGCTTTTAAGCAGACTGCTACCGACGCACGGCTTATTTATATTTCCCTTGCCGATATGATAAAGGGTAAATATTCCCTTAAAGATATGAGCGGACCTGTGGGCATTGTGGACTCCATAGGAGACGTTATTGAAAGCGAAAAGAACGAGGAAACAGGCAAGATAAACTGGAGCGAGCTTTCGGACACCATAATGACCCTTGCGGCGTTTATCACCATAAACGTGGGTATTTTTAATATACTTCCTCTGCCTGCTCTTGACGGCGGACGTCTGATTTTCCTCATTATCGAGGGCATTAGAAGAAAGCCCGTTCCCCCCGAAAAGGAGGGCTTGGTGCACACGGTAGGCTTGCTTGCGCTGTTTGCGCTGATGATTGTGATAACGGTAAGCGACATAATAAAAATCGTTTGACAATGGAAAACGAGTTATAATTTCACAAGGCACGTATTCAATGCACAATTCATAATGCACAATGCACAATGATTGTGCGCCTGCGGCGTGATTTTTCTGCGCTTCGCTTAAACTAAAAAAATGAAAATTGTGAGCGCAGCGAACACCATAATTGTGCATTGTGAATTGTGCATCGTGCATTGAAAGAGAGGATAATGAAGCATGAGAGATTTACGTCCCGTTAAGGTAGGAAACTGCGTACTTGACGGCCAAAAGATATATATACAGTCAATGCTCAGCGTTCCGTCAACGGATGTTGAAAATTCCGTAAAACAGGCTGTGGAGCTTGAAAAGGCGGGCTGCGAAATAGTAAGAGCGGCTATACCGAATATGGACGCTGTAAAGCTTATTCCTGCGATTAAGGAGAATATCTCGATACCCCTTGTGGCGGACATTCATTTCGACTATAAGCTTGCTCTTGCCGCCGCCGAAGCGGGAATAGACAAAATCAGGATAAATCCCGGTAATATCGGCGATATGGACAGGGTAAAGGCTGTGGTAAAGGCTTGCAGACAGCGCAGTATTCCTATCCGTATCGGAGTAAACGGCGGCTCGCTGGAAAAGCCGCTCCTTGAAAAATACGGCAGACCCTGCGCAGAGGCGCTGGTCGAAAGCGCAATGGGTCACGTTAAAATTCTGGAACAGTGCGACTTTGAGGATATTGTTATTTCCATAAAGTCCTCAGATGTGCCGACTATGATAGCCGCTTACAGACTGCTTGCGGGACAGTGTAACTATCCTCTGCATTTAGGCGTGACGGAGGCGGGCACTGAGCGAATGGGTATTATCAAATCCGCTGTTGGAATAGGCTCTCTGCTTACCGACGGCATAGGCGAAACTATCAGAGTTTCACTTACAGACAGTCCCGTCAAAGAGGTCTATGCCGCAAAGGATATTCTCAAAGCCGTCGGAAAGGGAAGCGGAGTGCAGATAGTATCCTGCCCGACCTGCGGACGTACAAGAATTGACCTTATCGGACTTGCAAAAAAAGTCGAGGAGGCGACCCGCGGCATTCACAAGGACATCAAAGTTGCGGTTATGGGCTGTGTTGTCAACGGTATCGGCGAGGCAGGCGAAGCGGACATAGGTATCGCAGGCGGAGACGGCTGCGCGGTACTTTTTAAAAACGGCGAAAAGCTGAGAAGGGTCTCAGAGGAGGACGCGCTTAACGCACTTCTTTCGGAAATTGAAAAAATGTAGATCAATCAATAATGCACAATGAACAATGCACAATTGATGTGCGCCTTCGGCGTGATTTTTGGACTGCGTTTGCCGTATCGATGCATTATAATTGAGTATTGAAAATTGTGAGCGCAGCGAACACCTTAATTGTGCATTATGAATTGTGCATTGTGCATTGGATTTGCGAAATTAAAAAGGATAAAAAAATGAACACATATACTATAGGAAGTTTTTTTGAAGGATATAAGGAGCTGATCTCCGCAGATATTTCCGAGGGCAGGATTTTAAAGCTTACCTTCGGCGAGAATAACAGGAGTCTCGAATGTACTGCGGCGTTTGACAGACTGGTGTCCTTCGATAGTGTGACTGAATTTGAAATACGAATGAGAAAGGCTCTGCAAATTGACAGCTTTCTTTTACATACAAAGTTCACTCCCGATATGCTGGAGGTGGGCTATTTCGGGGATCTGTGCAAATTTCTGAAAAGCAGATTTCCGTTGGTGAACGGCTTTCTTGATGACGCCGAGGCAGTACTTGAAAAGGGCATTTTCAAGGTAACGTTGAAGCACGGAGGACTTGAACTGCTGAAGTCGGCGGGTATCTATGCGTCCTTTTCCGCGCTGGTCACAGAGCTGTTTTCCGCTAAGGCTGAGATAGAATTCGGCGGCAAGCTTGCTACGGACATAGATGAGCATAACAAAGAGCAGGAGGAGTTTCTGAAAAATCTTCCTTTGCCCTCCGCCGAGCCTGCTCCTAAAAAGGAGACTGCTACCGTTACCGACAGCAAGGGTGTGGAGCAGACCGTGGAATTCCGCACTTGCTCGGTGGATTTCACAAGGCTTTCTCTGCTTTGCGACGACGCTGTTGTACTTAAAGGTTCGCCCATAAATTCC
>JAUNOG010000060.1 GCA_030531185.1 Ruminococcus sp.
AGCAGCAGGCAAGACTTCAGACACAGCTTGACGACACTTTCTGGAGCTATCCCGCAGACCCTCACAGGACATATATCAGAGAGCAGTTTGATACTACTGTAGGCGAATATTTCTACGGTTTCGGAGAAAAGTTCACAACCTTTACAAAGAACGGCTCCAACGTTGAGATATGGAACGCTGACGGCGGCACCTGCTCAGATCAGTCCTACAAGTCAATTCCTTTCTACGTATCTTCAAGAGGCTACGGTGTGTTTGTAAACAGCTCGGATAAGGTATCCTACGAGGTTTGCTCAGATACAGTTTCTAAGGTCTCAATGACTGTCCCCGGCGAGAATATGGAGTATTTTGTGTTCGGCGGCGAGAACCTCACAGAAGTCCTCAAGGGATATACGGACCTCACAGGTAAGCCTGCACTGCCTCCTGCATTTTCATTCGGTCTGTGGCTTACAACGTCGTTTACTACTTCCTATGACGAGGAAACTACGTCATCGTTCATTGACGGTATGGCTGAGAGAGACATTCCTCTTCAGGTGTTCCACTTCGACTGCTTCTGGATGAAGGGCTTCGAGTGGTGCAACTTTGAGTGGGACAAGTCTCAGTTCCCCGATCCTAAAGCTATGCTTGAAAGACTTCATAAGGATAAGGGATTGCATTCCTGCGTTTGGATAAACCCGTATATAGGACAGCGTTCAAGGCTCTTTGACGAGGGTATGGAAAACGGATATTTCATAAAGAGAACAGACGGTTCGGTATTCCAGTGCGACGAGTGGCAGCCCGGTATGGCTATCGTAGACTTTACAAATCCCGACGCCTGCAAGTGGTACGCAGGATATCTCCGCGCTCTCTGCGAAATGGGTGTTGACACGTTCAAGACGGACTTCGGAGAGAGAATTCCCACAAGGGACGTCGTTTATTTCGACGGCTCCGATCCGATCAAAATGCATAACTACTATACATATCTTTACAACGAGTGCGTATTTAACGTACTGAAAGAATACTACGGCGAAAACAAGGCTTGTCTGTTTGCACGTTCCGCAACGGCAGGCGGACAGAAGTTCCCTGTTCACTGGGGCGGCGATTGCTCTGGCAATTACAACTCAATGGCTGAGGTCGTAAGAGGCTGTCTCTCGCTTTGTATCTCAGGCTTCGGTTATACATCTCACGATATGGCGGGCTTTGAGGCTACCGCTACTCCCGACATTTACAAGAGATGGGCTGCGTTCGGTATGTTCTCCTCTCACTCGAGACTTCACGGTAATCAGTCCTACAGAGTGCCGTGGCTCTTTGACGAGGAGTCCTGCGACGTACTTCGTTTCTTCGTAAAGCTCAAGGGTAAGCTTATGCCTTATCTGTGGGCTCAGGCTATCAAGACCCACGAGGTAGGCGTACCTGTAATGAGAGCAATGGTTATAGACTACGCTAACGACCCTGCTTGTCTCACACTTGACAGACAGTATATGTTCGGTGACAATATTCTGGTTGCTCCTATACTCAACGACGAGGGCATTGCTGAATACTACGTTCCCGAGGGCAAGTGGACGGACATCATCACAGGCAAGGTTCTTGAGGGCGGAAAGTGGTACACTCACAAGTGCTCTTACTTTGAAATCCCTGCGCTTGCTAAGCCAAACAGTATTATCGCTTACGGTAACTTTGTAAGAGATATCGAATATGATTATCTCAGCGGTGCAAACTTCACTATCTATGAGCTGGAGGACGGAAAGACTGCTGCTGCTCCGATCTACGACACGGAGGCTAACAAGGTATTCGAGCTTAAAGCCACCAGAAACGGTAATAAGATCGAATGCGAGTACACAGAGACCACAGCGTCATTCAAGATCAGCGTAGCAAACACCGACAAGTGCGTAGAAATCACGCCAAGTCTCGGCAGCGGAAAGGTTATTATTGAACTCTAAAAAACGATTAATGTCACATAAGCGACATTAATAAAATACCTGAGAAGATCTTCTTTCTTCTCAGGTATTTTTCTTTTACAATATCCGTAAATTTATGTACTTGCTTTTTGGATAGTAAAACACTCAGATGATTTCACAAAGCCTATTTTTTCCGCTAAATTAATAGAAGCTGTATTTTCAGCGTGACACGCCCATACTGGTGCCTTATGCTGTTCAAAACAATATCGTATCATCATTTGCGCAACAATTTGCGCAAAACCCAAATGGCGGTATTTGCTGTCCGTCTCTATACCTATGTCAATTTCATCACTGCTGATTGCCGCAGAAAATGCCCACGCCGCTATATCATTGCCACATACGATACAATACCCTTTTCCTTTTTCAAGAAAGTCGTTTAAATTATCCCAAGAAAAAGCAGGCGTAATTTTTCCGTTGATTTTTTGCAACAATTCATTGTTGATTTCACATAATCTATACCCTTCAGGCAGTTTTGCTGTGATAACAGGATATTCTTTTTTATATTCAAAAAAATATCTGCGTTCAATAGCTACATTTTCCTTTGCACGAAAAAACTGCTCAATAGCTGTATTATCAGTAAACAGGATAAAGCGTTTTGAAATTGTACTGCTCTTATCAAGTAAAAGGTCATATATATCTTCGAGGAAACATTCATCATAAAAACCTGAAAGAAACGCAAATCCGCTATAATGCCAATATAAAACCGAAAGATTATCAGTGCAAGAATTTGTAAATATATCTCCCTGTTGAAACGTTTCTGATATTGAACGAGGATAAACTGCTCCACAGCAAGACGGATCGATACATTGATTATAATTCATATAGTCTTTGGGGGCAACTATGTACATATTTAAAACTCCTCAAATTCAGATTTCCCGCCTTGTTCAGATACCCGATAAATTGTAATTTATCCTTGCAAACCAAATTCCTTCTCAACTAAAGCAAAAGTATCCTCTATACTTCTGTTCTCATCTCTAACAATAACTCTAAAACCGGAATATAGAAAATAATTATACTTTTCACTAGAGTTGATCCTCTTCAAACATTGTCTGAAATTTTCCATTGCCAGCTTCGGCTGCTCTTCATCCATAAGTAACTGATACAGAAACTGTTTTTCTCTGTCCGGTCTTTCAAAAAATCGGTTTACCGATATATCAGGATCAGCCAGCATAATTAGTACATGGTCATTGTCTGATATTTCTTTCAGTGTTTCTATGGAAATATTTGTGTCCACAAATACCATTTTTCCTTTAGTACTCAATGTATTCAGAATTTGTAACTCCAGCGTTTCACTTTCCTTTGATACTCCTCTTACCCAGCTTTCGTATTCATCCGGTGTTCTCCTGATGAAGTTATGCCAATCTTGTAAATCTCTTGTATAGGTCAAACACGGAAACTTATCCCCGTCCAATTCGGATAACAGTGAGTTATGATAATTCTCTTCGCAAGCAATACCATTATATTTTTCAGCAAGCAGTTTGACCATTGTAGATTTCCCCGCATACGCATTTCCGTTTATAAAAAATGTATTTTCAAATTTCATTCTCTTCATATCCTTTGCAAAATTCCGATTTGTTGTTAAGGTAATTATAGCATTTACATTGTAAAAAGTCAATGACAAGAATAAAGCAAAACGGCTTATGATTTTAGTATCAACACTGCATTCGCAGCACCTAAGCGTCTTTTCGCATTACGTTTCAAAAATATCAGCGCACATTTTTTATCTGTGCGCTGTGATTGTTTATTACAATTACATACTCTCAGGACAAGTAATTTTCAGCATATCCAGAATATTTTTGATGACCTGTTTTACTGCAAGGGAAAGCGACAATCTTGCCTGCATTACGTCCTCGGGCTCGCCCTTGATACGGCAGTTATTGTAGAATTTGTGATACAGAGTAGCGATATCTACTGCGTACTTCGTGACCTTTGCAGGGTCGTATGCCTTTGCCGCCTCGTTGATAACGTTGGGCAGGGTTGCCATAAGCTTGACAAGCTCAAATTCCTCGGAGGTACTCAGCGACTGCATTGACTGCTTGTCCAGCGGCTTGACCTCAATTCCCTCCTCCGCCATTTTCTTCATAACGGAACAAATTCTTGCGTGAGCGTACTGAACATAGTACACAGGGTTCTGGCTCGACTGCGAAACCGCAAGGTCAAGGTCAAAATCAAAATGAGAGTTAGGCTCTCTTAGATTAAAGAAAAATCTTGCCGCGTCGATAGGGATTTCATCAAGGAGCGTTGCAAGGGTAATAGCCTTGCCCGAACGCTTTGAAAGCTTGTACTTTTCGCCGTTGCGGACAAGATTTACCATTTGCATTATTACAATATCGAGCCTGTTTGCGTCAACGCCGAGGGCAGTCATAGACGCCTTAATTCTCGGGATATATCCGTGGTGATCCGCACCGAAAATATCAACAGCCTTGTCGAACTTTCTCACCGCCAGCTTATTGTAATGATAAGCAATATCGGGAACAAGGTATGTGGGAATACCGTTTTCACGGACAAGTACTCTGTCCTTTTCATCGCCGAAGTCGGTCGTCCTAAACCAAAGCGCACCGTCCTGCTCGTAGGTGTGTCCGCTTGCTTTAAGCTTTTCAATGATCTCCGCTACAGAACCGTCGTTGTGGAGCGTGCTTTCCTTGAACCACTTGTCATAGTGAATTCTATACTTTGCAAGATCGTTATGAAGAACTTCAATGTTCTTCGGCAGAGCGTACTCTACCAGCGACTTCTTTCTGTCCTCCTCAGACTGACCGCTTAAAACTGCGCCGTATTCGTCAAAATAATTCTTTGCGTGTTCGATTATATCCATACCTCTGTAAGTATCCTCGGGCATCGGGAATTCTTCTCTGTTGCCGTCCTCGCCGTATATCTCCTTACAGAAAGCCTCCATATCGAGACCCTTTTTGCAGATTTCCAGACCTGCGTCGCTGCATATCTGCATATATCTGAGCGACAGCGATTTGCCGAATTTCTCGATCTGATTGCCTGCGTCGTTGATATAAAACTCCCTTGCGACATTGTAGCCCGCCTTTTCAAGTACAGCCGCAAGACAGTCCCCTATCGCTCCGCCTCTTGCGTTGCCGATGTGCATAGGTCCTGTGGGATTTGCAGATACGAACTCAACAAGCACGCTTTTGCCTTTGCCCATATCAGTTTCGCCGTACTTTTCTCCCTCATCGAGAACAGACTTTATAACCTGAGCGTACCAGTCCTTTGAATAGAAAAAGTTTATAAATCCGGGACCTGCAACCTCGCACTTTTCGAAAAAAGTACCCGTAAGCTGTACCTTTGAAATAATATTCTCTGCAATTTTTCTTGGATTGCTTTTAAAAGGTCTTGCGCAGACCATTGCCGCATTTGTAGAAATATCCCCGTTTTTAGCGTCCGCAGGAATTTCCGTATTAAATGCTGGAATAGGCTCGGCGGGAAAAGTTCCGTCCGCAACAAGCGCTCCCAAAGCGTTCATTACAAGCTCTCTCGCCTGTGCGAAAGCCTCGTTTATCAAATTCGTCATTTGTTATTCCTCCCGTTTATCTTACCTCGACGCTTATCTCAAAATCGCCGAGATAGCTGGAATTTACGTCTATTACATAATGAAAATCAAGTCTGCCGCCGTTATCGTCAAGATCTGAGCTTATGTCCTTTGCATTGACCCCTACGGTAAAAGAACCGTAAGGAGTGCCGTATACGCAATGGTGCTTGGTATTCTTTTCGATAATCAGATTTGAGCTGACAGCTCCGCTTCTCTCCATAGTCACCTTTGAGTTTCCAAAGGTCTCCAAAGCCGTGGTGCTGCCCTCAAAGCCCGTTGCCTCGGATTCCGCATAGGAAATTCGGTAACCCTGATTTGTTTTTTCAAGAGTTCCCATAGAGAATATCTCTGTTTCCTCGTTGCTTTCTCCGTCGGACTGTCTGCTGACAAGCCTGATCGATACGTCCTTTTTATTCACAATTTTCCCTCCATTGCAATCAGATAACAAGGTTCAAATTGCATTTAGAAATTTTAGCGTTTATATTCTTCCCTAAAAATTTTTCAACATTCTCCGCAAACAGCTCCTCGCTGTCGGTACAGTAAAGCTCCAGAGAGCCTTGTTCTTTCCTTTCTGCAAGCTGATCGTTGTACGTCATAGTCTTAAGCGCATACTTAGCAAGCTCCGCCCCCGAAGAAATAAGCTTTACTCCCTCGCCCATAACCTGCGATATGACCTCCGATAAATGCGGATAATGAGTACAGCCCAAAATAAGAGTATCGACCCGTTCGCTTTTCATACACTCAAGATATTCCTCTGCAAAAAACACGGCAGGCGGACAATCAGGCGACGTATAACCGTTTTCGACCAGAGGGACAAACATAGGGCAAGCCTTGCCGATCACCTTGATATCGGGAGATATTCCCCTAATGACCTTACCATAGCTGCCGCTTTTTATCGTTGCACCGGTGGCGATTATGCCGATACGGTTGTTTCTTGTTGCCGCACAGGCAGCGTGAACTGTCGGCTGAACAACTCCGCTGACTTCTGTCTTATTGTTATGCTCCACATTGGCAAGAACAGATGAAACTGTACCGCAGGCGACCAAGATCATTTTGACATTATGCTGTTCAAGAAAAGCGATATCCTGTTTTGCATATCTGATAATGGTTTCCTTGCTGCGGGTACCGTACGGAACTCTTGCCGTATCGCCGAGATATACAATGTTCTCGTGAGGCATTAATTTCATTATTTCCTCAACGCAGGTAAGACCGCCTACACCGGAGTCGAAAACTCCTATCGCGGCGTTATTCATAATCTACTCCCGCCCTTTCAAGAGCAAGCCTGATAAGTCTGTCCTCCTGCTCCTCGGGTGACATTCCGCCGTACTGCATTAACTGAGGATACATACTTATCGGCGTATGTCCCGGCAGAGTGTTTATCTCGTTAAGGATTATCGTTCCGTCCTTGCAAAGGAAGAAGTCAACTCTTGCAAGACCCGAACAGCCCATTGCCTTATAGCCCGCAACCGCCGTCTTTCTGATCTCTTCTATACTTTTCTCGCTCATTCTTGCAGGAATAACAGTTCTGGACTCTGCATTATTATACTTTGCGTCATAATCGTAAAGCTCGCCGTTTGCGGAGCATACCTCGCCTACAGTAGACGCAAAAGGCTCGTCGTTGCCCATAACCGCGCACTCGCACTCAATACCGTCAATGCCCTCTTCTACAACTACTTTCTTATCGTGAGCAAACGCCGTTTTTATCCCTGCTTTAAGCTCGTCAAGATCTCTCACCTTTGAAACTCCCACAGAAGAACCGCAGTTCGCAGGCTTTACAAACATAGGATATGTAAGCTTTTCCTCCATTTCGGAGCACTTAGCGTCCAGCGACGGCATATCGGATAAGATCATTGAGACCCATTTAGCCGTTTTAATTCCGTGAGCCTCGAGAATTGTATGGGTAACGTCCTTATCCATACAGTTTGCTGAGGAAATCAGATCGCAGCCGACAAAGGGTATTTCCGCCATTTCAAAAATGCCCTGAATTGTGCCGTCCTCGCCGTTTTTACCGTGAAGTACAGGGAAAATGACGTCAACCTTAACGTGTCTGCACTCTCCGTCTGCTCCTATAGCCAAAAATCCCTTGTCCACAGGGTCGGGACTTAAAATACAGGGAACGTTATCGGGGTGCTTTTCCCATTTACCGTTAGGAATATCGTCAACGTCTCCTATATATTTCAGCCAATGACCCTTCTTCGTGATACCGATACATACAATATCATATTTGTCCTTTGGAATGCTCTTTATGATGTGCGCGGCGGAAACAACGGAAACATCGTGTTCGTTGGACTTTCCGCCGAAAATGACCGCTACTCGAATTTTAGACATAAACCTCGTCCTTTCGGTTTTATTTTTGAAAAAATACCAATGTATATTATACCATATATTTATGATAATTGCAAATATTTATTTTACAAAATCATAAATTTACTCAGGATTTATTTGTTATCTTTGCATAAGCGATATTGCCGCCGTAAGCGCAGACTTCCTCAAACTTCATATTGCCTCCGAAAATATCCAGCGCGCTGCCGATCGTAAAATCAATTCTGCTCTTTCCCAATATTTTAAGCTTATCCAGATCTTCAAAGGAAGAGATACCTCCGGCATAGGTTGCGGGAATACCGATGTTGTTCCCCATAAGTCCGACCAGCTTTTCCTCGATACCTCTCGCCTTGCCCTCAACGTCAACTGCGTGAATAAGCAACTCGTCGCAGTATGAGGAAAACATATCCAAGGATTTTTCGTCAAGCTTGATATCGGTAAATTTCTGCCAGCGGTCTGTAACTATATAGTAATCTCCGTCACGCTTACGGCAGGACAAATCAAGCACCAGCCTGTTCTTTCCTACAGTTTTTACAAGTCTGTCCAGATTATCAAAATTTACTGTTCCGTTTTTGAAAACAAAGCTTGTCACTATCACGTGAGATGCTCCTCTGTCAAGGAAGGCTTTGGCGTTTTCATCGCTGATGCCGCCGCCTATCTGAAGTCCTCCCTCGAACGCCGAGAGCGCGGAATACGCCTGTTCAACGTCCTTATCATAATATTCGCTGGAACTTGGGTTCAGTATAATTATATGTCCGCCGCTGAGACCTTTAGACTTGTAAAGCCCGCCGTAATATGCGCCGTCATATTCCGACACAAAATTATCGACCGCATAATCTCCCTTATCTGCGAGACTGCCGCCAACTATCTGCTTTACCGAACCGTTATGTATATCTATGCAAGGTCTGAATTTCATTTATGCTCCTCATTTCTTATAAATATTGCTTTTTCATCGATATCTCAAGTACTGCCCTGTCTCCGAATGCGGCTCTGCGGCAGTATACCGCAATACCTTTGTGATTATCCGCAAAATCATCAGTGACATTTTTCAAATCTTCGCTTAAATAGTCCGCAGGCAGAGCGTAGTTGAGCTCGTCTGCCCTGTCCGGCTTTATATTCATACTTTCGTCAAACTCAAAATAAACGCTTTCATTACCCGCCGCAAGCTGATCTTCCATAGCCTGAGTAACCTCCTCCCAGCTTGAAACGCTGTGAAGATTATGAGCCGTATATGAATTTTCAAAGCTGTCCGCCTCGGGAAATCCCGTATTATCCCATACGTGCCGTTCTGCCATTATATCGTAGGTCACATTAAAATATGCATGCCGCGTAGGTCTGTTCTTTTTATCGGGAACAGGGTCGTCCCACGTTACGTCAACATAATACCATTCGCCGTCGATCTCAACCATATTCCACGCGTGTTCTTCATCGTCGGTATCCCCCGCTTTAATTGACCTGCAAGGTATTCCAAGCATATCCATAAACATCTGAAATGAGGTAGTATAGCCCGAGCATATTGCTTTGCCTTCTATCAATGCGCCGTAAGGGTTCTCGGCGTTCTCGCTATGACCTCCCAGAACAGTAAGCAGTCCCTCGTCATACTCGCAGGTTGTTACCAGATAATCGTGAATTGCAAGTTCCTTTTCGTAATCCGTCATTTCTTCCGATATCTCATCGCCGAGAATTTGAATGGCTTTGCTGTAAATCGAAAGCTGAAATTCGTCCAGCGCAGACGTATCTCCGTTCAGGTACGCCTGCGAGATCGGCGACGTGTCATACAAATCCTCGCTGTCGACCGAGCTTTGACCGACGCTTTCGTCGGATACCCCAAAACTGCTTTTTTCACTTTCAGAAGCTTTATTTTCCTTGTTTTCGGGAATTTTATAAAGTAAAAAATATGCTATGCAGCATATTGCACAAACAGAAATTATAACCACTGCCGAATTCCTTATTATTCTTTTCGCGTTCAAAAGCCTATCTCCCCTGTTCATAGTTAAGTATATATCTTATATTATATAATATGCCGGACGTATTGTCAAGACAAAGACGTCAAGGCAGATCCGATCGGATTTGCTATGAATTTTGTGCAATCAAATCCTTCATTCTCGTACTGTAATTAGTTGATTAATCAATTATTTACATTACAATTTGCAATTCACTTGACAAAAAGCGTTATTTAGTATAAAATATATTATAGATTACCAAAGAAAGGATTGTTTATCTATGGGACTTACTTTAACTGAAAAAATCCTTAAAGCTCACGTTGTCGACGGAGAGTTTGTTAAGGGCAATGAAATCGGAATCCGTATTGACCAGACTTTAACTCAGGACGCTACGGGTACAATGGCTTACCTTGAGTATGAGGCTATGGGCGTTCCGCGAGTTAAGACGGAAAAGTCCGTTGCTTATATCGACCATAACACTCTTCAGTCCGGCTTTGAAAATGCGGACGATCACCGTTTTATCGGTTCAGTCTGTAAAAAGCACGGCATTTATTTTTCAAGACCCGGCAACGGTATCTGTCATCAGGTACACTTAGAGCGTTTCGGTATTCCGGGCAAGACCCTTATCGGCTCAGACAGCCACACTCCCACAGGCGGCGGTATCGGTATGATAGCTATGGGCGCAGGCGGACTTGACGTTGCGGTTGCTATGGGCGGCGGAGCTTATTATATTACATATCCTAAGATCGTTAAGGTCAACCTTACAGGCAAGCTTTCTCCTTGGGTATCCGCAAAGGACGTTATCCTCGAGGTGCTCAGAAGAATGTCCGTTAAGGGCGGCGTAGGCAAGGTCATCGAATACTGCGGCGAGGGCGTAAAGACGCTTACCGTTCCCGAGAGAGCCACTATCACAAATATGGGCGCCGAGCTTGGAGCAACGACCTCTATCTTCCCGTCGGACGAAAATACGCTTGCATTCCTCAAAGCTCAGGACAGAGCGGACGTCTGGACGGAGCTTAAAGCAGACGACGACGCAGAGTACGACGAGGTCATCGATATTGACCTTTCCGAGCTTGTTCCTATGGCGGCTTGTCCTCACTCCCCCGACAACATCAAGACCTGTGCCGAGCTTGGCGAAATGAAGATAGACCAGGTATGTATCGGTTCCTGCACAAACTCTTCGTTTGTCGATATGATGAAGGTTGCGCACATTCTCAAGGGCAAGACTGTTCACCCTGATGTTTCGCTTGCTATCGCACCGGGTTCAAAGCAGGTTCTCAATATGCTTGCACAGAACGGCGCGCTTGCCGATATGATCGCGGCTGGAGCAAGAATTCTCGAGTCTGCCTGCGGACCTTGCATTGGTATGGGACAGGCTCCTAACTCAAAGGGTATTTCTCTGAGAACCTTTAACAGAAACTTCCTGGGACGTTCGGGAACAAAGGACGGCCAGATCTATCTGGTATCTCCTGAGCTTGCCGCTGCTTCGGCTCTCACAGGCGTTCTTACAGACCCGAGAACTCTCGGCGATATGCCTGAGATCAAGGTTCCCGAGCATTTTGAGATAAACGACAATATGGTCGTACCTCCTGTAGACGAGGCTGATATGGACAGTGTTGAAGTCCTCAGAGGACCGAACATCAAGCCGTATCCCAAAACTGCTCCGCTGGTTGAGGACATTGAATGCCAGGTATCCCTCAAAGTCGGCGATAACATTACTACCGACCACATTATGCCTGCGGGCGCAAAAATTCTTCCTCTGCGTTCCAATATTCCTGCTATTTCACAGCATTGCTTTACAGTATGCGACGAGGATTTCCCGAGACGTGCGAAGAATATGGGCAAATCCATTATCGTAGGCGGTTCAAACTACGGACAAGGCTCGTCAAGAGAGCACGCTGCGCTTGCTCCTCTGTATCTCGGAATTAAGGCTGTTCTGGTCAAGTCCTTTGCAAGAATTCACAGAGCAAACCTTATCAATGCGGGTATTCTCCCTCTTACGTTCGTTAACGAGGAGGACTATGAAAAAATCAATCAGGGAGACGAGATCGTGCTTGCAAATGTTCGTGCGGACATTCAAGCCGACAAGACCGAGCTTACTGTCGTTAACAAGACAACGGGTGCGGAAATTCCCGTTCTCTGCGAGCTTACGGGCAGAACAAAGGATATTATCCTTGCGGGCGGTCTGCTGGATTATACGAGAGAACAGCTTTGTAAATAACCTAACTATTTATTTAATACAAGGAGGAATTGTAAAATGGCAAAAATTCAGATGAAAACACCGCTGGTCGAAATGGACGGCGACGAAATGACCAGAATTATCTGGCAGGAAATCAAGGATATTCTTATCAATCCTTATGTAGACCTTAAAACCGAGTACTACGACTTAGGTCTTGTTCACAGAAACGAGACTAACGACCAGGTAACGGTTGATTCCGCAAACGCTACAAAAAAGTACGGCGTTGCGGTAAAGTGCGCTACTATTACGCCTAATGCGGCAAGAATGCCCGAGTATAACCTCAAAGAAATGTGGAAGTCCCCTAACGGCACTATCAGAGCAATGCTTGACGGTACAGTTTTCAGAACTCCTATTCTTGTTAAGGGTATTACTCCTTACATTCCTACTTGGACAAAGCCTATCACCATTGCAAGACACGCTTACGGCGATGTTTACAAGAACGTCGAGATCAAATGCCCCGAGGGCTCAAAGGCTGAGCTTGTTTGCACGGACAAGGACGGAAATGTGACCAAGGAAACAATTTACAACTTTGAGTGCGACGGTATTATTCAGGGACAGCACAATAAGTCCACTTCGATTGCGTCATTTGCAAGAGCCTGCTTTAATTTTGCGCTGGACAAAAAGCAGGATATCTGGTTCGCTACAAAGGACACTATTTCCAAAAAGTACGACCACACGTTCAAGGATATTTTCCAGGAAATTTACGACGCAGAATACAAGGAGAAGTTCGAGACGGCAGGTATCGAGTATTTCTACACTCTTATCGACGACGCTGTTGCAAGAGTTATACGTTCCAACGGCGGATATATCTGGGCTTGCAAGAATTACGACGGAGATGTAATGAGCGATATGGTCGCTACTGCATACGGTTCGCTTGCTATGATGACCTCCGTACTTGTATCGCCCGACGGAATTTACGAGTATGAGGCGGCTCACGGAACTGTACAGAGACATTACTACAAGCATCTCAAGGGCGAGGAGACCTCCACAAACTCTGTCGCTACTCTGTTCGCTTGGACTGGCGCGCTCCGCAAGAGAGGCGAGCTTGACGAGCTTCCCGAGCTTGTAAATTATGCCGACTGTCTGGAAAAGGCAACTATTTCCACTATTGAGGACGGCATTATGACAGGCGACCTTTATGCGCTGTCCACTCTCGCAAACAAGACCAAGGTCAACACAGAGGACTTCCTTAAGGCTGTTAACGAGAGACTTGCTAAGCTCTTGGGCTGATATCTAAACAAAATTTATGCTAACATTAAAAGACGCTTCCGATTTTTCGATTGGGAGCGTCTTTTTGTTGGTAATGATAATTGACTTATTAAAATTAGTGTGATATAATCATTTTGACAAAAGCGGACACAAATTATCAAGAAGAAAATTGCTGCTAATGCTATAATATGTACAGAACAGGAGGTTAGCTATGGATTGGGTAAAAGAATTTCAAAGCTCTATAGATTATATAGAAGATCATATCACCGAGCCGCTGAATTACGAGAAAATTGCCGAAGTAATGCATTTATCGGGATTTTATTATCAGAAGATCTTTTCTATTCTCTGCGGTATATCATTGGGAGAATATATCCGTAACAGAAGGCTGTCACTTGCCGGCGGAGAGCTTTTGACTACGGAGGATAAGATCATTGATATAGCTCTGAAATACGGCTATGATACACCCGAGGGATTTACAAGAGCTTTTACGAGATTTCACGGAGCAACTCCAAATGCGGTGCGCAAAAAACAAATTCCCATAAAATTCTATGCTAAGCTTACTGTTTCAATTTTGGTGAAAGGCGGTAGCAGTATGAACTACAAAATCGAAAAGAAAGAGGCATTTAAAATCATTGCTAAGACACAGCGCTTTGACAAGATCGAAGACGTTTTGGGCAGAAAGGATATTCCCGAATTCTGGCAGCAGTGTCATAGTGACGGAACGGTAAAATATCTTATCGAAAACTGCAAAAAGGACGGCGTTCTCGGCAGCAAAGTCGTAGGTATGTGTATGGAGGACTCCGTAAAAGTCAAGGATTTCCCGTATTCAATAGGAGCGGAATATGCAGGAGGAGACGTTCCCGACGGATATAACATAGTTGATATCCCGTCGGCGTCGTGGATAATTTTCGACGCAGCAGGCAGCGTACCTGATGCAATACAGAAACTGTGGCACAGTATCTTCGCCGAATTTTTCCCGTCGTCCGATTACAAGCCCTGCGGAAATCTCGATATTGAAGTCTATTCTTCGGACAATTATCACGCCGAAATATGGATCGCAGTTGAAAAGAAGTAAATAATCTATCCTCAACCAGCGCTGATTAAATTTTCAGCGCTGGTTTTTTATCAAATACCATTGACATTTTTGCATTGCTCTATACCCTTTTATGTATGGCAGTGTCCTCCATAGTCATTTACAAATTGGATAAAAAATTTGCGCTGAATAAAACCTCTCTTGACGACGGCTTTAAGAGGAAAATTGCCTTGGTATTTGCTTTTTTTACAACTCCTGTGACGTTTCTTTTGCCGACGTTCGCTTTTATTTCGTCTTATTAACGTCAACGAACTATTAAGGACCTTGACTGTAATAAAATTCTTTCTGAGGCTTGACAAAGCTCCGTTTTAGTGTTATTATATTAATTATTATAGATTGTTATTTATTTGTCAATCCGGTTATATTACGAAGGAATGGTATGTAAAATGTCAAGAGACGGTTCTATTTCGGCATCGGTGATTAAACGACTGCCAAGATATTACAGATTTCTGGGAGAGCTGCAAAAACAGGGAATTGAGAGAATATCCTCCCGAGAGCTTTCGGAAAAAATGAAGCTTACCGCATCACAGATAAGGCAGGACCTCAACTGTTTCGGAGGTTTCGGACAGCAGGGCTACGGCTATCACGTTGAAAGTCTCAGAAGTGAAATCGGTAAAATACTGGGCGTGGACAGAAATTTTGAGACAATTCTCATAGGCGCGGGAAATCTGGGAAGAGCCATTGCACTGCACATAAATTTTGAGACAAGAGGCTGTCACCTCACAGGTATTTTTGATGTAAATCCAAAGCTTATAGGCAGCAGAATAGGCGAAATCCCTATAAAACACACCGACGAGATCGAGGAATTCTGCCATGAGCACTCCCCTGTTGTGGCGGTGCTTTGTATTCCTAAAGCTAAC
>JAUNOG010000014.1 GCA_030531185.1 Ruminococcus sp.
GCTTTCTCTGCTTTGCGACGACGCTGTTGTACTTAAAGGTTCGCCCATAAATTCCTCCGAAAGAGTGCTTAGTATGGCAAGCCTGCCCGTAGACCACGACGGCGTTGAGAATTTCAGCGGCAAGGCTACCGTTTGGGGCGACGTTTTCCAAGTGGAGACTAAGGAAACCAAAACGGGTATGCTTATCGCTATAGTTTTTTTCACGGATTATACGGGCTCCTATTCCTTAAAGCTTATCGGTTCCAATAAATCGGGTCGGTATGTGCGGCTTACGAGAGTTACTCTGGAGGCTATGCTGGAAAAGCTTAAAAAGGGCAAGACCATAATCGTAAGCGGCGAGATAGAGGAGGACAGCTTTGACCGTTCAATCAATCTTATGCCGGAGAATATTATGCTGGTAAAGCGCGAACTTGAAAAGGATACAAGCGAGCAAAAGCGTGTGGAGCTCCACTGCCATACCAATATGTCTATGATGGACGCTCTTGCCTCTGCGGACAAGCTTGTTGAACGCGCTTACTCATGGGGACACCCCGCTATAGCTATCACAGACCACGGCGTGGTTCAGGGCTATCCCGAAGCGGGCGGAGCCTGTGCGGGTATTCGCAAGGGCGGAGGAAATTTCAAGGTGCTCTACGGCTGCGAGGCTTACGAGGTCAACAACGACGAGAAGATATTCAAGGGCGTTGACAAACGGGAGCTTACCGACGAAATAATCGTGTTCGATCTGGAGACTACGGGCACTAATCCCAAGTCCGACAGAATGATAGAGATAGGCGCGGTAAAGCTGAGAAATCTGGAGATCGTCGATACATTTGACACCTTCGTGAACCCTCAGTGCGAGATATCGGAGTTTATTTCAAATCTTACAAATATTACCAACGATATGGTAAAGGACGCTCCCGACGAGCTGAGCGCGCTTAAAGCCTTTATGGAGTTCACAGGGGAAAATCCCTGCTTTGTGGCGCATAATGCGGGTTTTGATACGGGCTTTATTACCGAGTGCGCCGAGAGACATAATATTAAGTTCAAATTTTCAAGCATAGATACCGTTCCTATGTCGCAGATAATGCTGCCTCAGCTTGAAAAGCACAAGCTGAATTACGTGGCGGAGCATTTCGGTCTGGGGGACTTTAATCATCACCGCGGCTGCGACGACGCAGAGGTCCTTGCAAAGATTTTTATAAATCTATGCAATATACTTACGGAGCAGTATCCGCTTATGCTTATTACGGTGGATATGCTCAACAGTCTGCTGGCAAATACGGATACGGTGCTTGAAAAGCCTGCGTATCATCAGATAATTCTTGTAAGGAATAATCTGGGGCTTAAAAATCTGTACAGACTTATTTCAGACTCAAATCTTAAATATTACAAGCGCAGACCGAGAATTCCGAAGTCCGAGCTTGTGAAATACAGAGAGGGACTTATTCTGGGCAGCGCCTGCGAGCGCGGCGAGGTCATTCAGGCGTATCTTGAGGGTAAGTCCTACGACTACATAAAGCAGATAGCAAGCTTTTACGACTATCTGGAAATTCAGCCCGACGGCAATAATATGTTTATGTTGACCGCCGAAAAGGAGCCGTACAACAGAATTCACGATATTGAGGATATCAAGGATATAAACCGTTTTATCGTGAGACTTGGCGAGGATCTGGGTATTCCTGTGTGCGCTACGGGAGACGTGCATTTTCTTGAAAAGGGGGACGCAAAATTCCGCGCTATAATTCAGGCGTCGATGAAGTATTCCGACTGCGACAATCAGCCTCCGCTGTATCTTAAAACTACAAATCAAATGCTGGACGAGCTGTCCTATTTAGGAGAGGAAAAGGCGAGAGAGACGGTCATAACCAACACAAACGCCGTTGCGGATATGATAGACCCCGACCTCAAAGCTTTCCCTAACGGAACGTATACGCCTTTTATCGAGGGAGCGGTCTACGAACTGCAAATCATCTGCTGGAGAAAAGCCTGCTCGCTTTACGGCGACTGCGACCCTATGTCCATAGAAGTTCCCGAGGGCGAGGACGTTAAGGTCGACGAGTACTTCAAGGATCACATTCCCGAACTGGTTTACAAGCGGCTCAAAAGAGAGCTTGACTCCATTATCAAGCACGGATTTGCGGTGCTTTATATGATCTCGCAGAAGCTTGTGGCGAACTCCAACGAGAACGGCTATCAGGTAGGTTCCAGAGGTTCGGTAGGTTCGTCCTTCGTTGCGTCAATGTCGGGTATTTCGGAGGTAAACCCTCTTGTGCCTCATTACGTCTGCCGCAAATGTCATCACGTTGAATTTTTTGAAAAGGGAGAGGTAGGCTCGGGCTTTGACCTGCCGCCGAAAAACTGTCCCGAATGCGGAGAGGAAATGCACCGTGACGGTCACGATATTCCGTTTGAAACGTTCCTGGGCTTTGACGGAGATAAAGCCCCCGATATAGACCTTAACTTTTCGGGAGACTATCAGGCAAAGGCGCATAAATATACCGAAGAGCTTTTCGGACAGGATCACGTTTTCAAGGCGGGTACTATCGGCAAGGTTGCGGACAAGACTGCTTACGGTTATGTGGTAAAATACCTTGAAGAGCGCGGAAAGGTAGTTCATAAGGCGGAGATACAAAGGCTTATAAACGGCTGTCTCGACATTAAGAGAACGACCTCTCAGCACCCGGGAGGAATGGTAGTTATCCCAAGCGATTACGAGGTTTACGACTTTACTCCCGTTCAGCACCCTGCTGAAAAGGTCGACTCGGATATGGTCACAACGCACTTCGATTTCCATTCGCTCCACGATACAATACTTAAGCTTGACGAGCTGGGACACGACGTTCCGACTATGTATAAGTACTTGGAGGATATGACAGGCTTGGACATCAACTCCTGCCCTATGTCGGATCCCGCGGTATACTCGCTGTTTACCTCCCCCGAGGCTCTCGGAGTTACCGAGGAGGACATTATGTGCAAAACGGGAACGCTGGGCATTCCGGAAATGGGTACGCCCTTTGTAAGACAAATGCTGCTTGACTGCCAGCCTAAGAATTTATCGGATCTGCTGCAGATATCGGGACTTTCCCACGGTACGGACGTTTGGCTTGGCAACGCTCAGGAGCTTATCGCCAACGGAACCTGCGACATCTCCAACGTAATCGGAACAAGAGACAGTATTATGACATATCTGCTGCACCACGACGTCGAGCCTAAGCTGTCATTTAAAATTATGGAGATAACCCGTAAGGGTAAAGCGCCCAAGCTGCTTACCGAGGATATGAAACAGACAATGAGAGACCACGGCGTTCCCGAATGGTATATAGACTCCTGTCTGAAGATCAAGTATATGTTCCCGAAAGCGCACGCGGCGGCTTACGTTACGGCGGCTATCAGACTTTGCTGGTTCAAGGTGTATAAGCCTTTGGCGTTCTATGCCACATACTTTACGGTACGAGGCGAGGACTTTGACGCCGAAACTGCCGTTAAGGGCATTTATATGGTAAGGAATAAAATCGACGAGCTGAAAAACAAGCCGAAAGATCAGTTGACGGGCAAGGACAGCGGCGTGCTGGATATGCTTATGCTTATAAACGAAATGCTGTCCAGAGGCTATGAATTTCTGCCCATTGATATCAAGAAATCGCACGCGTTTATTTATCAGATCGAGGGAGATAAAATACGTCTGCCGTTCTGTTCACTCAGCGGCGTAGGAACAAATGCGGCAATGGGTATCTACGAAAAGGCGCAGAAAGGCGACTTCATATCTATAGAGGAATTCCAGCAGGAAAGCGGGATTTCTAAAACGGTAATAGAGACATTGGAGAAAATCGGCGCATTTGGAGATATGCCGAAAAGCAATCAAATCTCGCTTTTTAATTTTTAAAAGTAAAAAATCAGATGTACAGAGATAAGAAAACTGCAACGGTACGGCTTACCGTTCTAACCTCTAACATCTAACCTCTTTAACAGAGTTTTTACAAATTTTTTCGGAAAATTGCACCAAAACGGTTGACAAATTACGTGCAGTGTGTTAAAATGTTTCTTGTTGATATTATGATACTGTGTTATCACTTTACTACGATAAAGTGATAGAAAATAAGTGGGAAGAGGAATTATTATGAAAAGATACGATCTTATAACCCCGGAGGGTACAAGAGATCTGCTGTTTGACGATTGCCTTGCAAGGCGAAGTGTGGAAAGTAAGCTTTCCGCTTTGTTCGAGGGCTTCGGTTACAGCGAGATAGTTACTCCGGGAATTGAATTTTACGATATGTTCAGCGGAAGTTCAAGAAATTTCATACAGGAAAATCTTTATAAGCTTGTGGACTCAAAGGGCAGGCTTATCGTTATGCGTCCCGACTCCACCGTGCCGATCGCAAGGCTTGCCGCTACGCGTCTGAAAGAGGCGGAAACTCCGCTGAGACTGTATTACAATCAGAGCGTTTACGAAAATAATGCCCTTCTGAAAGGACATTCCGACGAGGTCGTTAAGGCAGGTATCGAGCTTATCGGCGGGGAGAACAGGAAAAGAGCGGACTATGAGGCGCTCTGTACCGCCGTGGAGGCTCTTGCAAGCTTTGACAAGGAGAACTTCCGTCTTGAAATAGGTCATATAGGCTATTTCAAGGAGCTTGTCGCTCAGCTTGACGTTGACGATAACGTTAGGGAGGAGATAAGAATGCTTATCTCCACAAAGAATTACCCCGCTCTTAACGACCTGCTGGACGAGGTAGGCGAAAATCAGATAACGGGTGCGCTGAAACAGCTCCCGAGCCTTTTCGGCGGTATTGAGGTGCTCGACAAGGCGGCGGATATTTACGCCGACGATAAGATAACGGGAATTCTTTACAATCTCAGAGAGGTGTTCACAAGACTTTCGAGCCTCGGCTATGAGGGTAAGATTTCCGTCGACCTGGGAATTGTGAGCCATACCGATTATTACACGGGGATTGTGTTCAAGGGATATCTTTCCGAGGTAGGACAGTCGGTGCTCAAAGGCGGACGCTACGACGGACTTATCGGTTCGTTCGGCAGAGACCTTCCCGCAGTTGGCTTCGGCGTTAATGTTGATATGGTCGCGAGACATCTTAGAAAGATCGGAGCAACTCCCGAGATCAAGCCTGCGGAGGTCATTGTTTTCGGTGAAAAGGGCTATGTAGTCGAGGCTCTCGCATATGCTCAGAAGCTTGTGAGAGAGGGCGTTAAGCTTGAAAATTCGCTGTTCAATACATACGAGGAGACCGTGGAGTACGCTAAGTCCCGCGGAATAGCAAAGGTCATCAGGGTCGGCGAGGAAATCACCGAGAATACTCTGTAAGGGCATATTGGATTTGAAAGGAGAATTTTAAATGAATAAACCTCTCAGAATTGCTCTTACAAAGGGCAGACTTGAAAAGGACACAGTCGGACTGCTGGAGAAGATCGGCTACGACTGCACAGCAATAAAAGAAAAGGGAAGAAAGCTTATACTTCCCGTACCCGACGGAAATCTTGAAGTGGTGCTTGCAAAGGCTAACGACGTTATAACCTATGTGGAGCACGGCGTGTGCGATATGGGCGTTGTGGGCAAGGATACCATTCAGGAAATGCAGGGTAAGTTTTTCGAGCTTGTGGACTTAGGGTTCGGCAGATGTAAATTTGCGCTTGCAACGAAAAAAGGCTCGTCCTTTTACGGCGGATATAACGTAAAGACAGTTGCCACGAAGTACCCGAACATCACAAGAAAGCATTTTGAAAGCAAGGGTATGGACGTTGAAATAATAAAAATCGAAGGTTCCGTAGAGCTTGCTCCTCTGCTGGAGCTTGCGGACGGTATCGTCGATATCGTGGAGACGGGCACTACTCTCAAAGAAAACGGACTTGAAGTTATCGAGGACATCTGCCCCATTTCCGCAAGACTTATTGTGAATATGGTAAGTATGAAAATGAGACAGAAAGAAATTCAGGATTTTGTTGATCTGGTGGAGAAGAATTTGTGATAGCTTGCATATGCAATTCCATTCTCATAGAGGTTAATTTGATATTTGTAATGTGATAAATCGTAATTTAAGGAGGTATATTGTGGCTGTATTATTTACTACTGAGCGCTTGTCAGTCAGAAAATTTGTAGCAGATGACTTTGAAGATTTAGCGGATATTCTTACAGATAGGCACGTTACATATTTTGAGCCATATGAAACCTTTACAAAAGAGGCGTGTATTCAGGAAGCGATAAACTTCTCAAAAAGTAAGGAGTTTTTTGCAGTCGTTTTAGAAAATAAGGTTATTGGCAAAATATATTTTGCTGATAAGGATTTCGGAAGCTATGAGATAGGATATACCTTTAACGGTGAATATCAGGGAAAAGGATATGCTTATGAGAGCGTGAAAGGTATGATGACATATGCTTTTTCAGTTATGGGCGTCCGTCGTATATTTGCCGAAATCAATGCAAGAAATACAAAATCAATCAGATTAATTGAGCGACTTGGAATGCGAAAAGAAGCAGAACATAAAGAGCAGTTTCCAAGAAAAGAAAACGAAAATGTTTTTGATGATTTTTATGTTTATGCTTTGCTGAAAAAAGAGTTTAAAGCGTAAATTCTTGGTGTTGATATAAAATTTGAATTACAGTACAAGGAGGAAATTAAAATGTCACTTATAAAAAAGATATATGTTAACGGAAAAGACGAAGCCGATTTTTTTAAACAGCTTGAAAAAAGACAGGCGGAAACCAATAAGCAGGTCATTTCAGTGGTTAATGAAATTATAGAAACGGTGAGAGAACAGGGCGACGAGGCGGTGAAGAACTACACCTTGAAGTTCGACGGAAAACTTCCCGAGTATTACGAAGTTCCGCAGGACATTATAAACGACGCTCTTACCGAGGCAGACCAGTCCTTTGTGGACGCTCTGCTTAATTCAATCGAGAACATAACCGATTTCCACCAGAGGCAGAAGTCTCAGAGCTTTGTCAACACAAAGGCGGACGGCTGTATTCTGGGTCAAAAGGTAAGAGGACTTGACAAGGTAGGTCTGTATGTTCCCGGAGGTACTGCGGCTTATCCGTCAAGCGTGCTGATGAACGCAGTTCCTGCAAAAATCGCAGGGGTAAAAGAGATAATTATGGTCACTCCGCCTCTCAAAGACGGTACTCCCAACAAGGATATTTTAGTTGCGGCGGCTCTTTGCGGCGTTGACAGGATTTTTATGAGCGGAGGAGCGCAGGCTATTGCGGCTCTGGCTTACGGTACTGAGGAAATTCCAAAAGTAGACAAGATAGTAGGTCCCGGAAACATTTACGTTGCAACCGCTAAAAAGCTCCTTTACGGAGTGGTCGATATCGATATGGTCGCAGGGCCAAGCGAAATTCTTGTAATGGCGGACGAAACGGCAAACCCGAAGTACGTTGCCGCAGACCTTATGTCTCAGGCGGAGCACGACAAGCTTGCCTCCGCAATACTGGTGACTACCAGCGAAAAGCTTGCGGACGAAACTATAGCCGAGCTTGAAAGACAGATGCAGGATATGTCCAGAAAAGAAATCATAGAGAAGTCGCTCTCCGATTTCGGAGCGATCATTATCTGCAATTCAAAGTATGAGGCTTGTGAAATTGCAAACAGATGTGCTCCCGAGCACCTTGAGGTGCTGTTTGAAAATCCGCTGGAGTATGTAGGCAGACTTGACAACGCAGGCTCGATTTTCTTAGGACAGTACGCTCCCGAGCCTTTGGGCGACTACTACGCAGGACCTAATCACGTTCTTCCCACCAGCGGAACGGCAAGATTTTTCTCTCCGCTGTCGGTAAACAGCTTTGAAAAGCGTTCCAGCTTTATCTACTACACCGAGGACGCTCTCAGACAGGCTAAGGACGATATTATCCTTGTGGCTGAAAAAGAGGGCTTGACCGCTCACGCTAACGCTATTAAGGTGAGGTTTTAGTATAAAAAACTCAAAAGCACGGCGAACCCTCAAAGCAGCATTTGGCAGATGAGATAAAGCAGTCCTTTTGCGCTTTGATACAGCTTGCACAGTATTATGGAATTGTATCTGAATTGGAACAGTCAATCCGCAATTCCATTGACAGAATACACAGAGAACGATCAGGAAAGTGACGGTGTTAATATGAGAACAGCCGAAATCAAAAGAAAAACAAAGGAAACCGATATAGAGGTTTTCGTTAAGCTTGACGGCGAGGGCAAGGTAAGCGTTAATACGGGTATCGGATTTTTCGACCATATGCTTACCGCTTTCGGCGTACACAGCGGAATAGACCTTGAGGTCGAATGCGCAGGCGACCTCCACGTTGACGGACATCACACCGTCGAGGACGTGGGAATTGTGCTTGGTATGGCTTTCGCAAAGGCTCTGGGAGACAAAGCGGGCATCGCCAGATACGGCTCGGCTTTTGTCCCTATGGACGAGGCTCTTGTGTTCTGCTCACTCGATATAAGCGGACGTCCTTTTCTTGCCTTTAACGGAGAATTTCACGACGACAGGATAGGCGGCTACGACACCTGTCTCACCGAGGAATTTTTCAGAGCCTTTGCCTTTAATTCGGGAATTACTCTGCACATAAGAAAAGAGTACGGCAAAAACGACCACCACATCGCCGAGGCTATGTATAAGGCGGTCGCTCACGCCCTTAAGGACGCAATGAAGATAACAGGTACAGCCGTACTTTCAACAAAAGGAGTGCTTTAAATGATAGCGATAATCGACTACGGAGCAGGCAATATTTTTTCGGTAAAAAACGCCCTTGACTACCTCGGCTTTGAAAATAAGCTTACCGATAAAAAAGAGGATATCGAAAAGGCGGACGCCCTTATCCTCCCGGGTGTGGGAGCGTTCCCATGGGCGATGACTATGCTTAAATTAAGCGGACTTACCGACGTTATAAAGGAGCAGGCGCAGTTCAAGCCGTTTCTGGGAATATGCTTAGGTATGCAGCTCCTGTTTGAAAAGAGCTACGAATTTGAGGAGTGCAATGGCTTAGGTCTTGTCGGTGGCTATGTGGACAAGATCAACGAGCCAGATCTGGTTATCCCTCATATGGGCTGGAATAAGCTGGAGTACAACCATGACTGCCGCCTTTTCGACGGGTTGACCGACGACGAGTACGTTTACTTTGTCCACTCATACAAGGCTTTCTGTGATGATAAAAATCTGTATGCGTACTGCGAGTACGGCTCAAAGGTCCCTGCGGTAGTGTCCGACGGGAATAATGTGTTCGGCTGTCAGTTCCACCCCGAAAAGAGCGGTAAGACGGGACTTAAAATTCTGGAAAACTTTGCGAAACTGTCGGGGTGATCTGTTTCTTGTCAGTCGGATAGGGGGGTATATCATATGTCTGATCTAAAAGCGGACAGCGAGCGGAAAGGTATCTTAAAAAACAATATCGGAGTTGCTTTTTGTGTTATTTTTAATATAGCGTTTTTGGGGATTTCGGAAATATTCAGAACTTTTGGTTTTGACGGTGCGGCGTGGTATTTTTCAAGCTCTGCACAAAGACTTGTTTTCGGTATAGCCGAGCTTATGATATTCGTCAGGCTTTTTCATAAAGAAAAGTGGACGAACGTTATCAATTTTAAGGGTTCTGCAAGCGCAATGTTGGCAGGTGCGGGAATAATCGCTATTACGCTGCGTCATACTGCGGTTTTGATTTTCGGCGCGGCGGAGTTTATAGATACGACCTTTGCTATAGTGTTTTCGCGTTTGTTCTGTCAGCAGATAACAACGGGATTATGGGAGGAGCTTACATGCCGAGCTTTTCTTTTGGAGGGTTATTTTAACGGCGAGCGTACTTGGAAAAGGCGGCTCGGCTACGCTCTGCTTTCTTTTATGGTGTTCGGAGCGTTACATCTTCCGGGCAGCGCAAGCATCGGAGACGCGCTGGACACATTTCTGTTTACGGGTATGATGGGATTTGCATATGCGGCGGTTTATATGCACTCTCACAACATTTTGATACCTATGCTCCTGCATTTTATTTATGACATTCCCGCAAATGCTTTTGATTTTGTATACGGCTGGAATGACAACGCAGTGTTTATTTTTTTTACTAACGGTTATCTTCAATATGCATTATGGGGCGCGATGTTTTTGTGGGCGGTCGTGTTTGTAATCAAAAAGGATAGGGAACAGGCTGAACATAAATCGGATTAAGTAATATAAGAATTCCAAAGGAGGAAAAATTATGCTTGCAAAAAGAATTATACCCTGCCTTGACGTAAGAGACGGCAAGGTAGTCAAGGGAGTAAATTTCCAAGGAATTAAAGAAGTCGGAGATCCTGTTGAATGCGCTTACGAGTACAATTTGCAGGGGGCAGATGAGATAGTTTTCTACGATATAACAGCTTCCCACGAAAACAGAGGAGTTATCCTTGACGTGGTGAGAGAGACCGCCAAAAAGGTGTTCGTTCCCCTAACCGTGGGCGGAGGAATAAAGTCCGTGGACGATATGAGAAATATTCTCCGTGCAGGCGCGGACAAGGTGTCGGTGAATTCTCAGGCAGTACAGAACCCAAATCTTATAAAAGAGGGCGCGGACATTTTCGGCTGCCAGTGCATATGCGTGGGAATTGACGCCAAAAAGGTTGCGGACAATAAGTGGACGGTTTTCATCAACGGCGGCAGAATTGATATGAAGATAGACCTTATCGACTGGGTAAAAAAATGCGAACAGCTCGGCGCAGGAGAGATTTGCCTCAACTCCATTGACACCGACGGAGTGCGCGGCGGCTTTGATTTGCCAATGCTCAAAGCGGTGTGCAGCGCAGTGAAAATTCCCGTTATCGCCAGCGGCGGAGCGGGTAAGCTTTCCGATTTTGCAGAGGCGTTTCTTGAAACGGACTGCTCAGCGGCTCTTGCGGCAAGCCTTTTCCACTTTAAGGAGCTTACGGTCGGCGAGGTCAAGGAGGACTGCAAGTCCAAAGGCATACTCATAAGATAAATGGACAAGCGATTTATAAGAAGTATTTTTCTTGAAAATATGTCCGAGGATAGCTCTTACCTTTGGGAACTTTCTGTGGATAAGATGTAATTGGAAATAATGGATTTATTTACCTTATTAAATGCAGGGCAGCAAAGATGATTTTAATTTACATTTTATGTATTATGCCTGTGCCGTTTATAATGATAGGCGCAGGGTGGTTTTTGAAAAAATATCCTCCGTCGGACATAAACAAGGCTTACGGATACCGTACTAAACGTGCTATGAAAAGTCTTAAAGCGTGGAAATTTGCTCAAGAAAACTGCGCGCGTATCTGGATAAAAACGGGTAAGCTTATGATTTTGCCTTCTGCGGTGATGTGCGTGGTATGCTGTTTAGTATCGGAGTTTGCAATGACAATCATTCTCAGTATTGTTCCGATATTGCAGATCGCTGTTATGCTCATTGTAATAATTCCAATGGAGAAACAGCTGAAAGCAAAGTTTGATGAAAACGGTGATGAGATAATATGAACAATGCAGTCAAAAAATATATGAGAATTCAGGGCAGAGAGATCGCCTATCGTACAGGAAAACCCGTAGGCATTTTTATATTGAACTGGAGAAAAATACGAGACGGGATTTACACAAAGGCGGACGCCGAGCTTTACGAAAGTACTTACAAATGGTTTCTGAAGAATTTGCCGGAGCCGCCTTTTTACGGTGATAATAACGATAATCCGCAGGGTGCGATCACATATTTTAAAACCGCAAGCTTTGAACCTATGCGTGAAAAGGCTGAGATACTTATGGGTCTGCTTGACAAATATAAAGTGCCGTATGATATTGTGTACACCGATTATGTAGGAAAAGTTATCTACGAGGACGAATATCAGGTTGCGGTGATAGACGAATGAAAAAACTGATTTTTATCTGCGGAGCAAACGGCATAGGAAAGACAACGATATGCAAACAGATTTTGTATAAGGTCAGCGGTTCTGCTTATGTGGACTCGGACACACTGAGAATGATAAATCCTAACGTGCTTGACGACAGGACTATTCCCACTATTGCTGCAAATATCGCTTGCCTTATAAGAAATTATCTTATATGTCCTGCGGTTGAAAATGTGTTGTTCTCATACGGTTTTCATGGCAGGCGAAAAGAGGTCTTTTCCATTGTTATGAAATCCTTGGAGAATATCAGGTATAAATTCTGTCCGATTTTGTTGGAGTGCGAAGAAAGCGAGAATATCCGCAGAATGAAATGCGACGACAGAGACGAAGAACGTATATGCCGAGGTGTGGAGATATCCCGAAAGGCGTTTGACGGCATAGATTATCCAAGGCTTGATGTTACATTTTTTACTGCTGAAAAGTCGGCGGAGATAATTATAGAAAAATTAAATATAACAGGAGAAAGACTATGAGTAAAATCAAGATAGACATTAACGACCTCGACAAATATTTTGAAAAAGCGGAGCTTATCCCCGCAATTTGCTATGAGGTCGATACAAAAACGGTGCTGATGCTAGCCTATATGAATAAGGAAAGCTTAAAGCGCACTCTTGAAACGGGCTATACGTGGTTCTGGAGCCGTTCAAGGCAGGAATACTGGAATAAGGGCGCGACCAGCGGACATCTTCAAAAGGTAGTTTCTGTATATTCCGACTGCGACAACGATACCTTGCTTGTCAACGTCAAGCAGACGGGCGTTGCCTGTCATACGGGTTCGTATAGCTGCTTTTTCAATGAAATGTATAATGAGGAGGATAAATAAATGACAGTATATCAGGAAATTTTCGAGGTAATCAAACAGCGCAAGGCGGACTACGAAAACGGCGTTGCTAAGGAAAACAGCTATACCGCATACCTTTTTGACAAGGGCGTCGATAAGATCTGCAAAAAGGTCGGCGAGGAGGCTACCGAAACGGTTATTGCCGCAAAAAACGGCGACAACGACGAGCTTATGAACGAGATAAACGATCTGCTGTACCACGTTATGGTGCTTGCGGCTAATCAGGGTCTTGACTGGTCCGAGGTCGAAAGAGTTCTGGACGAGAGAAACGAAAAAATCGGAAATCTGAAAAAATTTCATCAGGTCGATAAGAACACCTGATAGCGCGGCGGACTTATTCAGTCCGCTTTTTTATTGAAACAGATGAATTTTTAGCAAATTCCGCACACTTTTTTCCTCTGATGAATATGATGTAGAGAAGTAAGAAACTTCAATAAATCTAAGGAGGATTTACTATGAGTGAAAATTTCAGACCCAATAAGCCCTTTAAAGAGGCTGTCTGCATTGACGCTATGAGAATTTTTGACTCCTGCAGTTCTCAGGACTGCCTTGAGGACGTTGAATTCAGCTTTGACTGTCAGGATCAGAATGCTATCAACAGCGCAGAGTACATCAAAACCAAATGTATCGACGTTACGGACGTCAGCTTTGCAATTTCCCCCGTAGCGTTTAATCAGGGCTTTTATGCCGTTGACGTTACCTATTATTTCAGAGCGCAGATCGAGGTGTATTGCAGTGAAAACGTTCCGCCTGTGATCGTATTCGGAAAGGCTTGCTTTACCAAGAAGGTCATTCTCTTCGGCAGCGACGGCAGCACCCAGCGTTTTGTATCCACCGATTGCTGTCCACCTCAGCAGGAGCCTCCCGTTACGGGCTGTGCCGCTTGCTGCAAGGGAGTTTCAACTCTGCCTACCGCAACTGCTAATCTGGTGCCTCCTATGTGTCTCGATACAAAGCTGGTGCCGAGCTGCGGCTGTTCCGAAAACAAGACGGTGCTTATTACTATCGGACTTTTTGCGATCATTTCGCTACAAAGAGCCGTACCCGTTATGGTCCCTGTGTACGATTACTGTGTGCCTGAAAAGGAATGCTCTACAAACAGCGATACTCCCTGCGAGATGTTTGAGAAGATCGCATTCCCCACATCGGAATTTTTCCCCAGAGGACTTGAAAGCTATAATTGCAGCTCCTGCGAAGAAAAGCAGAACGAAGAGGAAGAAACTCAGGCGTAATAAAATTTTATCCGCTCCGACTGTCTCGGGGCGGAATTTTATTTCTATAAAAGAAAAGCTGTCCGCATAAGCGAACAGCGATCGTATCATATTACTGAATTCCGCACTCGTCGTAATCCTTCCACTTTTCAATGTATTCCTTTTCCTCAAAGTACTTGTATACAAAAAGGGCTGTGGAGGCTATGACAAGGATAAGTGTACCCATAAGCGCCCAGAACGATTTTTTTTGTGAATAATTTGACATAGCAAAACATCCTTTCTTTTAATGTTATTAATATTATACTACAACTTGTTCATAAAGTCAATGTTTTGCAATTAAAAATTCGCGATCGCCGCTAAGATTTCCTCGGTATGCCGATAAATCTGTCGGAATAAAAATGCAGGAATTCCTCAAGGCAAAGTCCGCTGTCGTATATCAGTCTTGCCGCCTCGGGACCTACATAGCGATAGTGCCACGGCTCGAAATCAATGCCCGTTATCTGCTCCTTCATTCTGGGATATCGGAGAATAAAGCCGTGATCGGCGGAATTTTTGCCAAGCCACCTGCCCTGTGCCGTTCGGTGAAAATCATCTTGACAGTCGTCGGCGTCCTTTGTGCCTAAGTCTGCGGCAAGTCCTGTGTTGTGTTCGCTGGAACCGGGGAGAGCCAGCGTTCTGCCGACTTTTTTGACAGCGTCCTCATAGCAAAGTCCGCCCCACATTTCAAGGGAAATACTGCGCTCCCACAAAAGCTGCTGATAGTCGGGTGAGCGGTAGCCCGATATTATCTTTATGTCAATGTTTTCTTTTTTGGCGGCATTAAGCATTTTTTCAAGCGCCTTGCCCGCCTGATTTTCAAAAAGAGTACCCTGCACTTCATAAAAATCCAATCTGTCCGCAAAATCCGACGGCAGGGGATTGAATTTGTCCACGAGCATAAGATAGTTCAAAATAATACCTCCTTTTGCTGTATTCTGTCACTTCATTATATGCGGACGTCTGATTTTTGTTTCGCATAAAACAGCCTGTCCCGAATATAATTTATTGATGAGTTATTTGTACCGTCAATAAGAAAGAGGTGAGCTTATGGACCTTAAAAATATATGTCTTAAAGCCCTAGCGGTGTTTGTAGCCGTTTTTGTAATACCGCTGGGAGTGTTTTACTACACGCGGAATTTCAACCGCTTTTCCGATTTTGCCGCCGCCTCTGCGGGACTTGTTATGGGCAGACGCGTAAGCGCGGCAAACGTAAATCCGTCTGATGTTTCCGATTTGTCGGACAATACGCTGCCTCCCTCTCAGACCTGCTGGGATATCGATATGGCGAGAGAGGAAATCGAAACTCCCGCCAAAACCTCGGAGATACCCAGTCCTCTGCCCGCTGAGGACGTAAGCGGAGCAATACCCTATCCCGACAGCCTTGAAAATCACGACGGAGTTATCGAGAATTTTACATACGGTTACTACGACGGCGAGCAGTATTTTGATCTGGACGGCGGCGGACAGGTGAGAAACTGTACGGAGGTCTCAAGCTCCGAGCTGTACGATATAAGCAAGGAGGGTATGCCCTTTGAGCTTGATAAAAATTCCGACGAGCCGCAGATACTGATCTATCATACCCACGCTACCGAAAGCTTTGAACCATACGCAAGGGATTATTATGACAGCTCGTTTTCCTGCAAGACCACCGAGCGTGACAAGAATATAATTTCAGTGGGAGACAAAATCTGCGAACAGCTTGACGAGGCGGGAATAGCTTACGTCCACGATACGCTGGTTCACGATTATCCCAGCTATGACGGCTCTTATCAGTCCAGCAGAGCGGCGGTGCAGGAAATACTGGAGAAGTACCCCTCAATAAAAATATGTCTGGACGTCCACCGAGACGGAATAGAACGCGAGGACGGCACACGTATCGCCCCTGTGACGGAGATAGACGGCAAAGAGGCGGCTCAGATAATGATAATATCCTGCTGTGACGACGGCAGCGGAAGTATTCCCGATTTCCTGGATAATTTCCGATTTGCCGCCGAATTCCAGTCCGCCCTTGAAAGCGATTGGAGCGGTTTGACGCGTCCGATTTTGTTCGACTGCCGTTTTTACAATCAGGACTTAACCACAGGCTCTCTGCTTATCGAAGTCGGCAGTCACGGAAATTCCCTTGACCAAGCCCAGTATTCAGGGGAGCTTATCGGAAAAACGCTTGTAAAAATGTTTGAGGAAAATTGATCGGTTTACTCAAAAAATCAAGCACGGTTCATAATTTTGTGCTATACTGTAAGTACAGTAACGTTACTACATTTACCGAGGTGAAATAAATGGGAAATTCAAACGAAGTCAATCCGCAGTATGCAAATAAATTCGCCGTTTTTGTGTCGGCTTTGGAATTTATCGAGGACAATATCTGCGGAGAGTTTTCTCAGGAGGATATTGCGGCGGCGTGCTGCTGCTCCCTGTCCGCATTGCAGAAGATATGGAAGTACTGCACTCACGCAAGCGTAAAGGAATACATTACCAAACGCAGAATAACTCTTGCAGGCAGAGAACTGCTGGAGAGCGGCATTACCGTCCTTGACTGCGCCGTAAAGTACGGATATAATTCCCACGAGGTTTTCACACGGGCATTCGCAAAGGTCTGGTGTGTTACTCCGACCAAATTCAGGCGGGAATGGAAAGGGGACTGCGTGCTTTACCCCAAGCTCAATCCCGCATTTTTAGAAGGGAATGAAATTATGAACGTTAAGAAATTCGATATAAGCGATGTTTTTGATTACCTTAAAGACAGAATAGGTACATATGTCCTTGCCTTTGATATTGTGGAACTTGACCGCGTCAACCGCAATATCGGCAGAGAGGCGGGAGACAAGATGATTTTGGAAAGCCTGCGGAGAATTACCGAGGCGGCAGAGGAGGATATGCTCTGTTTCAGAATAGGCGGCGACGAATTCGTTATGGTGACAGGTCTTGACAATACCGACGAGGTCACAAAGCTGGGTGAAAAGGTGATCTCCTTTAACGGGGAAAAAGTTACATACAGCGGCGGAGAAGTCGGGCTGTCCCTGAGAGCGGCGGCGTTCACCATAAAGAAACCGTTCAATTATATGGGTCTTTGCAGTGATTTTGAGAATGCAATGAACAAAGCTAGAAAGACAGACGAAATTGAGTTTATATAAAACAGTGTAATTCAGCATAAATAAAACCCGAGAGCATTCTCGGGTTTTATCATTTATATAATGTATTAATCTCCGAACGAAACGCCCAGATCCTTTGCAGTCTTGACTATCTGGTCGTCCGCAGGAACAAATTTTGTTTTGCCCGCAACGTCGATAAGCTTGTTTTCCGAAACGACTTCGTTAATCATTGCTACAGCATATCCGTACTTTTCCTTAGCGATAAGCTCTGCGGCGTGTACTCCGAACTTAGTGGCAAGCACTCTGTCGTAGGCCGACGGACTTCCGCCTCTGAGCATATGACCCGGAATGCAGACCCTTGTCTCACAGCCTGTCATTTCCTCTATCTGTTTCGCAATTCGCGAGGTAGCCGTAGTAAGTCCCTGCTCTGCTCTGTATTTTGCGCGCTCTTTCTTCTTCATCTTAGCCTCAGCCTTGTCGAATGCGCCCTCCGCAACAGCCATAATGGAAAATCCCTTGGACGCTCTCTTTTCGCAAGCCTCGGCAAGCTTTTCAATGTCGTACGGGATCTCAGGAATAACTATCATATCCGCTCCGCCCGCAACGCCCGAATAGAGCGTGAGCCAGCCCGCCTTGTTGCCCATTATCTCAGCCACAAGAATTCTTCCGTGGGAATTTGCCGTAGAGTGCAGTCTGTCGATAACGTCGGTAGCGGTATCGACTGCCGTATGAAAACCGAAGGTCACGCTTGTGCCCCAGATATCGTTGTCGATAGTCTTGGGCAGACCGATAACATTAAGTCCCTCGGTGGACAGCAGATTGGCGGTCTTGTGAGTACCGTTGCCGCCGAGAGTAAGCAGACAGTCAAGCTTTTGCTTTTTATAGGTCTCTTTCATCGACTTTACCTTATCGACATTGTCCTTCTCGATAATCTGCATTTTCTTGAAAGGAGTTCTTTTTGTGCCGAAAATCGTTCCTCCGGTTGTGAGAATGCCTGAGAAATCCGACTGCTTCATTTCCTTGCACAAACCGTTGATAAGTCCGTAGTATCCGTCGTTTATGCCGACGATCTCAACATCGTTTCCGAACTTTTCATAGCAAGCCTTTGCAACGCCTCTGATAGTGGCGTTAAGTCCGGGGCAGTCTCCGCCGCTGGTAAGAATACCGATTCTTCTTTTCATAAAGATCAATCCTTTCAAATTTGAAATTTTTAATATTTGTCATCTTCATTATTGTCTGTGAATTCTGTCATATCGTCCGTTTCAATATCGCCGAGAGCGTCCGCAGGTTCTTCAGCCTCGGGCATATCGTCATAGTCGTATTTAAATCTGCCGTGCTTTGATTTATTGTCGTCGTCGGTATTGAGCTTAAATCTTGCGATCATATTCTTGAGAATAAGGGACTGGCTTGAAAGCTCCTCGCTTGCCGAAGCAGTGCCTACCGACGAGGCTGTGTTAGCCGATACAACGGCTGAGATCTGGTCAAGACCAGTATTTATCTGTACGATAGCCTCCGCCTGATCCTCGGACGCCTCGGTAATATTCTTGACAAGTCCCTGAATTTTATCGGAGCTTACCACAATATTGCGGAGAGAATTTGCGGTTTTCTGTGCTATCTCAGAGCCCTTGGAAACGGCAGCGGCAGAGTTTTCAATGAGAGCGGCTGTCTGTTTTGCCGCCTCGGCTGAACGGGACGCAAGACGTCTTACCTCATCAGCAACTACGCCAAAGCCTTTGGAACCCTCTCTTGCCGCCTCCACAGCGGCATTGAGTGCAAGAATATTCGTCTGGAATGCTATCTCGTCGATGACCTTGATGATCTTTGATATCTCAGACGAGGACGTGTGAATAGCGTTGATAGCATTCAGCATATTTTCCATATCGTCGTTACAGCTTCCGATAGCGGCGGTGTTGTCCATAACTATATTGTAAGCGTTTTTAGCGTCGTGGGAATTTTGACGCACCTGCTTTGCAACGTCGCTCAGAGTAACCGACAGCTCCTCGATAGCCGAAGCCTGCTGTGTTGAGCCCTGAGATACCGCCTGCGCCGAATTGGACACCTGAGCCGCACCGGAAGTCACCTGTTCAGCGGCGGTGTTTATAGATGCAAAGGTATCGGAAAGTCCGTTGAGTATCTCGTTGAACGTGTTCTTTATCTGCTGGAAATCGCCCTTGAACGTTCCGTCTATGCGGTGACATAAATTACCTTCAGATATCTGAGTAAGCGCTACTGTGATAAGATTGATATACTGTCTCAGACAAATGATCGTTTCCTCCAGAGAATTTGTGAGTATACCCAGCTCGTCCTTGGAATACCATACGTCAACAGGGTCTGAAAGATTGCCCTGCGCCAGAAGTCTGATACGTTTTGTTGCGGAAATTATCGGTCTTGACAGCCTTCTTGCATAAAGCAGAGAAATAATAATCGTAAGTATAAAAATGGCAGCGCCGATAATTATTATGTTTCTCATAGCTGTCGTTGTGGCAGAATTAAAGTCGTCTGTAACAAGCACAAGAACCAGAGTACTGTCAAAATAATCGGTTTCGGCGTATCCGACTATGTAGTCCTGCCCTTTATATGAGTATGTGTCGGAACCGCTGTCGCTTGTGATTATTTTTTCTATAACCGCAGAAAGCTCCTTCGCTTCATCGTCATTCTCGGACTCCTTAATAGCGTTAAACCTGTTTATAGCTTTGTTATTGTCGCTGTGCAGCAGTACCGAGCCGCTGTGGTCTATAAGGTATCCGTACCCGTGCTCTCCGAAAGAGTTATCTATGATAAGATTGTTGAGTACCTCTGCATTGATCGTAACCGCCGCAACGACCTTTTCGTCCGGCGACGCTTCAACCGTCTGAAGTATTGAAAAATATATTTCCTTTTTGTATACGGTTAGGTCTGTTATGACTACAGAGCTTTTTTTGGCGGTGTCTTTGATTGTTTCAGGAGAGTTAAGCTCCGCAAGGTCCTTGTCGTCTGTAATAAGCACTGCGCCCGCCGAGCTGTAAAGAGTAAAGGAGGAATACTCGTTAATTCCCGATGAAAAATCCGCTTTCAGTACGCCGAGCATATCGTCATAGGACTGCGCCTGAGAAAACGAAGTGGATTTTGCCGCATTGGAAATATTTGTAGAGTACTGTCTCATTGTTGTATCAAAATTATTTGAAGCCTGAAGTGTGAGCGGCTCAACGGAACTGCGAAGCGTACCCACAGTTGAATTATTTATTGATGTTATTGAAACAATACTCAGTACTATCGTGATAAACAACGCTATTGCAAGCATTGTAAGCATTAGCTTTGTGCGTATTGTCTTCATTTATCATTCCCCCAACCGTTAAATTATAAATATACTTTCACAAAAAAGTATATCACATTTTCACAATTTTTGCAAGTGTATATGGTATGTTTTTTGAAATTATTTATATATCGGAGCATATAATACTAAAAAGAGGGCGGATAAGCTTTCGTATCTGAAAATACTGTCGTTTTCTGTCTGTCCGTAATTTATTATCATAGGGAGGAACTTTATGTTCATTACGCTTAAAATAAAAAAAGCTGTTGTCGCCGTTATGCTGGCTGTGATATGCGCGGCGGTATTTACTCTGTCTGCTATAAAGCCGTCGGCGGAGCAGTCTGAGAAGCAGGGTATATTTGTACCGATAATAATGTATCACAGCATTTTAAAGGACGAGGCTATGCGGGGAGAATTCATAGTTTCTCCCGCTCAGGTCGAGAGGGATATACAGTATCTTAAGGAAAACGAATATACGGCGGTATTTGTCAACGATTTGATAAGATACGTCAATTACGGCGGGGAGCTTCCCGAAAAGCCTGTAATACTTACTTTTGACGACGGAACATACAATAACTTCACATATCTTCTGCCCTTGCTGGAGGAATATGACTACAAGGCAAGCATATCCGTTGTGGGTTCGTACACAGTAAAGGAATCCGAAAGCGGAGAAGAACCTAACCCCGCATATTCATATCTGCGTTTTGAGGATATAAACGCTATGCGTGACAGCGGATATGTTGAGTTCTGCAATCATACCTATGATATGCACAATCTCGGTCAACGGACGGGTATCCGCAGAATGGAGGGCGAGAGCTACGAGGAATACCGCAGTATTTTCATTAAGGACGTTTTCAAGGTACAGGAGCTGCTGGACGAAAACTGCGGCTTTAAGCCCAATGTGTTTACATATCCTTACGGCGCGTCGGGGGAGAGCGCAAGGCGGCTTGTGAAAAACAGCGGTTTCGAGGCAAGTATGGGAGTGGAAGAAAAGCCCAATTATATAATCAGAGATGATCCCGACTGTCTGTTCGACTTAAACCGCTATAACCGCTCGGGGTTGGTAACGACCGAGGAGTTTATGCAGCGTGCTCTTAAAGAATAATTAAGGAAAAAATAAGTTGACCTTTTGCAGGAAATAGGATATAATAAATATAACAGTAAAAAACGAAAGGAATTTCAAAATGCTGAAGAAAATAATTTCCGCTTTTTCGGCGGGCTTGATAATGTGTGTGTGCTGTACCGTCGGCGCGTTTGCCTACGGCGAGGCGGGCTTTTCTATACCGAGCGGAGCTGTAAAAACGGGCGAGAATTTTACGGTGTCCGTTACGTTCTCTGCGGAGGATAATATCGGCAGCGTGCAGTCTCAGCTTACATATGACGACAGTCTGATAGAATTTGTGTCCGGCGACAACGCCGCAGGAGGCGGCGGAACTCTAACGGTAAACGGTTTTCCCGACAGCGAGAGCGACGAAGTGACGTTTAGCTTTACCTTTGTAGGAATTTCGGAGGGCACTGCAAGGCTTGACATTGAAAACTGCGCAATTTATTCCTACGACGGAAGTCTGCTTGGTTCGCCCACAGCTTATGCCAACGTGACAATTTCAGGCGGCGGCGCGGTAACCGCATCGGGCAACACAGTTACCTCCGCAAAAGAGGAACCCGAAAAAACTGCGAAAACAACGACCTCGGTTACTGAGAAAGCCTCGTCTGAGGCAGAAACTCAGACCGAAAAGCCGCAGACGGGAATGCCCGACAAGGGCGTGCTTACCGCGCTTACGGTTGATAACGGTACGCTAACTCCCGATTTTGCCTATAATGTTTATGACTATACTGTTTATGTTGATTATTCCGTTGACAATGTGGAGATTGAGGGAACTACCGCAAGCCTGTCCGACTATATATGGTACACAGGTACGAGCGAGTGTCAAGTGGGAAGTAACGTGCGGACGATCACAGTGACCGACGTTGACGGAAACTCCACCGTATATACCGTTACAATAATCCGTGCTGAGGAGGGCGAAACTGCCGCCGAACCCGAAAAATCGGACAACTCCGACAGTTCAAAAACCAAAAAGAAAACTTCTTCCTCAGCCGTTTCTAACGACGCTATGGAAAAATACCGCGATATACTTAACCCCGCATTGGGTATAGCCCTTGCGGTACTCATAATCGCTTTAGTGGTCATAGTCGTATGGATAAGAGGACAATTCAAGAAAAAATAAAATCACCGCCGCAGAGAAAAGATCTGCGGCGGTTTTGTGCTATTTCTGTTCCGAACTGCTTTCTTCGACGGCGCTTTCGTCGGTTTCGTATTTTACAGGCTCGGTTTCAAGACCGGGGTCGTTAGTTTCTTCACAGCGTTGGGTGATATCCTCTACAATTCGCTTAAAAACCACGTAGCTTGTGTCGAAATTTTCCTGCGACTCTTCAAGCTTGATGTTCATTGAGGCGGCGGGAAAACGTATGGACATATGAACGTCGTTGGGCATATACTCGTATTTAAGCTCCTCCGCCATAACCTTGGAGTCAAAGCTGAAACCAAGCTCGTCCACATATTCGTTTCCCGGGAAATCCTCTTGCAGCGTAGCGTCCATAAGAGCCTTGTATTCTTCGTCCGTATTGCTGTCGGTAATTACTATCATAGCGTCCCCTGCCTGTATTTGGGTAACAAATTTTGAAGTGTTGGCGTCGAGGGTCTGATAGTCAAGTCTGTTGCTTATGGGAATACACAGTACCGCAACGTGGACATATCCGTTGCCGTCGATATCGTCGGTGTATTTTTCAAAAAATTCTTCAAGCTCGTCCTGCCGCTGTGCAAGACCGTTGTCGGCTATCATCATAATAGTAAGATCCGCACGCTCTCTGGTTATCTCGCTGTAGGTTATAAAAGCCACAACAGCAACAATAAAGGTGATAAACAAGATCATAAACTTGTTATGATACCAGAAGTTTGACAGCCACGCAGTACCCGTAAGCTTAACAGCCTCGGTGTGCTCCTCCTTAATGGTAGCCTCGTCCTCGCCGATAACGCCGTTTTTGAGCTGTAAAAGCTCAAGCTTGTCCTGAGCGATTTTTTTATCGCGCTCTTTCTGAGCTTGACGTTCTTCCTGCGCTCTCTGCTGTTCACGTGCGAGTTCTTTTTCTTCAAGCTTGCGTCTGCGTTCCTGTTCCTGCTCAGCCAGCTTTTTTTCATATTCGTAATCGTCCTCGTCCACAAGATTGGGATTATCGATGTTCATTCTGTTTTTTTGGGACATAATAATAGTGCCTTTCTGAAAATTTATTATTGATTTATTATAATACACATTTATTAACTCCGTATTAACAAAAGATAAGGCGTTTTTTTATACAAAATGCCTATGTACATTTGGAACATTTTTGTTTATAATATTAATATAAAATTGTAAAGGAGAGAGCGTTTATGCTGGAACGTATTGAACAGAGAAAAACAAAGAGATCCGAGGCGGCGCAGGAGCTTTCCGTACTGCGTGCAGAGCTTAATGCTCTCGAAAATAAGGTCAAGGAAAAAAAGCTTCCCGTCATAATAACCTATGACGGCTGGTCGGCGGCGGGCAAGGGCTCTCAGATAGCAAAGCTTATCAAAAATCTCGATCCCCGTTTTTATAAGGTCGTGTCCACACGAACTCCCGATACCTCGGAACGCAGAAAACCGTGGCTTTACCGCCATTGGAGCGTTCTGCCGAAAAAGGGAGAGTTTCTAATTCTTGACAGGAGCTGGTACAGAGACGCCGCCAACGCATATCTTTACGGAGAGATATCCAAGCAGGAATACAAGCGAAGATTAAAGGATATCAACACCTTTGAAAAACAGCTTACGGACGACGGGTATCTTATCATAAAATTTTTCTTGCACATCACCGAAAAGGAACAGCGCAGGAGAATTGAAAAGCTGTCCTCCTCAGAGATAACAAGGTGGAGAGTGGAAAGTCACGATATTCTGAATATGGAGGAATACGAAAGATTTTTCAGGCGCTACGATAAAATGCTCACCGCCACGAATACAGAATTTGCTCCTTGGCATATCATAGGAGCAAACGATAAGGTCACAGCGGAATTTTCTCAGCTCGTTACCGTAACAAACGCAATCAAGGGAGCCTGCGCCGCTGTGGATAAAGGGGAGCTTTTCAGAGACAGACCCGAATTTCCTGCGACGGAGTATAAACCTCATAAATTCAAAACACTGAGTACGGTAAAGCTGTCCGACATAGATATGGACAAGTCCCTGAACGATGAGGAGTACGAAGAAAAGCTGAAAAAATATCAGGATAAGCTTTTCAAATTACAGAATTTGTGCTATCAGCGCAAGATACCCGTTATTATCGCTTACGAGGGCTGGGACGCAGGAGGAAAGGGCGGCAACATCAAGCGTGTTGCGGCGGCTCTTGACCCCAGAGGCTATGAGGTCAAGCCGATCGCCTCGCCCGAGCCGTCGGAGCTTGCCAGACATTACCTGTGGCGTTTCTGGACAAGACTTGAAAACGACGGACATTTTACGATTTTTGACAGAACATGGTACGGCAGAGTTATGGTAGAGCCTGTCGAGAATATCACTCCCAAAGACCGTGCGGATATGGCGTATCAGGAGATCAACGAGTTTGAAAGTATGCTTAACGACTGGGGAGCAGTCGTCATAAAGTTCTGGATAAATATCGATAAGGACGAGCAGTACCGCCGTTTCAAGGAACGTGAGAATACGCCCTCCAAACGTTGGAAGATCACCGACGAGGACTGGCGCAACCGTGAAAAGTGGGACGAATATGAGACAGCGGTCAACGAAATGGTGAAACGGACTTCCACAGAGTTTGCACCATGGGTCGTTATAGAGGGCAACGATAAAAAGTATGCAAGGATAAAGGCTCTGAAAACCATTTGCAAACGTCTGGAAGAACGGCTGAAAAATGAAAATGACTGAGACATAAAAAATCCGCTGTACCTGAGAAAGTACAGCGGATAATTTTTTATTATTACTTGGAGATGAGCGCAAGCGTATCTCTTGCGATAAGCAGCTCCTCATTGGTTGGGATAACGAATACCTTTGTTGCGGCGTCGTCTGCGGAGATCTCCTTGCAGATACCTCTGCAAAGGTTCTTTTCTGCGTCTATCTTAATTCCGAAAAAGTCAAGATTTGAACAAGCGGCAGCTCTTACCTCGGGAGCGTTCTCTCCGATACCGCCTGTGAAGATTACAGCGTCAACGCCGTTCATTGCAGCGGCATATGAACCGATGAACTTCTTTATCTGATAGGTGAATATCTCGCTTACGATAAGCGCTCTCTCGTTTCCGTCCTCAGCGGCAGCCTGAATGTCTCTGTTGTCGGAGCCGATACCAGAAAGTCCGAGGAAACCCGACTTCTTGTTCATATATTCGGTCATCTGGTCGGGAGTAAAGCCCATTTTCTTTTCAACATAGTCGACTGCCGACGGGTCGACAGAGCCGCAGCGTGTGCCCATTACAAGACCGTCCAGAGGAGTAAAGCCCATTGACGTATCTACGGATTTTCCTCCGTTGATAGCTGTGATCGACGAGCCGTTTCCTAAGTGGCAGGATACGATTTTAAGTTCCTCGAGAGGCTTACCCATAAGCTTTGCAAGCTCGCCTGAAACATATCTGTGCGATGTTCCGTGGAAGCCGTACTTTCTTACGTGGAGGTCTGTATAGCACTCGTAAGGCAGACCGTACAGGAAAGCCTTTCTCGGCATTGTGGAGTGGAAAGCAGTATCGAATACTACAGCCTGCGGAGTACCCTCGGGAATTACAGCCTTGCATGCTCTGAGAGCGAGCGCGTGCGGGTGATTATGTACGGGAGCAAGCTCTGCAAGGTCGTCGATCTTGTCGATTACCTCGTCCGTAACGAGACAGGTCTCCTTGAAAACCTCCGCGCCCTGAACTATTCTGTGTCCTACGGCAGAAATCTCAGCCATAGAGTCGATAACCTTTGTTTCTCCCGAGGTAAGAACCTCTACAAGCTTTTCAAATGCCTCTGTATGTGTGGGAAAATTGCAGTCCTGCTCAAGCTGTCTGCCGTCGCCTGTTTTTGCGCTGACGTGACCGTCAACTCCTATTCTGTCACAGTTTCCCTTTGCGATAACAGATTCGTCGGTCATATCAAGGAGCTGATATTTAAGTGAGGACGAGCCTGCGTTAACTACTAAGATCTTCATAATGAAAAATCTCCTCTCGATTAAATTTAGAACTTGACTTTAAGTCCGTAATATCATATACTATAAGTATATCAATTTTTTGTATAAATTTCAAGGGTATAGCTCATAAATATACATATTGCACAATTTTTCACAGAGATTTTAGTGATTTAGCAAATATTCAATCGGGAGGATAAAAATGCTTACAGCAGGAGTTGTTGCCGAATACAATCCTTTTCACAAGGGACATAAATATCAGCTTGAAATGACCCGCGCCGCAGGAGCTACGCATGTTGCTGCGGTTATGAGCGGCTCGGCTGTCCAGCGTGGGGATATTGCGGTGTTTTCAAAATACGAGCGTGCATCCGTCGCTGTGAGAAACGGCGTTGATCTGGTCATTGAACTTCCTTGTCCATATTCCTGCTCTAACGGAGAGGTTTTCGCAAGATCCGCCGTAGAGCTTTTAGCAGGTCTGGGCGCGGTGGATATGCTGTCCTTCGGCTGCGAGTGCGGAGATGTTTCTCTGCTTGAAAGGGGAGCGGAGATATCCGAAGAACTGAAAAACTCACAGTCCGTGCGTGATAGCCTTTCAGAGGGACTAAGCTATCCTATGGCAGTGGCAAAAGCGGCGGGAGAACAAAGCGCGGAGCTTTCCGAGCTTTTCAGCAAGCCCAACAACACATTGGCTGTGGAGTATATAAAGTCCGCCAAAAAGCTTGCGCCGAATATGAAGTTTCTGGCGGTGAGCCGTAATTCGGTAGGACACGACTGCGATACGGCTCAGGGCGAGTTTGCCTCCGCCTCTTATATAAGGGGGCTTATCTGCGCTGAGGAGGACTACGGAAATTTTGTGCCCGAAAGCTATGACGGACGCGCATACAGTCTTGGAAATCTTGACAGAATTCTCACTTATAAAATAATGACGGCGGAGTATGACGAGCTTATCGATCTTCCCGATATGAATGATAAGCTGGTCAACAGATTTATTTCCTTGAGGGAGGCGGGAGTGACATCGGCGGCTGAGTTTGCGGAGAATTTCAAGAGCAGGGATATCACTCTTGCGAGGATACGAAGAATGCTTATTCATCTTGCGATTGGTGTTCGCAGGGAGGATATTTTCTCCGTACCCTACGGACGAATTCTCGCATTCAACGAGCGGGGGAGAGAGATGCTTGCAAATGCGGAAAACAGAACGCTTTTGTACGATACCTCTCTGAAGAAACTTGAGCGGTCGTCTCCGCAGGCGCAGAGAATATCTCAGCTTGAAAGAAACGCAGTAAGACTTCAGGAGCTTGCTACGGAGCTGAAACCCGAGTTTTCCAACGAATACAGACGTAAGATATCGATATCGCGCTAGTTAATAGAATATTTATAAATATACCTATTGGCAAAAGTCATAAAATATGGTATAATAAATAAGTTAAAATAATTTGATATGAAAGGCTGGTATAAATTATGAGAGCGGTTGTTACTGTTATCGGCAAGGACACAGTAGGCATTCTTGCAAAGGTTAGTACAAAGTGCGCTGAATATAACGCAAATGTTGAGGAGGTCACGCAGTCCATATTGCAGGAGCTTTTCGCAATGATAATGGTTGTGGACATCTCCAAGCTCAACAAGGATTTTGCGTCGCTTTCCGATGCTCTTTCCGAGCTGGGGGACACAATGGGCGTAAAAATTCACACAATGCACGAGGATATTTTCAACTGTATGCACCACATTTAACGAGAGGATTTCTGACAGATGATTAATACTTATGACGTTCTTGAAACTATCCGTATGATACAGGACGAATGTCTTGACATACGTACGATAACAATGGGTATTTCACTGCTGGACTGTATCGACAGCGATATAGATAAGGCTTGCGAAAAGGTATATAACAAGATAACGACAAAAGCGGCAAGGCTTGTGGAAGTAGGCGAACAGATAGAAAAGGAACTGGGAATTCCCATTATCAACAAGCGAATTTCAGTTACTCCTATCGCTATTGTTTCCGCTGCCTGCAAGTGTTCGCCCGTTAAGTTTGCTCACGCTATGGACGACGCTGCCAAGGCGGTGGGCGTCAACCTCATCGGCGGATATACCGCTCTGGTTCAGAAGGGCTTTTCTGCGGGAGATACCGAGCTTATAAACTCCATTCCGCAGGCTCTTGCCGAAACGGAGAGAGTTTGTTCGTCGGTAAATATCGGTTCTACAAAGACGGGTATCAACCTTGACGCAGTTAAGCTTATGGGCGGCATAATCAAAGAGTGCGCCGAAAAGACTGTGGACTCCGCTTGCTTCGGCGCGGCTAAGCTTGTGGTATTCTGCAATGCCGTTGACGACAATCCGTTTATGGCGGGAGCGTTCCACGGAGTGGGAGAGCCTGATTGTATGATAAACGTAGGCGTTTCGGGTCCGGGAGTTGTGAGAGCGGCTCTTGCAAAGTATCCCGACGCAGACATTACAAAGATATCCGACGTTATAAAGGAGATATCCTTTAAGATAACAAGAGTGGGACAGCTTGTGGGTACGATAGCCTCCGAGAGACTGGGCGTGCCTTTTGGTATCGTCGATCTTTCTCTTGCTCCTACTCCTGCTGTGGGCGACTCGGTAGCGCATATCCTTGAGGAGATAGGACTTGAAAAATGCGGAACTCACGGTACTACCGCAACCTTGGCTCTGCTCAACGACGCTGTCAAAAAGGGCGGCGTAATGGCTTGCTCCAGAATAGGCGGGCTTTCGGGCGCATTCATACCCGTATCCGAGGACGCAGGTATGATAGACGCGGCTAAGAGCGGCGCGCTGTGCATTGAAAAGCTTGAGGCTATGACTGCCGTATGCTCGGTAGGTCTTGATATGATAGTTGTTCCGGGCGACACTCCTGCGGATACTCTTTCGGCGATCATTGCCGACGAGGCGGCTATCGGTATGGTGAACAGCAAGACGACTGCGGTAAGAATTATCCCTGCGATAGGCAAGGAAGTCGGCGAGGAGCTTGACTGGGGCGGACTTTTCGGCTGCGGTCCCGTTATGCCGCTGAAAAAGGAGTCGGCAAGCAAGTTTATTAACAGAGGCGGACAAATTCCTGCGCCTTTGCATTCGCTTAAAAACTAATATCGACATACTTTCATTTACGGAGGCTTTGACTATGAAGCTGAATATGTATGCGGATTTCACCTTTAAGATACCGTTTGAGGACAGGCTTATGCTTATCAAGGACAGCGGATTTGACGGCGTAATGCTGGGATTTTCCGAGGGTCTGATGTATACGCAGTACGAGACTGCGGACAGGTTCGGACTGGAAATCGAAAACGTGCATTCTCCCTTTGACAGAATGAACGCTCTGTGGGAGCTTTGTCCCGTAAGCGAGTATATTCTCAACCGCACCTTGGAATGTATTGACGTCTGTTCGGAAAACGGCGTAAGGAAGGTCGTCGTTCACCCGACGGACGGACTTGTTCCTCCGAAAGCGGGGAAATTCGGCTTAAATAATTTCGATAAGCTTATAAACGAGGCGGCTAAGAAAAACGTCCGCCTGCTGTTTGAGAATATTCAGCTCCCGCAGTTTTTAAATATCATTTTCGATAATTTCGGGGACTGCGGGAACGTGGGCTTTTGTTATGATGTGGGTCACGAAAACTGCTTTTCAAAGGGTACGGACTGCTTGTTCGAATTTGCCCGCAGACTTGAGGCTCTGCACATTCACGACAACGACGGCAGTTCCGATGGGCATTTAATTCCATACGACGGGAACATTGATTATGATAAGTTTCTAAAAAAGCTTTCCGCCGCAAGCTACGGCGGACCGATATCTTTGGAGGTTTATATGGGCAAGTCCGATAAATATGCGGAATACACCTGCAAAAGTTTCGTTTCAAAGGCGGCAAGAGCGGGACGTTATCTTGTGGAAAAATACAGTATTTTGAGGCGGCAATATGAGCAGATTTCTGATTGATTTGCATACGCACAGCAATTTTTCACCCGACGCTAATGACAGTATGGAGGATATGTGCGAAAGAGCGCAGGAGCTTGGGCTGTCCGCATATGCCGTTACGGACCACTGCGACTGCAATCTCTGGCATTCCATAGAGCATTATTTTGATGATCCAAGCGAAGCGAAGGACCCGATAATGTACGGGGCGGGGGAGTATGCGGCAAAAAGTATAAAAAAGCAGACGGAGCTTCGTGATGAGCTTGCGGGCAGGCTGAATTTTCTGGTCGGTATCGAGTTGGGACAGCCTTTGCAGTATCCTGAAAAAGCCGAGGAGATAGCCTCCTGCGGGGAACTGGATTTCATAATCGGCTCTCATCATCAGAACAAGGGCGAGGAGGATTTTTATTTTTACGAGTACAATAAAATGGACTTAAAAAAGATATATTCCCTCCTTGACGATTACTTTGCGCAAATGCTTGAAATGTGCCGCTGGGGCAAATTTGACGTGCTGGGACATCTTACATATCCGCTGAGATACATATGCGGGGATTACGGCATTGATGTCGATCTATCGCGCTGGGACGGGATTATAAGAGAAATTTTCAAAACGCTTGTATCAAACGGCAAGGGAATTGAGATAAACACATCGGGACTGCGGCAGAAATACGGCAGAACATTCCCCGAACTTGAATATGTAAAGCTTTTCCGAAATATGGGCGGAGAAATAGTTACTATCGGCTCGGATGCTCACTGCGCCGCCGATATCGGAAAAGGAATTTCCGACGGAATAGATGTCGCGGAAAGTGCAGGCTTCCGATATGTGTCTTTTTTCAAAAAGCGGAAAGCTGATTTTATCAAAATATGAGAATACGCCGCATAATTTCCTGCGGCGTATTTTTTATACATAGAAAAAGGCAGGACAAACGCCCTGCCTTAAATTAATTCCGATTACTTGATCATTGAAGCGATCTCGTCTGCGAAATTATCTTCTTTCTTCTCGATACCTTCGCCGCGCTCGTAACGAACAACATCTACAACGCTGATAGAGCCGCCTAGCTTCTTAGCCTCTGCGTCAACATAGCCCTGTACTGAAAGCTTGTCGTCTTTAACGAAAGCCTGCTCAAGGAGACAATTTTCCTTATAGTACTTGCCGATCTTGCCCTCAACGATCTTAACTCTAACCTGCTCGGGCTTGTTAGCCATCTTAGGATCCTCAGCCATCTGAGCGAGCATAATTTCCTTTTCCTTAGCGAGAACCTCGTCGGGAACCTGCTCACGGTTGAGATATGCAGGATTAAGAGCGGCAGACTGCATTGCAACGTCCTTACCGATAGTTGTAACTGCGTCGCCGGAAAGATCGGTATCAAGCTTTACAAGTACGCCGATACTGCCGCCGTTGTGAACGTAAGAAGCAAGCGTGCCCTCAAGTCTTGTGAAACGACGGATAACGATGTTCTCTCTGATCTTCATACCTGCAAGCTCGGTAAGAGCTGCGTCAACTGTAGAGCTTCCGCCGCTGATAGTTGCTGCTTTAAGAGCGTCCACATCGGCAGGATTTGTCTCGATGATCGTATCTGCAACCGCTGCAACAAAAGCCTTGAAATCGTCTGTATTTGCAGCGAAGTCTGTTTCTGTATTAACTTCAAGGAGTACGCCTGTGCTGCCCTTTACAACTGCCGCAACGATACCCTCGGCAGCAGCTCTGCCGCTCTTCTTAGCCTGAGTAGCCAGACCCTTTTCTCTGAGCAGCTCAACAGCCTTGTCCATATCTCCGTCAGCCTCAACAAGCGCCTTCTTGCAGTCCATCATACCTACGCCTGTGGCTGTCATAAGTTCCTTAATTTCCTGTACGGATACCTTACCCATTTTATATTCCTCCAATTCGATATATTATTAAGATAAGGCAGACAAATTATGTGAAATTGTCTGCCTTGAAAAAGTCTTAATTACTCAGCAGCCTCGTCGGTCTCTTCAACCTTTTCAGCCTCTTCAGCGGAAGCCTCAGCGTCCTCGCCCTGTCTGCCTTCAATGATAGCGTTAGCCATGCAGCCTGCAATAAGCTTTACTGCTCTGATAGCGTCGTCATTGCCGGGGATAACATAGTCAACATCATCAGGATCGCAGTTTGTGTCAACGATAGCTACAACAGGAATGCCGAGCTTCTTAGCCTCTGCAACAGCGATCTTTTCCTTCCTCGGGTCAACTACGAAAAGCGCGCCGGGGAGCTTCTTCATATTCTTGATACCGCCCATAAACTTTTCGAGCTTTTCAATTTCAAGCTTGAGCTTTGTAACTTCCTTCTTGGGAAGAAGATCGAAAGTGCCGTCCTCCTCCATAGCGTGGAGCTGCTCAAGTCTCTTGATTCTCTGTTCAATTGTCTTGAAGTTTGTCATCATACCGCCGAGCCATCTTGCGTTTACATAGTGCGCATTAGCTCTCAGAGCCTCTTCCTTTACGGAGTCGCCCGCCTGCTTCTTAGTACCTACGAAAAGTACCTCTTCGCCGTTAGCGGATATGTCGCGGATAAACATATAAGCCTCTTCAAGCTTCTTTACCGTCTTCTGAAGGTCAATAATGTAAATTCCGTTTCTTTCTGTGAAAATGTACGGCGCCATTTTCGGGTTCCATCTTCTTGTCTGGTGACCGAAGTGTACGCCGGCCTCAAGAAGCTGTTTCATTGATACTACGCCCATTGTAGTAACCTCCTGTTTTGGTTTTAAATTTCCGAATTGCTCGGATCACTTTTCCTCCGAGCAGCCTTGCTTGCCTACACCCTGCGTATACGCTCGGGACCAACGGCAAAAACCGCTCGTGCGAATTGCTTTAATATTATACCATATTCAACCGCATTTTGCAAGCGTTTTATATATGTCTATTTTAACAAATTATCAACGCTGTATCTTGCGTTACTTGTGCATTTTACATCATTATCAAAGCTCACAAGAATGGTGTCCTCGCCGATAAGCTCGATATTGCTGCATTTTATCACAATGTCCTCGTCTCTGCCCATAATGCCGAAGGCTCGGGCTTTTCCGTACACTATCAGAGATACCACGTTGCTGCTTGCGGTGTCAAGCTCTATATCGTCCACATAGCCGATTTTCAGCCCCGTTTTGAGATTAACGATCTCCTTGTTTCTGAGACTTGAAAAGCTGCAAATCATAAAAACCGCCTCCAATATAACTGATTTCATATCAATTATATTAGCAAGGCGGCTTGTCTAATAACCCTTGACGCTGTAATATTTGTCGAAATATTCTCGGTGCTCGTTATATATGTAATCTGCTATCTGCAATGTAAAATCGCTGTTTGACGGGCATTTATCGGTTATGTCGCCGTCGGGGAAATATATGCGTTTGGTGGCTTCGTCGCTTCTTTTCCAAGCGTTGCTGATAATTGTTCTTATAGCGCGTTCAACGCTTATGACCGTGACTTGACGCTTCTGCGCGATAGGAACATAAACGGTATTCTTGAAATTCATACGGCGTTTGCGGGGACTGAACAGAATTTGCATAACTCCGTCAACAACATAGTCAAATCCGGTGCGCGAGGGAGAAACTCCGAATTTCCGCAGTATCTCCGCGGCTGTTCTGTGTACGATATCCTTAAAATCCGTCTCGTTCAGCGGAGTGTTTTCGCACAGCAGTTTAAGATGTCCCGCTATTGCGCTGCTGTTATACGGCGTGGGGATATTGTAAGCAATACCCTTGTCGGCGAGCAGCATAAGCCTTTCATAGTCCTCATAGGTGTAAATATTGTACATAACAGGCGGATAGGTCTCGTATTTGACGACATCTATAATATCCGTAATACTGCTTAGATCGTACAAGCTGCTGTTGAAGATCACTATGGACGGGCAGTTGTTCATTATATTTATTCTTATGTCAAGGCTGTTGTTTTTGCAGTACAGCACAGGAATGCCGTATTTCTCCAGACCTTGCGCCAGACCGCCGTACTGGCCTATAAAATCCTCGGCTATGAGAATAGAGTATTTTGTAAACATATCATATCCCTCGCTCAGATACGGCGGAGCTGACCGTTCGTCCGCCGTATTGATATAATTTTATTATAGCAAATTCTGCAAGATTTTTCAACAGCAATATTACAGCAATCTTATAATTAATATCAAGAGAGATGATATTTGCCTGCAGAGTAACATAAAGAAATTGTAATATTTATAAATGTCGTTTAAATCGACAATTTTATAATTGGGACTTTATTCTGTCCAGCGCGCTTTTTTCAAGTCTCGATACCTGAGCCTGAGAAATGCCTATTTCCTTGGCGACCTCGACCTGAGTTTTGCCCTTGAAAAATCTCAGATAGAGTATGTTTTTTTCACGGGGGAGCAGATTGCTGATAGCCTCCTTGACGGTCAACTCGTCCAGCCAGCTTTTGTCGTCATAGCTGTCGCCGACCTGATCCATAATATAAAGAGTGTCTCCCGCGTCGGAATACACAGGCTCAAACAGGGAAATCGGCTCTGTGACCGACTCCAGCGCGGTAACGACGTCGGTGCGTTTTTCTCCTATAAGCTTTGCGATCTCCTCGACGGTAGGCTCTTTCTGATGATCGGCGATGTATTTTTCCTTTGCCTGCATTGCCTTGTAAGCTAAGTCCCTCATAGAGCGGGAAACTCTCAGCGGTCTGAAATCGCGCATATACCGTTTTACTTCGCCCATAACCATAGGAACGGCATAAGTGCTGAACCGAACGTCAAGGGAGGTATCGAAATTGTCTATCGCCTTTATAAGTCCGATAACCCCCACCTGAAACAAATCATCGGGTGAGTCGCTCCTGCCTGTGAATTTCTGGAGCACGCTGAGCACCAGCCTTAAATTGCCCTTGATAAGCTCCTCTCTGGCTTTTTTGTCGCCTGCGTGCGCCTTTATCAGCAGGTCGTGTTTTTCGCTTTCCGTCATTATCCTCAGGGTGTTTGTGTTAACTCCGCTTATTTCAACTTTATTGTACTGCATGGTTATCTCCTAATGAAATATCAATGATAATGATATTAACATTATTCCCATGACTTTTTTTACTATTCATTTTTCACAGTACTTTACATTCAGGAGTTCGTATTTTGTTTATATCGCCGAAAAACCAGTAAGGAAATGCGTTATTTTCTATACTGCAAATTCGGATATTTTCAGCCAAAAGAAAAATACTCCGAGAAAAAATATTCCCGAAGTATTTTTAAGTACAAATGAGCTTGATATTTAATCTGATGCTGCAAATTTTTTCATAACCGCTTTTTATTCTTCTGTGATGTTATCTGAGCTTTTGCTGCTATCATTTTTCAGCCTGTCATATTTCCGCTCATAGTAAACATTCATAACAGCGGTCACAATAGCCAGTATGCAGAACAAAAGCAGCAGCTTATTGGAGGCTTTGCGGTTTATAAAATTCATTGTGGGATTGAGTATATCCAGTATCCAGAAAACAATGAACATTCCCGCAAGGATAATTGTCAAATGCGGTAAAATTCTGTTAAATCTTTTCATACTAACCTCCGATATAGACAATGTCGCTGATGTCCCGTCCGTTGCCGTCGGGCTTGTTGATTATCTCACCGTTGTAGTACATCATAGCCGATTTTCCGCCGTCGAGATTGTACGCCGTGAGACAGCCCTCGTCCGCCATGATCGCCGCAAGCTCGCTTATGGTCGCTCCCTTTGAGTATCCCTCCATACGTCCGTCAACGGTTACGAAAATATAATGTCCCGGCTCGACGTAGCCTACTGCGGAACGCGGGTTCTGGCTGTTGAGATATGTGGTGGTATTGAACGAGGGAAGCACGTTTCCCGAGCCGTCAAGGAGCATAGGACCGAAATTCCACGCCTGCCAAGCGCCCTGTGATATTACTTCGTCGGTGTTGAATTCGTCGTAAGCGTAGGTTTTCATACTGCCGTCCGTGAACAGCACGCATATATCTGCGTCGTTGAGGTTGTCGCGGTATTTCACTCCGTTTCGTATAACGATACCCTCCTCGGAGTTACCGTAGAAGTCGCCGTTTATCGCCCATATCGCATTATGCTCCTCAGCCATTTCGTTTACGCTCGATTTGATATTCTTGCCGTAGGTATTTTCCGCAAATGCGGTTTGGATAACGCCTGCGTTGGTCACATAAATATCCGCAACGTAATAGGTTATCTTGTCGTTTCCCTCTCCCACGGACTTTTTGTATACCGTAAGCTCCGATACGTCGGTAACGTTATGTCCAAGCTCCTCGGAGTAAACCTCCGCATTGGTGATACTGCTTATTGCGTTTGTGTCTGCGGCGTAATCGTCAGTACCCGTATTGTCGTACCGGTTTTTCGTGGTGCGTTTTGGCTTGTCCTCCTGCTTGGGAGCGGTAGTAACGGCAGGCTGTGAGCTTTCCGCCGCGGACTCATTCTGAACGACGGAGCTTTCCGAACTGTTTCCGACCGTATTCTCGCTCGCCGAATTATCCTCTCCGCCTTTCTGCGCAGAGGGGAGCTTAAATGTGTTCTCAGCATTGCTTTCGACCTGCGCCACAACTGTTCCGCTGCTGTTGCCCGAATGGGGCATAACGTAGTCGAACAGCATAAACACGCCTACCGACGCCGCCATTAAAACGGTGTCCATAATAATCATAGCCCACACAGGCATACGCTTATGCGATCTGCTCATTGGATTTGGTCATTCCTTTCCTTTTTTCTGAAGACAAAGCTTTTCTGTACAGCCCAGCTTATAAAGAACAGCAGGACTTCTATGAGTATCTTTGCAATATATTTGTTGCTGATGAGATATTCCGTACACAGATAAAGCAGTACCGTGTTCGCCGCCAGAATAAACGCCGCCAGAAGAAAATATTTTGCGGCGGTTCTGCCGAGACCGTCCTTGTTCTTGAAAACGAATTTCTTGTTCATTCCGAAGTTAAAGCAGGAGCTTAAAACTCTTGCTCCGATGTTTGAAAACGTAAGGCTTCCCGTTATAAGATTGAATACCGTGTACAGCAAATAGTCCACAATAAAGCTTAAAAGCGACGAGCAGGAGAACTTAATAATATCCTTGTAAATACGTATGGAGTCCTTGATAGGGTTAAAGTGAGAGCTTTCGTTTTTCCCGATATAAACCGTCTCTATGGGGACTTCAAAAAAGCCGATGTTCTCTCTTGCGCATTCAAGGAGCATATTCATTTCAAATTCGTATCTTTCGCCGCTAAGTTCGAGCATAAACGGAATATATCCCGAGGAAAAGCCTCTGAGACCCGTCTGGGTGTCGCTTACCCGTACTCCCGCCGCAAAGGAGAACACCAGCTTTGTGACGTTGTTTCCGAACTTGCTCCTTGCGGGGATATTGCCCGTGAATTTACGGCAGCCCATAATAAGCTTGCTTGGGTTTTCATCAAGAGCGGCGGCAATGCGCTTTATGTCTCCGATCTTATGCTGCCCGTCGGCGTCTGCAATAATTATGCCCGCTTTTCCTGTTATATTTTCGTTTATGTATTTAAGAGCGGTCTTAATGCCCGCGCCCTTGCCCCTGTTTATTTCGTGGTTCAGCACGACGGCGGATTTTTCCGCCTGTTCAAAAAGGGGAGCCTTATCCTTGCCGCTGCCGTCGTTGACGACAATAATACTGAAATCCGTCTGCGATCTCACGTCGTCTATTACGCCAAGCATTTTTTCGTCCGGCTCATAAGCGGGTATTATGACGAAATATTTATCAAAGCTCATACAGTCTCCTCATTTCTCGGGAAATTTCTGAATTTGGATCTATAAATTTAAGTATATCACATAAACCTAAAAAATACAATAACAATCACAAATTTTTCATTAAAAAAAGACGGTGATCTCTCACCGCCCGTATCAGCATATACTTTCCAGATTTTCTCTAATTGACTTTATGATACGCTTTTCTAGTCTTGATATGTAGGACTGAGATATCCCCACAGTATCGGCGACCTGCTTTTGTGTCATTTCCTTTCCTGTTACAAGCCCGAACCGCATTTGCATTATCTGCTTTTCGCGGGGTTCAAGCCTGTCTATCTCTTTCATCAGGAGCTGTTTTTCGACCTCGCTTTCAATACCTCTGTTTACCGTATCCTCGTCCGTGCCGAGAATGTCCGACAGCAAAAGCTCGTTTCCGTCCCAGTCGATATTGAGCGGCTCGTCTATGGAAATTTCATTGCGGTACTGCGAGGACTTACGCAGAAACATAAGTATTTCATTTTCAATGCACCTTGAGGCATAAGTCGCAAGCTTGATATTTTTTTCGGGACGGAATGTCTTGACAGCCTTGATAAGTCCGATAGAGCCTATGGAAATAAGGTCCTCCATACCGATACCCGTGGACTCAAATTTCTTTGCTATGTAAACCACGAGCCTCAGATTGTGGACTATAAGCAGCTCTCTTGCTTTTTTTTCGTCTGTTTCAAACAGCTCAAATGCTGCCTGTTCCTCGTCCTTGGTCAAAGGGGAGGGCAGAGAGTCCGCGCCGTTTATGTAATCCACGGCATTTTCCGAGCCTCTGAGCCGCTGAAAGAATTTTGAAAGCTCCCTTGTGATCTGAATAAATATTTTCATTTCGCATATCTCCTTATATATCACTTTAATAGAACAGGGTTGAATATTGCCCTGGATTTTCCGCTTTCCGCGTTTATAACCCCCACATAGCAGTTGACGTCTTTGGCGTTTCCTTCGTCGTCGGAAATGGTCACGGTGCCTTTTGGAGTTACCGCAACAAGTCCGTCGCCGCTTACTGTATTATAGGGGATAAGTCTGAAACCGCAGGCGGGATTATTGCCGTAGTCCTGCAAATTGTAGTGATAGTACATTTCCGAACAGCAGAAGATGACCACAGGCGTACCCGTAAAGCTGTCGTACAGCCTGTTTCCGCTGTCCGCTACCGCAGGAAGTCTCAGCTCGTATTCGCCGTTTTTGTATATTGCTCTGTAGTTTACCGACTTGTCAAGTCTGCGGCGGTTTATGCGTTCATAGACGGTGAGCAGTATATACGCCGTTATCACTGCGATAATAAGCTTGAAAAGGGAAATATCAAAATAGGTAGTGTAATTTTTTGCGTAAATGCGCTTGCTGGACGACAGCTGCCAGTAAAGCAGTATCACAGCAGAGTAAGCAAGTCTTATAGCCGTATAGGAAAACAATCCCCGTATAAAATCAGTCAGCGAGGAAAACTTACAGCCGATAATAAGGCTCAGAATTATTCCCGCTCCCTTTATCAGAGTAATGACCACAGCGGAAAAAAACGTATAGCTGTCAAAAATCAGTATCAGCGAAAACAGTCCTCCGCACAGAGAGGACAGAAAAAGTCTGCCGTTCGGAACATTCCTGTGGGTCAGCCTTGAAAACGTCTGTAAATATGCCATTGTGAGAATTGCATTTGTAATAATGAGAATATCTATGTAAATCTTCATCGGTTCACCTCCGATAAATCAATTATACCGCCTGTCCCCGAAAAAATATGCCGAAGTCGGTATGTAGATATTTGTCGGGATTATAAAAATATCCCCGTCTTGCATAAAGCAAAGCAGGGATATGATCTTATATACACTTGTTTTCAAAGATTTTCGGAAGAGATGTCGGTATAAAACAGTCCGCCCTTTCATATTTTTCCCTTTCAAAAAAAATGCTGTCCGCCGCTCGGACGGACAGCCTAACTTTTTTTACTCTGAAAATCAGTCCTCAAAGAAAGCCGCAAAAGCCTTATAAGCCATATAGGTATCCAGCTTTGAGGTTATCTCAAAAGGAGCGTGCATTGAAAGCACGGGAACTCCCACATCGATAACGTCAAAATCAAGGTTGGCAATGTACTGTGCGACTGTTCCTCCTCCGCCGCCGTCAACCTTGCCGAGCTCGCCTGTCTGCCAGATGATATCGTTCTTATCGAACAGCTTTCTTATTCTGCCCACGAATTCCGCTGAAGCGTCGGAAGTGCCTGCCTTGCCCCTTGAGCCTGTGAACTTGGTAGCGACTACGCCGTAGTTTATCTGCGAGCTGTTTCTGAGCTCAAAAGGCTCCGCGAATGTCGGGTCGAACGCAGCGTTAACGTCTGCGGAAAGACATTCCGATACGGACATTACGTTTCTGCCGTCAAGACCGTAGGTTCTAGCCAGATCGCATATAAAATAGGGGAGATATGAGCTGTTAAGACCCGTATTTCCGTCGCTGCCCGTTTCCTCCTTGTCGGTGAGTACCGTCATACAGGTCATTTCAGGCTCCTTGCATTTCAGAATTGCCTGCAAAGCGGTGTAAGCGCAAACTCTGTCGTCCTGTCCGTAAGCGCCTACCATACTTCTGTCAAAGCCGATGTCTCTTGCTTTGAATGCGGGTACAGCCTCAAGCTCTGCGGAAATAAAATCGTCCTCCACAATGCCGTACTTATCATTGAGTATCGCCATAATGTTAAGCTTTACTTTGTTTGATACCTTATCGTCCTTGAAGGGTCTTGAGCCGATAAGAAGATTAAGCTCCTCGCCAGTAATAAGCTGATGAGCGGGTCTCTTCATCTGGGACTCTGCAAGATGAGGGAGGATATCCGTCACGCAGAAAACAGGGTCGTCCTTGTCCTCTCCGATATTTACCGTGACCTTTTCGCCGTCGCCCTTGATGACTACTCCGTGCAAGGACATAGGAACGGTAGTCCACTGGTACTTCTTAATTCCGCCGTAGTAGTGAGTTTTGAACAGGCAAAGCTCCTTATCCTCATAGAGCGGGTTCTGCTTTAAGTCAAGACGCGGGGAGTCGATATGAGCCGCCGCAAGTCTGATACCCTTGTCAAGGGATTTCTTTCCCATAACGGTAAGTATAACGGCTTTTTCTCTGTTTACAAAGTAGAATTTTTCTCCCGCCTTGTACTTCTTTCCAGCCTCGTACTTTACAAAGCCTGCTTTTTCAGCCTGTGCGACAGCCTCCGCGCAAGCCTCGCGCTCGGTTTTTCCCTTGTCGAGAAAGCTCTTGTAGCCCTCGCAGAATTTGTCCGCTTTTTTCAGCTTTTCGTCGCTAAGTCTCAAAGCTCCGTTTTTCTTGTTTGAGAGCAGCTTTTCGGCAAGCTTTTCGCCCTCGGATTTTTCCTTTTTCTTGTCGTTTTTGTCCATAATATTACCTCCCAGTATTAATCCTCCGCATTTTCAGGCGTGTTGTCGATCTCCTGCCGGCTGCTCAGCACGTCCTTGTAAGCTGCGTAGGCTTTGGTTATTTTATTTACATAATGTGCAGTCTGGTCGTTTTCGTCGGGTATGTCCTCGACGTTGAAATTCTCGGCGTCGATAGTACCGTCCTCCAGCCAGCCGTCCACAAGACCCATTCCGCAGTGGTATGCCGCCGCAGTAAGCTCGATAGAGCCGTCGTACTTATCCATAAGATAGCTTAGATAATAACAGCCGTACTCTATATTAAGCTCGGGGTCGTACATATCGTCATAAGTGTGTTCCCGTTGATCGTCGATACGGAACTTTACCCAGTCGTAAGCGTCGCTCATCAGCTGCATAAGTCCTCTTGCGCCGACCTCCGATTCAGCGTCGGGGTCAAAGTTACTTTCGACCTTTATAACTGCGAATACAAGGGTAGGGTCCACATCATACTGCGTACTGTACTTCACCACATATTCCTCGTACTCAGTAGGATATGTAAAGCCGTTTGGGGTATAGTCGTCAACCTTGTCTTTAAGCTGTCCCAGCCCCTCGATAAGCGATTTTCGGAAAAAATATCCCACTACGAAAATCAGCAGTATCACCACTAAGATCGCAAGGAAAACCGCGCCGCCGTTGACCTTTTTCTTTTTTCGCCTTTTGGTTCTTTTTGTATTGGATTTAGCCATTTATTTTTCCTTTATAAGTTTTATGATTTCAAGAGTTTCTTTTTCGGCTTTTTCACGACTTCCGTTATTGCGGATAACATAGCTGCATTTCTCTTCAAAGAATTCCTCGCTGTGCTGTGAGGAAAATCTTTTCTCGGCAAGCTCCTTGCTTATGCCGTCGCGCTCCGTAATTCTTTGCAGACGGGTATCCTTGTCCGCAGTCACCGCCACAATTATATCGCAAAGCTTATCCGCTCCCGCCTCAAAAAGCGTGGGAGCGTCAAGCAAAATGTATTGATATTCTTCCGAAAGCTCACTGATACGCTGCTTTATAAGCTCGTTAATGTGGGGATAAACAATGCTGTCAAGCAGTTCAAGCTTAGCTTTGTCGGAAAACACTTGGCTTGCAAGCTTTTGCCTGTCAAGCTTATAAGCTTTATCAAAACAATCGGGGAAATGCTTTGCAAGTTCCTTATTGCATTCCGAACCCGGTTCCGTGACCTGCCTTGCAACGATATCGCAGTTGATAACTGCAAAACCGTTCATTCGGAAAACTTCTGAAACAGAGGTTTTTCCCGCACCGCTTTGACCTGTCAAGCCGATGACCTTGCTCATAGCTTTATCACCCTGAATGCCGCCGCTCTCAGCAGTCTGTTGTAGACCGCAAGTCCCACGCCGTTCTTTGCGGGACATCTTGCGTAAACCTGATGTGCGCCCATATTGTCAAGCTCTCTGAGAACGTCAAAAAGCTTATGCGCCTGTTCCTCCGAGGTCTTTCCGTAGCATACGGCAGAGAAGTCGAGTCCCGCGCTGTCGGAGTCCTCAAAGATCATAAGGGTAGTTTTATCATTCCCGTTTTCTTTGACAAAATTACGGAACTGCTCGGAATTTCCCTCAATTAAAGTAATTTCAGCCTTGGGAGCGTAGTGCTTGTATTTCATACCGGGGGAGCTTACTGCGGCGTTTTCGTCCAGCATTGCAAGCACTCCCTTATCGATAAGCACGTTTTCCGTGACCTCTTTTAAGTCCTCAACGGAAATAAACCCGGGACGCAGAAGCCGTATTCCGTCTCTGCCCTCAAATGAAATGACCGTAGACTCCACGCCCACACAGCAGTATCCGCCGTCAACTATTGCGGGAATTCTGCCGTTCATATCGTTAAAAACGTGCTGCGCCGATGTGGGCGAGGGACTTCCCGAAAGATTAGCCGAGGGCGCCGCAATGGGAAATCCGCAGGCGGAAATGATTTTTCTCGCCGTTTCGTCCGACGGCATTCTTATGCCAACTGTGTCAAGCCCTCCGCTTGTCGCCATAGGAATACGGGGAGATTTTGGCATTATCATCGTAAGCGGACCCGCCCAGAATTTTTCCGCACAGCTTATGGCAAGTCTCGGTATCTCGGTCACAAGCTCCTCGATCTGCGAAAGCTCCGAAATGTGAACGATAAGCGGATTATCCGCAGGTCTGCCCTTAGCCTCAAAAATCTTGCGTACCGCATTTTCGTCAAAGGCGTTTGCGCCAAGTCCGTAAACAGTTTCTGTGGGTATTCCCACTACCTCGCCGCGCTTTAACAGCTCGGCGGCGTATTCTACGGACTTGTCGTCCCTGCCTAAAATTTTAGTTTCAAACATTTATCATTCTTCTTCCTGCTTGGCAAGCTTAGCTGCCTGATCCGCCGTGGCGAGTGCGTCGATGACCTCGTCAAGACTGCCGTTGAGCACCTGCTCCAAACGATAGATAGTAAGACCTATTCTGTGGTCTGAAATTCTTCTTTCGGGATAATTATAGGTTCTGATTTTTTCGGAACGTTCGCCCGTACCTACCTGTGAACGTCTGTTGGCGGCGATCTCGTCGTTCTGCGCCTGCTGTTTCATATCGAGAAGTCTTGACCGCAGGACCTTCAGAGCCTTATCCTTGTTTTTGAACTGTGAACGCTCGTCCTGGCACTCAACTACCATTCCTGTGGGAATATGGGTGATACGAATAGCGGACGAGGTCTTGTTGATGTGCTGTCCGCCTGCGCCCGACGAGCGGAAAACGTCGATTTTAAGGTCTTTTTCTTCATTGAGGTCAAGCTCTACCTCGTCCGCCTCGGGGAGCACCGCAACCGTGACCGTAGACGTATGAACACGTCCCTGAGACTCTGTTTCCGGCACACGCTGAACTCTGTGAACTCCGCTTTCATATTTGAGACGCGAATATGCGCCCTCGCCCGACACGCTGAAAATGATTTCCTTGTATCCGCCAAGCTCGGTCTCGTTGGCGTTCATAACCTCGATGTCCCATTTTTTTGCAGCGGCGTACATAGAGTACATTCTGAAAAGGGAATTTGCAAACAGCGCCGCCTCCTCGCCGCCTGCTCCGCCTCTGATCTCGATAATAACGTTTTTGTCGTCGTTGGGGTCCTTAGGCAGCAGTAGCAGCTTTAATTCTCCCTCAAGTCTCGCCATATCCTCCTTGGACTCGTCGTACTGGAGCTGAACCATTTCCTTGAATTCCTTATCCATTCCGCCTGCCTCGGTAAGCTCCACAGCCTCGTCAAAGGCGTTTTTGGCAGCCTTGTATTCTCCCAGCTTCTGAACGATAGGCTCTAAGGTCTTGTATTCCTTCATCAGCTCGGTGTACTGCTTGTTGTCATTGACTACCTCGGGCTGCATAAGTCTTTCATTGATCTCGTTGAATTTATCTTCCAAAGCTCTTAATTTTTCAAACATTGTATTTTCTCCTTACTTAATATATTTATGCCTTTCAGTGAAAATACAGCGCAGCTATGTCTCCGCCTCGCGGATAACTGATCTTACGTTTTTTTCCGCCTTGCTGCGGGGAATAATAAACTCCCGTCCGCAGCCCTCACAGCGAAGCTTGAAGTCCATACCCGAACGCAGAACGAGCATTTTATTACTTCCGCAGGGGTGTTTTTTCTTCATTAATAAAATATCGTCCTTGATAATATCCACTTTGCTTCACCTGACCTTTCGCAGAAATTTGTATCAACAATACATACATACCAATTTATTATAGCACAAATCTATAAAAATAGCAAGGTTTTTTTCACGGAAATAAATTTTGATTTCCGTAGAGGTTAGAGAAGGTGCGCCGCAGGCTTATTTTCTGCTCTGCATTAAATCTCCTCAAAACGAACGTTAAGGACTGCTGCAAAACACGCAGCAGTCCTTCGTTCAATTAATTCTGTTTTCTTACAACCGCGTATTCGTCGTCAAGCTTATAATACGGACAGGAGTAATTCGTCTCGTTAAGAAATCTGTACATTTCGTCCTCATCAAGATTTACAAGGCAGGAATAACATTCGTAATTTTCATCGAAAACATAGTTTACGCAGGTATCGCAGCAGCTTGATTTTCCGCTTTTTACCTTCATTATTTCATCACCTTTTTCAGAACCGATGAAACCTGTTCCAGCGAATGGGAAAGCCTTTCCATTTCCTCGTCGGAAATATCGGCAAACTTGCTGATAAGATCGTCAAGTATTTCGTTTATCATTTTATTGAAGAAAACCTGCGCTTCCTCCGTAAGCTTGATATTAATTACTCTGCGGTTCTTAGGATTTTGCATACGGACTATAAAACCTCTGTCAACAAGCTGTGCTACGGCTCTTGTCGCCTGTTCGTTGGAAGTATTTATTTTGGAAGCAAGCTGCGACATTGTAAGAGTTCCGCAGACCGAAAGCGAAAGCATAATTATCTGCTGGGTCCTCGTTATGTCATACTTTTTTTTGTCAAAGGTATCAAATACCAGCTTTCTGCTAAGCGGGTAAATTTCGTACATTGACATAATGCATTGCGTGCGGACGTCGTTTTCCATTGTAATTCCTCCGAATTTCTAAACTTCATCAATATTATACCACACATATATCATTTGTCAATAGCGGAATTATATCAATATTTGATTTTGTTAAAGAACTTTTTGTGAACTTCAATAAACAGATTTGCTCTGAGCGCGTCCATATTCTGCTAAAGAATACATATCGGTTTGTTTTTACTGTGTTATGTTTCCCTCGGTTGTCTGTTTCTGAATATAATGTGTAAGACGTTTTATACCCCAAGCCGTAATAACGTTATCCCCATAAGCATTTTTATTGTCCCGCAAAAAATTTTGCCGGATTATTGATTTTGGCGGAAATTACGAATTTTCAGCAGACATCAGTACGCTTTGATCGGCAGTACCCGCACAATGAGTACTGCCGAAACGGTGATTATATTTTAATAGTTATTGTTATCCGTATACGCATTAATAATGTCATATAATTCTTTTCCGCTGTCGTAAAAGTCCAAACCGAATTCTTCTATTCTGTCAACCAAGGAACTTACACTAAAGTTCGTGGGTATTACCGAACTGCCTCTGAGATAAAGTGCGAATTCAGCCGAGGTTGCCGCAAGAGCGAGATTTTCAATGCCGCTGTCCCGCGTGAACTGCTCATAGCTGTCCATTGTGACCGCCTTGTCGATAAGCTTGCTTTCGTCCTCGTCCGCCTCTTTATAGCGTACGGATACTGTAAGCAGTTCGCCGTCCAGACCCTCCGACGCTGAGGAATTCTCTTTTGAAGGATAGCTTACGTCCGACTGATATTTCAGGGTTTTACCCGAGCCTCCTACTGTCGCTCCGTCATTGAGAATTATCTCGTACAGCGCAGTAACCTGCTGTCCCGAGCCGACGTCGCCCGCGTCCTTGGTATCGTCCTCGAAATCCTCGTCGTTAAGCAGTCTGTTTTCATAGCCCACAAGCTTGTAATACTCAACGTTAGTGGGATTGAACTCAACCTGAACCTTAGCGTCCTTTGCAACTGTGAACATTGTGCCGCTGAATTCCGTAACGAGAACTCTTTCCGCCTCGTCAACGCTGTCGATATACGCATAATTTCCGTTACCGTTGTCGGCAAGAGCCTCAAGCTTGTTGTCCTTGTAATTTCCCGTACCAAAGCCAAGCACTGAGAGGAATACGCCGTTATCACGCTTTTCTTCGATTAGAGCGGTAAGCTCCTCCTCTGAGGAAAGACCCACGTTAAGGTCTCCGTCGGTGGCGAGGATAACTCTGTTGTTGCCGCCCTCGATAAAGTATTCCTGCGCAATTTCATATGCAGTGTTTATGCCTGCCGCGCCTGCGGTAGAGCCTCCCGCCTCCAAGGAGTCCAATGCGTCGCATATCTTACGCTGATTTGCTCCGCTTTCGCCTCTGAGTACGACCTGGTCGCTGCCCGCATAAGTGACTATGGAAATTCTGTCGTTTTCCGAAAGATTTTCAGAAAGCATTCTGAAAGCCTCCTGAACCAGCGGGAGCTTGTCATAGCTGCTCATAGAACCGCTTACGTCTATCAGAAATACTATGTTTGAGTCAATATCCTGAGTTTCTATCTCCTTTGCCTGCAAGCCGACAAGCATAAGCTTTGCGTCCTCATTCCACGGGCAGTCGGAAAGCTCCGTAGTGACAGATATTTTGTCGTCTCCTTCGGGCTGAGGATAATCATACTTCAAATAGTTAATGAACTCTTCTGTTCTTACAGCGTCGGGATTAATATATTCGCCGTTATTGATCATTCGTCTTACATTGGTAAACGACGCGGTATCGACGTCGGTCGAGAAAGTGGAGAGCGGGTGCTCCGCAACGCTGAGATAGTCGTTTTCAACTATTTTGTTGTACTCTTCGGTGTTGGGATATTCCTCTGTTATCGTTACATCATTTTGGTCTAAGCCGTCTGCATCTTCCGCTGTCATATCGCCCTGATTGTATTCGTATTTGTTGCTGCCGTTTATGTTCTGCTGTTCTTCTCGATTATTATTTGTATTAGCGATTCCGTTTTCACCGCTTTTATAACTGTCGCTCGAAGCGCTGCCGCAGGAACCGAGCATTCCCGCCGTCATAATCAGCGCTGTGCATATCGCCGCAAATTTTGTTATCTTGTTTCTGTTCGTATTTTTCATAGCTTTTCTTCCTTTCTGCCGATAACTGAAGCTGGTTTTAAATTTGTCTCCAGTTGTCAATAAGTTCCTGTAGATCCTGTGCAGAGCAATATCTCATTCTGTCATAGTAAAAATCATTAACGCCGCTTTCTTCTTTATCTACTGCGCAGGAATGTTCTTCAAGACTGTTCCAGCCGTTCTGGAAAACCGCTCCGCCGTCTAGGGTAAGTTCGATTTGAGGAGCGTTTTCAAAAACGATGTACCAATTGTCGCCGTCCTTTGCAAGAGGTATAAGATATTCTCTGTTCTCCTGAAGAATATACGGCGTAGCGCTTTTAAGCGTGATATCCGAAATGCTCAGCTCCTCGCCGTCGTATGAATACGTCTGATTTACTTTCAGAACGTATTGTCCTCCGTGACTTGTAAGCCTTGCGCTTTGCACTGTAACGTCCGCAAAATATTCGGTTTCCTGCAATACCTTTTGTTCAACGAAATATTCGTCTCCCGAAGCGGTATAGTTTGCGTTATAGGCTTGGGTATCCGTACTGCTGAAAGAAATGCTGCTGTAAAGCTTGATTTCGTTGGTATCCACAGCAGGGTAGCCGATATTTTCCTGTTCCTCGTTACCGCTTATCGATATATTGCTTTCGTCTGAATTTTTATCGTCTGTTTCCACAGACACATTTGAGATGATTTTTGCTCCGAAAATAACCACCAATACCGCAGCTGCCGCTGTCAATATTCCTCTGTGGCTGTGTTTGATTTTTCTCACGTAAGTTGTCGTCTCGGTAATTCTCTCTTTTTCTTTGTTGTCGATCTCGCTTTCAATTCTGTCCCACAGCTTATCCATATCGGGTGCAGTATTACGGATATGCTGCTTGTACTCATATTTAAAATTCTTAGCCATAAATACTGCCCTCCTTTACTGTTTTTCTGAGTTTGGAAATTGCCTGTCGGTATTTCCACGTTACAGTTCCGAGAGGTTTACCCAGCGCCTTGCTTATTTCTTTAAAGGTCATATCAAAGCCCAGCCGGAGATTTATTATCTCTTTTTCATCTCCGCACAGCTTATCAAGCGCCTCATCAAAGGTCAATGTTCCGATAACCTCGTCGTCTGTGAGCCTGCTGTCTGCCTGCTCCTCACGGTAAACCTCATCGTCGTCAAGCGTATAGGTTTCTCGTTTCCTCTTTCGCAGGAAATCGACTGCCATATTTTTAGCCATAACGGCTATGTAACGCTTGTGTCCCGTACCTGCTCGGTACTGCTCTGCGGTTTCCCAAAGTCTCAGAAAGAAATCCGACGTAAGATCCTCAGCGTCCTGAGGACTTTTGACTATACTAAGCATTTGCTGATATATCAATCTGCCGTATGCGTTGTAGATTTCTTTGAGACCGTTTTTGTCCTTGTTCAGAATCAGCTTCATTCTGAAGTCAAACTCATTATCGGTCAAATGTCTCATCACCCTTCGATATCTTATATACGTTTCAGCCATAAAGTTTTTGTGGCGTAAAATTGTACAAAGTTATGGTTCATTTTTTGTATACTTCTACAAAATTTATTTAGTAAATGTATTAATTAACAGTATAACATATTTTGTCGTAATTGGCAATCCCGAAATAAAAATTATTGATCGCAGTATAATTGATTGACATAAAGAACAAGCTGTGATATAATTAATTAAACATTTGGATATATTCAAAATGTTTATATGAAATTATTTTTGAGTTCCTAAAAGCAAAAATCATTCAAAGCGATTTTCAAAACAGCTTAAAGAGTTTTCCTGATATCGCCGACTGAAATTGCGCGGCTGCGCGGCATTGATTTAGGCAAAATAAGGAGAAAATTATGGATACCTTTAATATATTTAATGATGAGAAAAAAACAGCTTTTTTTCTTGGACTTTCCCAAAAGGTGTTATTGTTACTTGATGATGACGAAAACAAGTCCATAGCTGAAAAAGCTGTTAACTGCTGCTGGGAGTGGCTTACGAAACGGAGTTATAACGGTGATTTTTTATATGAATTACTCGTTAATGAAGAAAATGGAATTACTGTAATAGCTGAAATGTTTGAGGACAGCCGCTCTTGTTCAATTTGGAATTGTCTTATCGATGCCGTTGCTTATACAAGCCGAAAGGCTTATGAAAATGAAGGAGCGAGGTATTATCCGGAACCGATTGAAATGGTTAATGATGATTTGATTTATCATTTTCTGCAATGCTACAGCTTATGTGTTCCAAAGGATAACTATATAGAAAGAATATCAGACTTTTTATCCGATTGCTATGA
>JAUNOG010000015.1 GCA_030531185.1 Ruminococcus sp.
CCACGAAAGTCCGAAACATATGAGCATACGCGCTTCCAGTAATTGTGACATTTTACATACAACTCCTTACAACTTCTAACCAAAATTTGATCTGATTTTTTCTTTCTGTTATTATTATACCATTGACAAATCCATAAGTCTAATATATAATATAAATAAAATCAATAGGTTTTGCCTATTAATAAAGGAGCTGACAGAATTGGAGCTTACACAGTTACGTTATTTTATGGTAGTAGCACAGACCCAGCATATTACGAGAAGCGCGGAGATACTGCACATCGCGCAGCCCTCCCTCACCCAGTCAATTCATCGTCTGGAGGACGATCTGGGCGTTCCGCTTTTCTCCGCAAAGGGACGAAACATTGTGCTTACCGAATACGGAAAATATTTTTACGAGAAGCTGTGTCCTATTATAGAGGAACTGGACGCTCTGCCCGAAAAGCTGAAAATAAAAGCCAAGCTAAGCGGCGAGACTATACATATGAATGTGCTTGCCGCCTCCGCTCTTGTGACCGAGGCTATTATAGACTACAAAAAGGACAGGAGCAAAATAAACTTCCAGTTTCTACAGAACCAGCAGGAGGAGCTGTATGACATTGAGATAACCACCAAAATGTTCTATCAGATGAACAGCAGCGAGCAGAAAAACAAATTTGTATGCAGCGAAAAAATCTTCCTTGCCGTACCGAACAACGAAAAATATGAGGGAAGATCCTCCATACGGCTTGAGGATCTTATGAACGAGGGCTTTATCAGTCTTTTCGGTTCAAAGCAGTTCCGCACCATTACCAATAAATTCTGTCACCACGCAGGATTTCACCCGAAAATTATCTTTGAAAGCGACAGTCCCGACGCTGTACGGAATATGATAGCCGCCAATATGGGCGTCGGTTTCTGGCCCGAATTCACTTGGGGAACTATGAACAGCGATCAGGTAAAGCTATTGGAAATCGAAGACGTTTTCTGTTCCAGAGACATCGTTATTTCCTGCAACCTGAACAAAACGGACAACGCCAATGTCATCGAGTTTTTTGAATTCCTGAAAAAATATTTTGAAAGCAGACGTATGCATCGGCACGATTAAAACTGCGGACGTTATTTACGATACGCCGTAAATATATATCATATAACAAATACATTCAATATTAATTATTATTAAAAAGAAATAACTTGTCAAAACGTATTTTTTTTGCTATAATAAATATTATGCGGAAATATGTTGATTTGAGCAGAACTGCGCAATGTAAAATTATGTTAGTTCGCCGGTTTCATATCCGCATAGAGAAGAATATGATAAAATGCTGTGCTTGCTTTATATAATGTATAGCTCATGGATTTTATTAGAAAATATGAAAATGGAGTGTGACATTATGGGTAGTAAAATTACCATCATCGGTGCGGGCAGTGTAGGTGCGACTATCGCTTACACACTGTCAAATGAAAGCGTCGCTTCTGAAATCGTTCTTATCGATATCGATAAGCGAAAGCTGGCGGGCGAAGTAATGGATATTATGCAGGGTACAGGTTTCCGCGATCCTATATCCGTTATTGCAGGCGATTACGAGGACGCTAAGGATTCGGATATCGTCATCATTACGTCGGGTATTGCAAGAAAACCGGGACAGACGCGTCTGGAGCTTGTACAGACAAACGTTGATATCCTCAAGAGCATTACTCCCGAGGTTGTAAAGGCTGCCCCTAATGCGCTTTACATAATCGTAAGCAATCCTGTGGATATTCTTACTTATGTATTCACAAAGATATCGGGACTTCCCGACAGACAGGTCATCGGCTCGGGCACTCTGCTTGACACCACGAGACTTCGCGCCTGCATATCGGAAAAGTTCTCCGTTTCTCAGAGAAACATTCACGCTTACGTATTCGGTGAGCACGGCGACTCATCGTTCGTTCCGTGGTCGTGCGCTGAGATCGCAGGCTTTGATTTTGACGACTATGCAAACTGGATGATCCAGAACGGAAAGCTTGACGCAGCTCCCGACAAGGACGCTATTATCGAGTACGTTCACAAGTCCGGCGGACAGATCATTGCAAACAAGGGCGCGACCTTCTACGCTATCGCAGTTTCGGTATGCAGACTTTGCAACATTCTGCTTTCCGCATTCAACTCTATCATTACGGTTTCTTCTGTAATGCACGGCGAATACGGCATTGACGGATGCAGTCTCAGCACGCTGAACCTTGTAGGTCCAAAGGGTATCGAGGCTAAGCTGCCGCTCAAGCTCACGGACGAGGAAGTCGCTAAGCTTGTGGACAGCGCAAACAAGATGAAGGAAGTTATCAGTCATATCGACATTTAATTTTTAAGTGAAAGGGTTATTTAAAGTGATTAAATACAGTTACTATCCGGGCTGCACTTTGAGAACAAAGGCTAAAAAGCTTGACGCTTACGCTAAGGCGTCCGCAAAGGCTTTGGGCTTTGAGCTTGAGGAAATCGAAAACTGGCAGTGCTGCGGAGGAGTTTATCCTTTGGGCAGCGACGAGATCGCCACAAAGCTTTCCTCGGTACGCGCTCTCAACGAAGCAAAGGAAAAGGGTCAGGAGCTTGTAACTCTGTGCTCCGCCTGTCATCACGTTATCAAAAGAGTTAACGACGATATGAAGCAGAATGGGGACATCTGCACAAGAGCAAATAACTATATGAAGCTTGACGAGCCTTACAAGGGCGAGACGGAGGTCCTGCATTTTCTGGAGGTGCTCAGAGACAAGGTCGGCTTTGACGAGCTGAAGAAAAAGGTCGTAAATCCACTGAAAGGAAAGAAGATAGGCGCATACTACGGATGTCTCCTGCTAAGACCCAGCAAGGTGCTTGAATTTGACAATCCCGAAAATCCAAAGATTATGGAGGATTTCATCAGGGCTATCGGCGCCGAGCCTGTTATTTATCCTTACCGCAACGAATGCTGCGGAGGTCATATCGCTCTCAAGGAGAGACAAATGGCGGGCAATATGTCGACCAATATTATGAACAGCGCAGAGGGCTTCGGAGCAGAAATGCTTATTACAGCCTGTCCATTGTGCCTTTATAATATGAATAAGAATTCAACAAGCGAGCTGCCCGTTTACTACTTTACGGAACTTCTGGCAGAGGCTTTGGGCGTTAAAGAGGAGGTTTGCGAATAATGGATAAATCGGTTAAGCAGGCTGAGCTTATACGGGAAATCAGCGGCGTAAACCCCTATAAATGTATGAAATGCGGCAAATGCTCCGCCTCATGTCCCTCCTACGACGAAATGGACATCAAGCCTCATCAGTTCGTTTCTTATGTGATAAACGAGGATATCGAGTCTTTGGTAAATTCAAAGTCGCTGTGGAAGTGTCTTTCCTGCTTTGCCTGCGTTGAACGCTGTCCGAGAGACGTTAAGCCGGGCAAGCTTGTGGACGCTGCAAGACAGGCTGTTGTAAGACAGAGAGGCGAGGATTATCTGCTTGCGGACGAAATTCCCGAGCTTATCGACGACGAAACTCCTCAGCAGCTTCTGGTAAGCGCATTCAGAAAGTACAGGAGGTGAGCACGATATGCAGAGAATAGGTGTATTTGTATGCCACTGCGGCAGTAATATCGCCGCTACGGTAGACGTAAAAAAGGTTGTAGAGGTTATCGGTATGGAGCCGGGCGTGGTTTATGCCGAGGACTATCAGTATATGTGCTCCGAGGCAGGTCAGGAGAAGATCGCGGCGGCTATAAAGGAAAAGAACCTCACGGGCGTTGTAGTCTGCTCATGTTCGCCTCGTATGCATGAGACTACATTCAGAAAATGTGCCGAAAAGGCGGGTATCAACCCTTATATGGTTGAGATCGCAAATATCCGTGAGCAGTGCTCGTGGATACATAAGGATATGGAGGAGGCTACCAAGAAGGCCGTTATTCTTGCAAGAGCGGCTGTCGCTAAGGTAAACCTCAATACTCCTCTTCAGCCGGGCGAGAGCAGAGTTACAAAGAGAGCTTTGGTCATCGGCGGCGGTATAGCAGGTATCCAAACCGCTCTGGACATCGCGGACGCGGGCTATGAGGTAGATATCGTTGAGAAAACTCCGAGTATCGGCGGAAGAATGTCACAGCTTGACAAGACATTCCCTACTCTGGACTGTTCGGCTTGTATCCTTACGCCGAAAATGGTTGACGCCGCGGCTCACGATAAGATAAAGATATATTCCTACAGCGAGGTAGAAAACGTAAGCGGCTTTGTGGGCGACTTTACGGTCGATATCAGAAAGAAAGCAAGATACGTTGATATGGACAAGTGTACGGGCTGCGGAGCTTGTCAGGAGAAGTGTCCTTCAAAGAAAACTCCCAGCGAGTTCAACAGAGGACTTAATACAAGAAGCGCTATCTACACTCCTTTCGCTCAGGCTATCCCTAATGTGCCTGTGATCGACCCCAACGCTTGTATCAAGCTCAAAACGGGCAAGTGCGGAGTATGCTCAAAGGTATGTCAGGCAGGCGCTATCGACTACGAGCAGAAGGACGAGATAATTACCGAAAAGTACGGCGCGATCGTCGTTGCAACGGGCTTTGACATCATCAAGCTTGACAACTACGACGAGTACGCTTACAGCCAGAGCAAGGACGTTGTTACTTCCCTCGAGCTGGAGCGTATTATGAACGCCGCAGGTCCTACAAAGGGTCATCTTGAGCGTCTTTCCGACGGAAAGGCTCCCAAGAATATAGTATTCATTCAGTGCGTAGGCAGCAGATGCTCCGACAACAGAGGAAAGAGCTACTGCTCGAAGATATGCTGTATGTACACGGCTAAGCACGCTATGCTTATCAGGGACAAGTATCCCGATACGAACGTTACCGTGTTCTACATAGACGTACGTACTCCCGGCAAGAACTTTGACGAATTCTACAGACGTGCCGTTGAGGAATATCACGTTAACTACATCAAGGGACAGGTGGGCAAGGTAGCTCCTCAGCCCGACGGTACTCTTATGGTTCACGGCGTCGACCTCATCGACGGCAAGCAGATAAAAATGGAGGCGGATATGGTCGTTCTTGCAGCGGCTATCGAGCCTGATCCGACCGTAAGAAAGCTTGCTACTATGCTTACGGCAAGTATCGATACCAATAACTTCCTTACCGAGGCTCACGCTAAGCTCCGTCCTGTGGAGTCTCCCACTGCGGGCGTATTCCTTTCGGGCGTTTCACAGGGACCTAAGGATATCCCCGAAACGGTTTCTCAGGCGGGCGCGGCGGCTGTTAAGGTCGTGGGACTTCTCGCTAAGGATAAGCTGCTTACTAACCCATGTACCGCACAGTCCGACGAACTGCTCTGCAACGGCTGTTCGACTTGTGCGAATGTTTGTCCTTACGGAGCTATTTCCTATGAAGATAAGCTTATAAACGATCACGGTATCCGTGAGACAAGAAGAGTTGCTCAGGTAAATACCGCGCTCTGCCACGGCTGCGGAGCTTGTACGGTTGCTTGTCCTTCAGGCGCTATGGACCTTCAGGGCTTCTCTAACAGACAGATCATTGCGGAGGTGGACGCTATATGCCGATAAATAATGAAGAATTCAGACCGAAGATCGTCGCTTTCTGCTGTAACTGGTGCAGTTATGCGGGAGCGGATCTGGCAGGCAGCAGCCGTCTTGCATATCCTGCCGACGTTAAGATAATCAGAGTTCCGTGCTCTTGCAGAGTTAATCCTATGTTTATCCTCCGTGCCTTTGAAAAGGGCGCAGACGGAGTTATTATGTGCGGCTGCCACCCCGGCGACTGTCATTACAGCACAGGTAACTACTATGCAAGACGCCGTATGACGCTGTTGTTCTCAATGCTGGATTATATCGGCGTTGAGCAGGGACGTACCCGTGTTGAATGGGTATCTGCGGCTGAGGGCGTTAAGTTCTCCACAACTATGAACGAGTTTGTTGAGAAGATCCGTTCTCTTGGCAAGAACGTAAGATTGGAGGATTTGAGATGCAGGAATTGATTACCCGCATTAAAGAGCTCCTTGCCGACAAGACCGTTGACCGCGCTATCGGCTGGAGAGCGGGAGATTTAGGATACAATCCCGAACCGGCATATTTCAATTCGGTTGAGGATATGGACAATTTTGTATACGACGGATTCTGCGGCGCAAACCTCAGCAAGATGATGATAGAAGCGGCTAAGCTGGAGGGTAAGACACTTGTTTGTCTCAAGCCCTGCGATACATACAGCTTCAATCAGCTTATCAAGGAGCACCGCGTTGACCGCGAAAAGACGTATATTATCGGCGTAGGCTGCAAGGGAAAGCTTGACCCGAGAAAGCTTGAGGAGCTTGGTATCAGGGGCGTTACGACTGTTAAGGGTGCAGAGCTTGAGGGCGACTGCGAGACCTTGAAATTCGATACTGTCTACGGCGAAAAGGAATGCGCTTACAGCGATCTTATGCTTGAAAGATGTCACGTATGCAAGGGTAAGGAACATAAGGTTTTCGACGAGGTGATCGGCGAGTCAAAGGACACCTCCACAGGAGACAGATTTGACGAGGTCGCGGCTATCGAGGCTATGTCCCCCGAGGAAAAGTTCGCTTTCTTCCAGGCTGAGCTGAGCAAGTGTATCAGATGCAACGCCTGCCGCAATGCGTGTCCTGCGTGCAGCTGCCGCAAGTGCGTATTCGACAGCAACAAATTCGACAGCGCACAGAAAGCAAACACCGTTTCCTTTGAGGAAAAGATGTTCCACATTATCCGCGCGTTCCACGTTGCTGGAAGATGTACAGACTGCGGCGAATGCAGCAGAGTATGTCCGCAGGGCATTCCGCTGCACCTGTTCAACAGAAAGTTCATTAAGGATATCAACGAGTTCTACGGCGAATATCAGGCGGGCGAGGACACCGAGTCAAAGGCTCCGCTTACGAATTTCACATTCGACGACGTTGAACCAAGTATTGTAGGAGAAAGGGGATAATGCTATGCTGAAAATGCCAAAAAGCAATATGACGGCATTATTCCGTCTGATAAATGAAAATCAGGAGCTTTTTGTTCCTGTTAAAAAAGCAAATCAGGTCAATTTCGGACTTTGGGACGATGAGGCTGAGGTTTCTCTCGAAACCCTAAAGACCGTAAAGTCCCCCAAGGACGTTTTCTTCCCGCAGAGCGAAACGCTCTATACCTGCGTTAAGGACGGAAAGAAGATCTCCATTAAGCCCGAGGAGCTTGCAAGCAGAGATTTCGTAGTTTTCGGTATGAAGCCCTGCGACGTCCGCGCGGTAGACGTGCTGGACAGAGTTTTCCTCACCGAACCGTGCGACTCATTCTACAAGGCTCGCCGCGACCACGGCACTATCGTGTCCCTCGCCTGCGGAGAACCGTCTGTAAGCTGTTTCTGCAAGGCTTTCGGTATCGACTGCACAGAGCCGAACGCAGACGCTGCGATATGGCTTACGGAGGACAGCCTTTACTGGAAGGCTATGACCGAAAAGGGCGAAAAGCTTACGGAGACTGTAAAGTCCTTGTTTGAAGACGCCGACGCTGCGGACGAGGAAAAGCTTGACGCTGTTAAGGAAACTACAAAGGCGATCGTTGAAAAGCTCCCCTATTCAAATCTTTCTCTGGAGGGCTGGAACGGCGACGCGCTTACGGAAAAATTCAATTCACCCGTATGGGAGGAGCTTTACAAGCCTTGTCTTGCCTGCGGTACTTGTACTTTTGTATGTCCTACCTGCCAGTGCTACGACATCAAGGACTACAACACAGGTCACGAGATAAAGCGTTACCGCTGCTGGGATTCGTGTATGTATTCCGACTTTACAATGATGGCTCACGGAAACAACCGTACAACTCAGCTTCAGCGTTTCCGACAGAGATTTATGCACAAGCTTGTGTACTTCCCCGCCAACAACGACGGAATGTATTCCTGCGTAGGCTGCGGCAGATGTGTTGACAAGTGCCCGTCCTCGCTGAACATCGTCAAGGTAATTAAAGCATTTGAAAAGCAGGAGGGTGATAAATAATGGGCGAATGCGTATGTCATCAGAATTTTACACTCGATACGCTGATCCCGAAGATCGGCGTTATCACGGATATCCGACAGGAAACTCCGGACGTTAAGACCTTTCGTGTGAACGCTCCCGAGGGCGGCAAGGTGTTTGAGCATATGCCGGGACAATGCGCTATGCTCTGCGCTCCGGGCGTAAGCGAGGGTATGTTTTCTATTACGTCCTCCCCTACAAACAAGGAGTATCAGGAGTTCAGCATTAAAAAGTGCGGAATTCTCACAGAATATCTCCACGATTTGCAGGTAGGCGACGAGATCACTATCAGAGGTCCTTACGGCAACCACTTCCCTGTTGAAACTGAGCTGAAGGGCAAGGATCTGCTGTTTATCGCAGGCGGTATCGGTCTTGCTCCGCTAAGAAGCGTTATAAACTACGTTCTCGACAACAGAGAGGATTACGGCAAGATAGATATTCTCTACGGCTCGCGTTCCGCAAACGATCTTGTTCAGCTCAAGGAGATCAAGGAAAAGTGGATGACCGCTCCCGATGTAAACGTTCATCTCACTATCGACAGAGAGCAGGAAGGCTGGGACGGTCACGTAGGCTTTGTTCCCGCTTATCTTAAAGAGCTTGGTTTCTCCAATGACAAGACTGCTCTTCTATGCGGTCCTCCGATCATGATAAAGTTCACTCTTCAGGGACTTATCGAAATGGGCTTCTCAAAGGAGCAGGTTTACACAACGCTTGAGCTGCGTATGAAGTGCGGAATAGGAAAATGCGGACGCTGCAACATCGGTTCAAAGTATGTCTGCAAGGACGGTCCCGTATTCCGCTGCGACGAGCTGGACGAACTCCCCAACGAGTATTAAGAAAGGACTTTGTAAAATGGAAAATATGGTAAATGTATATTTTTTCGGTAAAAAATACAGCGTACCTGCGTCCTTGACGATCATGACCGCTATGGAATATGCAGGCTACACGCTTAAAAGAGGCTGCGGCTGCCGTCACGGATTTTGCGGCGCCTGCGCTACGATCTACAGAATAAAGGGCAAGAACGAGCTGAAAACCTGTCTTGCCTGTCAAAAGCAGGTCGAGGAGGGTATGTATGTGGCAAGCATTCCTTTCTTCCCGACAGATAAGAGAACCTACGATATTTCCGAGATAAAGCCCACACAGCAGATAATGATGGAGCTTTATCCCGAGATCTACAGCTGTATCGGCTGCAACGCCTGCACAAACGCTTGTACTCAGAACCTCAACGTTATGCAGTACATAGCTTACGCTCAGAGAGGCGAGTTTGAAAAGTGCGCTGAGGAGTCCTTCGACTGCGTAGCCTGCGGCTGCTGTACTGTAAGATGTCCCGCAGGTATCTCGCACCCGATGGTAGGTCTGCTGGCAAGAAGACTTACGGGCAAGTACATTGCTCCCGAGACAGAACACCTAAAAGAGCGTGTTGAAGAAATACGCCAAGGCGCTTACGACGAGCTTATTGAGCAGATTATGCAGAAGCCTATCACGGAAATGCAGGAGCTCTACAATACAAGAGAGATCGAGAAATAAGGAGGGCATAAAATGAGCGCAATTTATTCAGAGAGCATGATGGAGTCAGTCAGGAAGGTCGAGGCTACAAGAGCTGCCCGTATGGCAACAGAGCCCAGACGTTTGACTGCCGAAGAAAAGGACGCCCTTTTAAAAGAGTTTCATCCTGACTTTAACGAGGCTTCATTTGCAGAAATAAAAGTAGGTCCCAACAAGGGACAGAAAGCTCCTTTAGAGCTTGCGGAGATGCTTCATTCAACAAGCCGTCTTATGACAGACAAGGTTGATATTTCAAAGGTTGATTATGACGTAGACGTACTCGTTATCGGCGGCGGCGGAGCAGGCTCTTCCTGCGCTATCGAGGCTCATAACGCAGGCGCAAACGTAATGATCGTTACAAAGCTCCGTATCGGCGACGCTAATACAATGATGGCTGAGGGCGGAATACAGGCGGCGGACAAACCGAACGATTCGCCTGTTCAGCATTACCTCGACTGTTTCGGCGGCGGACACTTTGCCGCTAAGCCCGAGCTTGTAAAAAGACTTGTTATGGAAGCTCCCGACGCTATCAAGTGGCTCAACGACCTTGGCGTAGAGTTTGACAAGGAACCGGACGGCACAATGGTAACAACTCACGGCGGCGGAACATCACGCAAGAGAATGCACGCTGCTAAGGACTATTCCGGCGCAGAGATAATGCGTACCATAAGAGACGAGGTCATAAACCTCGGAATTCCCGTAGTTGAATTCACATCAGCTGTTGAGCTTATTATGGACGACAAGGGTCAGGCAGCAGGCGCGGTTCTCCTTAATATGGAAACAGGTGACTATCTGGTTGCAAGGGCAAAGACCGTTGTTATCGCTACAGGCGGCGCAGGCAGAATGCACTACAACGGTTTCCCGACCTCAAATCACTACGGCGCAACAGCCGACGGTCTCGTACTTGCTTACAGAGCGGGCGCACCTCTGCTTTATCAGGATTCTATCCAGTATCACCCGACAGGCGCCGTATATCCTTCACAGATCCTCGGCGCGCTCGTAACCGAAAAGGTTCGTTCGGTAGGCGCACAGCTTGTAAACGTAAACGGTGAAGCTTACATTCACCCGCTCGAGACCCGTGACGTAAACGCTTCGGGCGTTATCCGTGAGTGCAGAGAGGGCAGAGGCGTTGAAGCTCCCAACGGCGAAAAGGGCGTTTGGCTCGACACTCCGATGATTGAGATACTCGGCGGCGAGGGTACTATCGAGAAGAGAATTCCCGCAATGTTCCGTATGTATATGAACTATGGCATTGATATGCGCAAGCTCCCGATTATGATCTACCCGACCCTTCACTATCAGAACGGCGGCGTTGAGATCGACGGCGACGGCTTTACAAAGACTATCCCTAATCTCCTCGTTGCAGGCGAAGCAGCAGGCGGTATCCACGGAAGAAACAGACTTATGGGCAACTCGCTGCTTGACGTTATCGTATTCGGAAGAAACGCAGGCAAGAAGGCTGCCGCTAAATATCAGAGCGTAGAGCTTGGCGAAATGAACCTTGACCATATTGCCGCATATGACGCAGAGTTAAAGAAAGCAGGAGTAGAAACAAACAAGGTTTCACCGCTTCTTCTTCCTAAGTACGCTCGTCACGAAAGATAATTGGAGGTTTTGACAATGCGTGAAATTAATGCAGATATTATCACCGACGTTGTTGAGAGACTGTGCATTGCCGCTAACGAACATCTTCCCGAAGATGTAAAGTGTGCGATCAAGAACTGCCGTGCCTGCGAGGACGGCGTTATCGCACAGGGTATTCTCGACGACATCATCAAGAATTATGAGATCGCCGACGCTGAGAATGTTCCTATCTGCCAGGATACGGGTATGGCTTGCGTATTCCTCGAGATTGGGCAGGACGTTCACATCACAGGCGCAAATCTTGCAGACGCAGTTAACGAGGGCGTCCGCAGAGGTTACGACAAGGGTTACCTCAGAAAGTCCGTTGTTAAAGACCCTGTTCGCAGAGGTAATACAGGCGACAACACTCCCGCTATGATCTACACTGAGATCGTCCCTGGCGAGAACATCAAGATCACCGTAGGTCCAAAAGGCTTCGGCAGCGAGAATATGAGCGCGATCAGAATGTTCAAGCCGTCCCACGGTCTTCAGGGTATTAAGGACTTCATTCTTGAAACTGTTGAGAATGCAGGGCCAAATCCCTGCCCTCCTATGGTAGTAGGCGTCGGTATCGGCGGTACTTTCGACAAGGCGGCTCTGCTTGCCAAGAAGGCTCTTATGAGACCTATCGACTCCGAGAACCCCGACCCGTTCTACGCAGATCTTGAAAAGGAAATGCTTGAAAAGGTAAATCAGCTCGGTATCGGTCCTCAGGGCTTCGGCGGTAAGACAACTGCGATCGGTCTGAATATCGAGACTATGCCTACTCATATTGCAGGTATGCCCTGCGCTATCAACATCAACTGCCACGTTACACGTCACAAAACGGAGGTGATATAAATGGAAAAGCATATTACACTGCCCCTTACCGAGGAGCTTGCGAAAACTCTCCACGCAGGAGACAGAGTTTACCTCACAGGTACCATTTATACTTCCCGTGACGCAGGTCACAAGAGAATGTGCGAGGCTCTTGCAAAGGGCGAGAAAATTCCCTTTGACCCCACAGACGCTACGATATACTATGTAGGTCCTACGCCTGCAAAGCCCGGACAGGTCATCGGTTCGGCAGGTCCCACTACAAGCGGACGTATGGACGCTTACGCTCCTACAATGATGTCCGTAGGCGCAAGAGGAATGATAGGCAAGGGCGCGCGTCTGCCCGAGGTAGTTGACGCTATGAAAAAGTACAGCGGCGTTTACTTCGGAGCAATCGGCGGCGCAGGAGCTTTGCTTGCAAAGTGCATTAAGAGTGCGGAGCTTATCGCTTATGAGGACTTAGGCGCTGAGGCTCTGAGAAAGCTTTATGTCGAGGATATGCCTCTTATGGTCATCATCGACTGCGAGGGAAACAATCTGTACGAAACAGGCCGTGCGGAGTACCTCGAAAAAAATAAGAAGTAACAGTATATTTTCCCTGAAAAGCAAAAACGTCTGCGTACTGCGGAGAAAATCTCCGCAGCGCAGATTTCTTGCTGAATTAGTCTGTGATAAAAGGCTGTTCAAAGTCCTTTCAAATGGAGTTTGTACACTTTTTATTGCAGATTAGCAGGGTATAGTAATAGTAAAGTAATAATAAGGAGAAAATTTAATATGGCATTTCAGTTTATCGAGGCTGCCGGCACTTATATTTTCAATATGAAAGCAATGGCTATCGTTTTGTTTTTCGTATTTGCAATTATCGCTGTCGGCTATCTGCTGGGCAGAATTTCCGTTAAGGGAGTATCTCTTGGCACTGCGGCTATCTTCATTGTCGCTCTTTTCGCAGGACACTTTAACGGCATCCTCACAGGCGAAGGCGGAGCATGGGAGGCAGAGGCAGGACAGGTCGCGCATTATTTCTCGCTGATTCAAAATTTGGGTCTTGTGCTCTTTGTAACCTCTGTCGGACTTATTGCCGGCCCCAGCTTTTTTAAGAATTTGAAGAAAAACGCTAAATCCTACGTACTCTTGGGCGCAATAATCATTGCGGCAGGCGCGGGAACCTGCGCTCTCATTACATTGTTCGCACCTAAAATGAACTCAGCAATGAGTACAGGTCTGCTTTCAGGCTCGCTTACAAGTACTCCTGCTTTTGCGGCGGCTCAGGGCGCGCTGGAGGGCAAGGTTTCAGACGAGGTATTCAAGCAGATATCGGTAGGTCACGCAGTTGCATATCCTTTCGGCGTTATCGGCGTCGTACTTTTTGTACAGATAATTCCAAAGCTTTTAAAAGCAAATATGGACGAAGAAAGACAGAAGCTTGTAGTAGTTGACAGCGGCAAGGAAGTAAAGGGCGAAGAAAAGAAGCTGTTCACAATGGACAAATTCGGTCTCGGCTCATTTGCTCTTGCAGTTATGGTCGGTCTTATTCTTGGCTGTATCAACATTCCTCTCGGCGGAGGTTCTTCATTCAATCTCGGCACAACAGGCGGCCCGCTGATCGTCGGACTTCTCTTCGGTCACTTCGGCAGAATAGGCAAACTCAGCCTCAAGGTAGACGACAAAATGCTCAGCATTTTCCAGGAGCTTGGTCTTGTACTTTTCCTTATCGGCGCAGGCGTTGACGGAGGAGCAGGCTTTGTGTCAACACTCAGCGAGTACGGCGCGATCCTCTTCCTGTGGGGAGTTCTTATGACATTGGTTCCTATGATCATAGGTTTCCTTTTTGCAAAATATGTACTCAAGCTCAGCCTTTTCAACAACCTCGGTTCACTTACAGGCGGTATGACAAGTACTCCTGCTCTCGGCGCTCTTATCAATATGACAGGTACGCCGAATGTTGCGTCGGCTTATGCGGCGACTTATCCTATTGCGCTTATCCTTGTAGTACTTGCATCGCAGTTCCTGACATATCTTTAACTGAATAAATTTATGCGTCCGCTCGTCGGGCGCATTTTTTATGCTGTAACGCTTTAATACCGTGAAAACAATTCGGCACGGCAGATTGACAACCGTACTGTTTTGTGGTATTATTAATATGCAAAAATATTTAATTTCAGGAGGCTGTATATAATGGGAAGCGAAATATTATTGAAGAAAATCAAATCAGACGGAACAAAACAAATCATAGGCGGAATTATTATTATGCTTTTAGGAACTCTTTTTACAATAATAGCTGCATTTGACGATGAGGACGACGTGGCAATAGTCTGGATTTTTGCCGCAGTACTGCTGGCTCTGGGAATAATTTTGGCTGTTTTTGGAATTAAAAACCGTTCTCACCCCGAAAACGCAAAGGTTATCCGCAAAAATCCCGCTCTGCTGAATATGGCTGACGAGCTTTTTGCAGATATTATATATGAGGATAAATTTGTAAAAATCTCCAACCGTATTATCGCCAATCAAAAGGACATTACGCAGATGACTTATACCAACGAAATTTTTCTGATGTATATTAGTAAGGAGAGCTACAATTTTGTCCCCACGGGCAAGGAGCTTATCCTTGAGACTGCAAGGGGACGACTTGCGCTTAACATATACGGCAGAACTAAAAACACCGTCAACGAGCTTGCCAATATGATTTGCCGGCTCAGCCCCAACACGAGAGTTGGCTATACCAATGAAAATCTTCAGTATCTTGCGCAGATGAGGCAGTCTTACAGCGAATATCTTAATAGGGTAAATTCCGAGAATATGCAGTAATGTGAACCTAGGAGAAAAAAATGCAGAAAAACAAATGGATCTGCGACGTCATAGCCGTAATCCTTATAAGCTTATTGGGGTTAATTGCAGGAAAATTCACGATCGGCTTTGTTATTTCAATTCCTTTGAATTTAATCAGCGGAAGTTTTTATCCTCAGCTGACTGACGAAACAATCAATGTGATAACCGACAATTTTTCTTTTTTAATGATAATTATTATTGTGTATTTATATGCACGCAAGAAAAGAAACAGTGATTTGCATTCACTCTATTTTAGTAATGATAAAATGTTCAAGGCTTTAATTGGATTATCAGCAGGTATGATAATATGCCTTGTAGTATGTTTTACTGCTATTATCAGCGGTAATTTAGTCCTGAAGTACAATCATTTTTATACTTTTACAGTACTTATGACATTTATTTCTGCAATAGTGCAGGCTTCAGCGGAGGAACTTTTATTCAGAGGGTTTCTTGTTGAGAAATTGGTAAATAATTATTCGATGAAAATGGCAGTAATTACAAGCGGAATTTTATTTTCGGTTTTACACGCATTTAATCCCGGAGTAACAGTATTGGCAATATTAAATATTACAATCGTAGGATTTGCTTTTTCGGCTTTAGCAGTGGCATTCAACAGCTTGTATTTTATCATAGGCGTACATATAGCATGGAACTTCACAGAAGAAATTATTTTGGGATTACCCAACAGCGGAATTACATTTCCCGAACCTGTTTTTGAAATTGTACAAAGCAGTAATTCGATACTTTATAACCGAACGTTCGGCATAGAAGCTACAATACAAACAATGGTAGTATGGGGACTAATTTTCGCTATATCATTTTACAGGCTGATAAAGAAGAACAAATCAAAAGAGGAGCATTCGTTATGAACCGACTTCTTCTTGTTGACGGCAGTAACTTATTATTTCAAATGTTTTTCGGTATGCCCGCAAGAATAGTAAACGGGCAAGGCAAAGCTATCCAAGGGACGCTCGGCTTTGTCGGAGCATTGCTTAAAATTATCCGCAGAACCGAGCCTACGCATATCGCGGTATTATTTGACGGAGAACACGAGAATGAGCGTTCTTCTCTTGATACGGATTACAAAGCAAACAGAGTTGATTACAGTCAAACTCCCGAGGAAGAAAATCCTTTTTCACAGTTGGATGACATATATGCCTCTCTTGACTTTCTCGGAATTAAGCATACAGAGACAACAGACTGCGAGACCGATGACATTATTGCAGGTTATGCATTGACCTTTGGGAATAAAGCAGAGATAATTATATCCTCATTTGACAGCGATTTCTTTCAGCTCATAAACGATAATGTGTCGGTACTCCGCTACAGAGGAGACAAGACGGTTATCTGCACTCCCGAATACATAAAGGAGAAGTTCGGTATCACTCCTGAACAATACGCCGATTTCAAGTCGCTTACAGGCGACGCTGCGGACAATATCAAAGGAGCGGATAAAGTAGGTCCGAAAACGGCGGCTTTACTTCTTAACGAGTTTGGTACGCTTGCAAATATCCTTGCAAATGCCGAGAGCATAAAAAAGCCGTCTGTAAGGAACTCCATTATCAGAAACACTGAGAAACTGAAAATAAATTATAAGCTTATCAAGCTGGGCAACACGGAGCAATTACCTTTCGGCTTGCGCGAGCTTGAATACAGCTATAGCGGAATTACCACAAACGAAGTCCTGAAAGGCATAGGATTAAGATGATTTACTTCTGCGGGAGGAAAAATGAACTGCAAATTATTACTGTTTGACTTAGACGGAACCTTATTAAGAACCGACAAGACCATTTCGGCGCATACTCTGGAGGTTTTGCAAAAATGCCGCAGCAAGGGCATTTTAATAGGAGTATGCACTTCCAGAAGCGAGAAAAATTCTATGAAGTTTATTTCTGAGCTTTGTCCCGATATTATTATTTCCAGTGCAGGAGCTTTAGTAAAATCGGACGGCAGATATATTTATAAGGCAGAGTTTTCCGTTGAAGAAACAATGAATATGATAGAAACCGTAAGAAAAATCTGCGGCGATGACTGTGAGATCACGATCGACACAGCAGACGAACATTACTGGAATTACAAAATTGCTCCCCAAAAGCAGGACGCCAGCTGGGGCGACAGCATTTATACCGATTTTTCGGACTTTTCAAAAGCGGCACTAAAAATGTGTGTGGAAATATTCGACGATACAGCCGCAGAAAAAATGAAATCCGCTTTGACTGATTGCGATTGCGTCCGCTTTTCAGACGGCTTCTGGTATAAATTCACTAAAAAGTCCGCCACAAAAGAGAATGCAATATTGAAACTATGCTCTAAGCGCAATATATCCACAGAAAATATCATTGCATTCGGCGATGACTTTGCAGATATGGGTATGCTGAGACTTTGCGGAACGGGAATTGCAATGGGCAATGCAATAGAAGAGGTCAAATCCGCCGCCGATTTGACAATAGGCAGTAACGACAATGAGGGTATTGCCGAATATCTTACCAAAGCCTTCATATACTAAAAAAACGGCTTACGCCAAATCAGCGTAAGCCGTAAATCATTTTTTTACAATTAAATCAAACCTTGGGCAGTTCATTAAGGCTCTTTTTAAGCTCGTCGTCCGTAGGAATATAATCAGACATCTCACCGTCATTGTACTTCTGATATGCGACCATATCAAAATATCCCGTACCTGTGAGACCGAAAAGGATCGTCTTTTCTTCACCTGTTTCCTTGCACTTGAGAGCCTCGTCGATAGCAACTCTTATAGCGTGGCTGCTTTCAGGAGCAGGAAGTGTTCCCTCAATTCTTGCGAACTGAGTAGCCGCCTCAAATACAGAGGTCTGCTCAACGCTTCTAGCCTCGATAAGTCCCTGATCGTAAAGCTCTGAAAGCACTGAGCTCATACCGTGATAACGTAATCCGCCTGCATGGTTAGGCGACGGGATAAATCCGCTGCCCAGCGTATACATCTTCGCAAGAGGACAAACCTTTCCCGTATCGCAGAAATCGTACGCATAAACTCCTCTTGTGAGCGACGGACAGGACGCAGGCTCAACTGCTATGAACTTGTACTCTTCCTCTCCTCTGAGCTGTCTGCCCATAAACGGAGAAATAAGGCCGCCGAGATTGGAGCCGCCGCCTGCACAGCCGATGATGATATCGGGCTTAATTCCGTATTTGTCGCAAGCAGTTATAGACTCCAGACCGATAACAGACTGGTGCAGAAGTACCTGAGAAAGCACAGAACCGAGCACATATCTGTAACCCTCGGTGCTTGTCGCAACCTCCACAGCCTCGGAAATAGCGCAGCCCAGCGAGCCTGTAGTTCCCGGGAATTCAGCAAGAATTTTCTTTCCTACCTCGGTAGTATCCGACGGCGAGGGAGTAACGTCCGCACCGTAGGTTCTCATAACCTCTCTTCTGAAAGGCTTCTGCTCATAAGAGCATTTTACCATATAAACCTTGCAGTCCAGATCCATATAGGAGCAAGCCATAGAAAGCGCCGTACCCCACTGACCTGCGCCCGTTTCGGTAGTAACGCCTTTCAAGCCCTGCTTTTTAGCATAATAAGCCTGAGCTATCGCGCTGTTGAGCTTATGACTTCCCGAAGTATTGTTTCCCTCAAATTTATAGTAAATTTTCGCAGGAGTGTCCAAAGCCTTTTCAAGGAAATAAGCTCTTGTAAGAGGCGAAGGACGGTACATTTTGTAAAAGTCCAGTATTTCCTGAGGAATGTCAATGTAGGGCGTAGTGTCGTCAAGCTCCTGCTTGGCAAGCTCGGTACAGAAGACGTGGCTCAGCTCGTCAAGAGTAATAGGCTGACCCGTACCCGGATTGAGCAGAGGAGCAGGCTTTTTCTTCATATCCGCTCTTACATTGTACCATTTGGTAGGAAGCTCGCTTTCGTCAAGATAAATTTTGTATGGAATATTTTTATCCAATCAAATCAGTCCTTTCGGTTTATTGTAAAAATCTCACAAAACCATTTTAACATTTTTTCGCAGTAATGTCAATAATGCAAAGGGATTTTTCTTAAAAATATGTCTCAGACCTTTATTAAGTACGCATAATTTTACCGTATACGCACAGCTTATCCTTACCTGAATTCTTAGCGCGGTAAAGAGCCTCGTCGCTCTCCCTTAGTATCTTTTCGACGTCGTGTCTGCCGTCGCCCTCAAGTATCGACTGGGAAATTCCCGCGCTGGCGGTCATAATACGGAATTCCTCTCGTTCATCATAAACAGCTTTAAGCAAATCAAGAAAATCCTGCACTTTTTCCTCAGCCTGACCGAGAGTGACCTCTCCGCTTATCACCACAAGGAATTCGTCTCCGCCCAGTCTGGCGATAAAATCATCGGGAAAGCTTTGCAGCAGTCTTTGCGACGTAGCAATAAGCGCCTCGTCCCCCATATGATGACCATAGCTGTCATTGACCTTTTTAAAATTGTCCAGATCGATCGTGATCAGCGTAAGCGTTTTCTCACCTGCACAGCGGTTCAGGTAGCTGAACAGACTGCGGCGGTTGTTAAGCCCCGTAAGGAAATCTGTATTAGCTCTGTGCATTGTCTGCTTGGCATATTCCTGCTCGCTGGTAATATCGCTGAACATCACAATATGACCTATGCCCTCTCCGAAAATGCTTTGCATAGGGATCTCCCTGAGCCAAAGGGTAATGCTCTTTCCGCCGATAGTGAGGCTTATCTCTTCTCCGCCGTGTATATAGGGTTTTATGCCTTTAAGCTTCTGCGCTTTCCATTCTCTGTAATACTGCCCTGTGATCGCGCTCACTCCCGGGAACATTTCGCACAGCTTTTTATTTGTGCTTACGACTTTTCCCTCTCTGTCCTCTATAATTACGCCGAAAGGCATACTTTCCAGAACGACCATAAGCTCCCTATGTATATTATGCAAATCGGTCACGTCATGGGCAATGCCGCAGGTGCCGAGAATTTCTCCGTTTTCGTCGATGAGAGGAGATTTATAGGTTTTGAACTGTCCCATACCGTGCTTGGTTTTTACCTTTTCATCAAACAGACAGGTCTTGCGAGCCTGCATTACAACGTCCTCGGATTCAAGGCAGACATACTCACCCTGATCGTATTCCTCCTTGGGGATATCCCAGATGTAGTAATGTCCCCTCTTGTAAATCTGCTCCTTGGTTTTTTCAACCGCATTGCAAAAACCGTTGTTGACCTTGAGGTGTGAACCTACGGTATCCTTGAACCACACAAGGTCAGGAATGCTGTCAAAGGCGGTATCAAAGCATATCCGCAGTCTGCGATAGTCAAAGGATTCCTTCATAGCCCCAGCAAGTCTGCCGAAATACGACATAAGCAGAGCCTCATTGTAAATATCGTCATCGGGCATAATCCATAAGTCGTCCGCCGAATTGAGAATACCGCCGTCAAATTCAGTAAGCGCAGAGGCAGGAACAATCGCTGCCAAACGTGCAGGTTTATACTTTTTTTCTGCGGATATCACAGCCTCTGCTCCGTCGGCAATGACCGCACAGTCAACTTCCAAGGGACAATCAAGAGTGCTCACTGTTCTGAAGCTGTATTCACAATCCTCCAGAGGAGAAATTTCGGAGAGAATTTCTTCTGTTTTTCTATTTTCGCTTAGAATATAAAAGGTAAATTTTCCGGTATACACATAATCAACTCCGCCGTAATATTTCAATCAATATTAATATTATACAATATTTCCACTGATTTGTCCAGTATTTTTATGAAAAATAATATTCCGAAGAGCAAAAATTCACATATTCTGAACTTCAATGAAATACAACAGAGCAGGAACCGATAAAATCAGTTCCTGCTCTGCTAAAATCCGATTACTGTTCAACCTGATCGTAAAACAGGTTCAGCACAATTTGCTGGAGGTCTTGCTCATCAACATAATACTCCATATACTCTTCGCCCTTAACTGCCTCGCCCTTTGTATCGATCACTCCGTTATCGGTGTATTCGGACATAAAATTTGCAAAATCCGAAAGTTCATTGATAGTCATATCGCTTACCATATAATCGGAAACAAGCGTAAGCAGAGTTAATATAAAGGAGCTGTCCTTATTTATCTCCTCAAGAGCAAGCTTGTGCCAAGCGGACATATAAGTCTTTTGCCTTGACATACGGTTCAGATTAGTCTGATCGGAAACTCCTTTTCTGGAACGCACAAAATGCTCCGCCTGCTCGGCATTCAGTTTTATAGTTTCTCCTTTAACAAGCGTAGGATCCGTATCCCCGAAATCATCGTCGATCGTCACCGTAACGCCGCCTACCGCGTCGTTTGCAAGACCGATAGCAGGCATAGACAGAGCAGTATAGTGTTCAATCGGAACCTGATACAAAAGCTCCGATACAGCCCATACGGTATTTTCACAGCTATCTCTCAAGCCGCTTCCGTACGTGTGCGCCAGCGCAAGCTGTTCCTCTTTCCATTCAATGAAGAAACCGTCCACACCAAGAACGGGGACCTTCGTCATAGTATCTCGGTTAAGCGCAACAGACGTATACGACTTAGTACTGTGATCCACTACAATAAGCAAAAGAAAATCCGCCTGATTAGAGTTAAGAAACGTATCCGTATCCTGCTGAACATCAGAATCGTCAACGCCCATAACAAGCACGGTCTCAAGCTCTTCCTTGAGCTTATAATGCTTGCCGTTAACAGTGATCTGCTTTTCTTCGTCAATAACAACATTCTCAGCAGATTTATCGGAAATCTGCTGAGAATTAGCAAGCTGTGCATTTTGTCTGTTGTCTGCCAAATGACCTGCTAATAAAGCCAAAACAATTACGGCGAATATAATTAAAAGCAATATTAATCCGCGTAAAATCCAAATACGCTTATTAGCTGTTCTGCCATTTGACATTTGTTATTTCTCCTGTACTAAGAAATTATGACTTCTTTGATTTTACAACGCATACGCCTGAAGCTGCGATAGCGATAACTGCCGCAACAAGAAGAATGCCGTTGGACTCAACGCCGGTATTAGGAGAAGTTACCTTTCCGTCGCCGGAACCGGTCTTGCTGTCTGTCGAGGAACTACCGTCTGCCGATGAAGAATCGTCGCCGGGAATTACATCAGCGCTTGTCTCAACAAAAAATGCAAGAACGCCGCGGTCTGTCAAAGAAACTGTGATAGTACCGTCGTCATTGATAACAAAAGGAACTACCGCCCATGTATCGTCCGCTTTATGCATAATGAGTACCAGATCCTCCGCGTTGTCTACTGCCAATGTAGCTGAAATAGCGTCAACGCTCACCAGCTTGTTGTTGTCATCGATAACAGAAAGGTCTACCGCATTGCTTGCAACAATAGTTTTTCCTCTTGATTCCGCGTCTTTCTTTACCTTGTCGAATTTTGCCTGATCGTCATCGCTGGTGAATACGATCTCCGACGTACCTGTTTTTGAAATGTCGTTGTAAGCGGACTGAAGGTGCTGGGAAATCTCGTCGTTAGGAGCTGAGTCCTTTTCGGAAACAGGCGTTATTACCAGTCTTACATTTTGATCTGAGAGATCGTCAACAGGGATCTCCTTACCGTCCATAGTGACAGTCGTACCGGTCTTGATTTCAGGCGCGGGTTTCTGCTGGATACTTCCTACAAAACCTGTGCCTTCTTCTGCAAAAGCAGGCATTGCCAAAGAAACAAGCATTAATCCGGCAGCTAACATAGATACCAATTTTTTCATAAATAATTTACTCCTTTCAGTAAAGTAAAAGTTATATACGGTACTAGCATTCAGCTGCCAGCACCAAAAAGCGATGTGAATAATCGCCTTTTAAACAGGTTGATAATATTAACAGCCTCGTCCCCGATGACGGCAGAGCCGATTTGTCTATAATGCTGTTCAGCGCTCGGGTATCGGCTATTTCTTCTATAAAGTCGTCATAAACCTTATCGTTCGAGAAATCGTTATAATACAAAATATGAGAATCGTCATACGGAACTGCCGCAAAAACCTTATAAGTCCGCTCCTCATTTGGAAGATAGAGCTTTATGTTCCTGCATTCCTCAAACCTCTCCGGATCGGTAAAAATCGTCTGGAGCTGTCCGAACCATTCCCCGTTATTTATATTATGACCGTAAATCACCGCAGCCATATCACTGAAATCATTCTTATTATAGTCCTCGATGTACGCCGCTCCGTAAATCGAATAGTTTCTTTCAAAATCGTGGGTAAGATAATAAGAATTATCCGTAGGATGCTGCATAACGGGAAAGCTGAAATCGCTTTCGGGAATTTCCAGCCACGCGCAGGTGTCGGCGTTATCCTTTTTCAATTTGTCAAAATCAATAGGACTTACATATTCTTCGGTACTTTCAGTCTCCGAACTGTCGGAAGTCTCAGTTTCGGACTGATTTTTATATTTGTCAGCTTTATCGTCCGTCTCTGTGACAATATATGACGATAAAGAAGGATTTGCAGGTTCGTCATTTGTCAGACCGCGTTCCGACAGCAGATACTTACCTGTGAAAACAGCGGCTGCAGCCAATAAAATTACTGAGGCAGTCAGCAAAATCTTCTTTTTCTTCATACCGACCCTTCTCTATAAATCAAGTGAAATTATGCTCCGGCAGTTCAGTATGTAACACCAAATTATTCAAAAAAGCGTAAAGACATACCAAACTACTTTTTCTTGTTTCCCGATGAATAATCTTCCGAATAATACTTCGAGTATTTTCTTTTCTTATAATATTTCTTTGAGTATGAACCTCCGCTGCCGTCGTTGCCGTTGTAAACGAAGCCCAGAACCTTAGCGTTTGCGATCTTCAGCTGTCTTATTGTTTCCTCAACGGCTTTTTTGTCGGTATATTCGTGACGCACGACCAAAACAATTCCGCTAATAAGCTGAGTTACTATCAGCGGATCGGGAACCGAGGTCACAGGCGGCAGATCAAAAACTATATAATCATAATTTTCCGACAGTATGCCGATAAGACTTTTCATTCTCTGCGAACCCAGCAATTCCGACGGATTAGGCGGAATATCGCCTGATGTTATTACGTCAAGCTTTCCGTACGCGCGCTGCTGCAGCGCATCTACAACATCGTTGATCGAGCCTGTAAGAATATTGGAAAGTCCGGGCGCTTTTTTGATATTTAATTTTTTGGCAACAGTAGGAAGTCTCAGATCGCCTTCCAGCAAAAGAACCTTATTACCCGTTTCGGATAAAGAGTGGGCAATACAGCACGAAACAAATGACTTTCCCTCACCTCGTACAGAACTGGAAACACCGATAATTCTCGCTTTTGAAGAATCGGTAAACGAAAGCATAAGATTTGTTCTAAGACGGTTGAAAGCTTCCTTTGAGGCAAAGTCCAGCTCGCCGTCCAGTCCCGGCAGCCTTTCGGCACTGCCGTTCATTTTATTACGGTCGTTAAATTTCCCTTTAGCGTCTTTAACTCCCCAGTTCATTCACAATACTCCTTTGGAAGAAAATTATATTTATCTTAGATAATGCAATTAGTTGCAGTCTATTCGCCGTCTTCCCTGACAATCGGAACAACGATCAAAAGCGGCACGTTAGGATAATGATTAAGCAGATAATCCTCATCGTGAATAGTAGTATCCAGCAATTCCTTTATTACGATCACAGCACAGCATATAACAGCGCCCAAGAGCGCGCCTTTCAATGCATTGCTTTGATAACTGGGCGAAACGCGCGTCTCGGGAACAATAGCGTAATCAACTATTTTCACTGCGCTGCCGTCCATAATAGTGTCAATTCTTTTAGGGAGAACCTTAACGATCGTGTTGGCAATAAGCTCCGCTTCATTCGGATCGGTACTTGTTACCGTGACCTGAAAGACCTCCGTCTCATTTACCGTTTGCGTTGAGATCATACCTTTAAGAGTTTCATAGCTGTAATCCACTCCGGTCAATTCTATTACCTGCTCCAACGTACCTCTGGAGTTAAGAATAACGGAATATGTATCGACCAATCCCTTTGAAGCGTTCAGATCGGACAAATCGATTTTTGTGCTTCCCACATCTAAAGACGAGTTATTCACATAAAGCATAGCGCTGGACTCATAAAGAGGAGTTATGAAAAAAATCGTAAAGAAAAGGAAAACAGCCCCCCCGACAACAGTCGAAAGCACAATGATCCAGAGCTTTTTCCACAATGCGTTCAGCATCTGCATAATATCGATATAGTCTTCCTGTTTTGTATTATCATTCAAAACTAAAACCCCTTATAAAATATAAAAAATAGAAAAGGCACCAAAATATGCAAAAGAACACATTTTTTAGATATCCTTATTTTAACAGAATTAATAATCCGCTGCGGGTTTACTTTATAGCCTTGTCCGCCGCCTGCCAATAATCATATGTAAATTTTTGGCTACATAAACTTTATTACTAATAGTATAACACATTTAAACATTTTTTTCAAGTGCCGAAAGCAAATATGGCATTTTTCACAAAAAAATTGGTTTCCATATGGAGATTTCATACGTTTAAAATAAAGGCTCCTGTATAGCATTTAATTTTGCCATAAATCCGTAATATCATTGCAACTATATTACGATATTTATCAGTCAAAGCGATTGACCGCATAGGACAATCACGAAAAATCATAAAATAAAATAATTTCCTTTGAAAGGCGGTATTGCTATGCTGTTAAGTCTGCTGAATTTCCTCAGCTCCAATTTTCTGTTTTTCGCTCTGCATTTTGATAACACAGGCGTTTTTCCAAAGCCTCTTTCCGCAAAAGAAGAACGGGAGTGTTTTGAAAGAATGGCGCAGGGCGACACTTCCGCAAGAGATAAGCTCATTGAGCACAATTTACGTCTTGTGGCACATATTATCAAAAAATACTATTCTGCCTCAAGCGAACAGGACGACCTGATATCCATTGGCACTATCGGACTTATAAAAGCGGTTTCGACTTTCGATCATACCAAGGGGTGCAGGTTTGCTACCTATGGAAGCAGATGCGTTGAAAACGAAATACTGATGCACTTCCGTACCCTGAAAAAATCAGCCTCCGACGTTTACTTTGACGAGCCTGTGGAAGCGGACAAAGACGGCAACAGCCTCTGTCTTATCGACATTATTTCCGACGGCGAGGACGTTGCGGATAAGATCGAGCTTATCATCAATTCGGAACAGCTTTATAGGTTTATAAACGAGTGCCTTGATGAAAGGGAACGCACTATCATTACGCTTCGTTACGGACTTTACGACGGTGTTCCCCTCACTCAGCGGGAGGTTGCCAAGAAGCTGGATATTTCACGTTCGTATGTATCCCGCATAGAAAAAAAAGCCCTCGGCATTCTTAAAGACAAGTACGATAAAAGCAATCGCGTAACAGGCAAAAAAACAGACAAACCGGAATAAGGCGCTCATATCAGCGAATATGACTTGCGGACAGGCAAAAATTTGAATTTTCCGCATATAATACAACGTACAACGTTTATTGATACTTTCGGGAGATGATATTATGTGCGGTATTTCAGGGTTTTGCAGTTTTCGGGAAAATTACACACAATCCGAAAAAAGTTCGGATCGCAGGTTAGGTATACTTAAAGCTATGCGGCTCGCGATCGCCCGAAGAGGAAACGATCAGACGGGCGAATATCTCAGAAAAAATACGGGACTAAGCCATACCAGACTATCCATAAGAGACATTGCAGGCGGCGCTCAGCCAATGATAAGAAAACAAAACGGCGCAGAATACGCTGTCGTATTCAACGGAGAAATCTACAACACCGACGAGCTTACGCGAAATCTGAAGTCCTTTGGCTACGAATTTCAAACCAGCTGCGATACCGAGGCTATACTGTACGCCTACATACAGTACGGAACAAAATGCGTGAATTACCTCAACGGGATATTCGCCTTCGCCGTATGGGACGGCGCGCAAAACAAGCTTATGCTTGCAAGAGACAGAGCGGGAGTAAAGCCGCTGTTTTATACCCTTCAAAACGGAGAATTGATTTTCGGCTCCGAAATAAAGGCTCTTTTCGCTCACCCCGACGTCAAGCCGAGAATTACAGCCGACGGTTTCAGGGAGTTCTTCGGCATAGGTCCTGCACGAACGCACGGCTGCGGAGTATTCGACGGCATATCCGAAATGATACCCGGATATTTCGCTGTTTTCGGAGAAAAGGGAATGGAATTTCATCAATACTGGGACCTGCAGAGCCGCGAGCATACGGACAGCTATGAGGAGACTGTCGATAAGGTATCCTATCTGGTTCGGGACGCCGTAACAAGGCAAATGATATCGGACGTTCCCGTTTGCAGTTTTTTATCGGGAGGAATAGACTCCACCATAGTGACTGCAATATCTGCCGAGTACATTAAAAATGCGGGTGGAAAGCTGAATACATTCTCATTCGATTTTTCGGGTAATGACAAATATTTTACGTCCAACAGCTTTCAGCCCGAGCGCGACAGACCCTATGTGGATATAATGCTTTCGCATATCGATACAAATCATACTTATCTGGAATGCGATGAAAAACATCTCGCAGAGCTGCTCGGCGAGGCAATGAGAGCCAAGGACCTGCCCGGTATGGCGGACGTTGACGCTTCTCTGCTGTATTTCTGCCGTCTGGTAAAGGAGAAAAACAAGGTCGCCCTTACGGGAGAATGCGCCGATGAGATATTCGGCGGCTATCCTTGGTTTTACCGTGAGGATCTGCTCAGCGGCGACGGTTTCCCCTGGTCAAGAAATATATCGGTGCGTCAATGTCTGCTGAAAGACGGTTTTACAGAACGTCTTGGTCTTGCGGACTATGTTAACGAGCGTTACAGGCAAGCGGTAAAGGCTGTTCCAAGGCTTGACGGGGAAACTCCCGAGGAGGCAAAACGCAGAGAGATAACCTATCTTAACATAAAATGGTTTATGCAGACGCTCCTTGACAGAATGGACAGAACCAGTATGTACTCAGGTCTTGAGGCAAGAGTACCCTTTGCAGACCATAGGATAATGGAATACGTATTCAATGTTCCGTGGGAAATGAAACGTAAAAACGGCGTAGAAAAATCACTTCTCCGAGACGCATTCAAGGGAGTTATTCCCGACGAGCTGCTGCACCGTAAAAAAAGTCCGTATCCCAAGACGTATGATCCCGCTTACGAAAAAATACTTTCGGACAGGTTAAAAGCCATAATCGCAGACAGAAGTCTGCCTGTAAACGAGTTTATAGACAAGGAAAAAGTTTTGCGCTTTCTCGAGGCTCCCAACGAATACGGAAAGCCTTGGTTCGGACAGCTTATGACTGCCGTCCAGCTTACGGCGTATATTATTCAGTTCAGCGACTGGCTGAACGAATACAAGCCTGAGATCGCTATGTGATATTCCGTTTTTTACAAACCTCTGTCTGAATTTTTCGGACAGAGGTTTTTGTCCCTTTTTGTGAAATTACGATTTATTTTCTCTTGACTAAACGCCTGCAAAAGCATATAATATATATTGTAAATTTATCCGCTTTTCCGAAAGGACTGTGACAATATGCTTTCCAAGCTTAATTTTCCGCACATCGGACACCGTATATTAAAATCGGCGGCAGGAGTATTTCTTTGCTTTATAGTATACCTTTTAAGGAACAGAAACGGTATCCCGCTTTATACTATGCTCGCCGTTTTATGGTGCGTCCAGCCGTACACCGATAAAACTATGACTATGGCTTATCAGCGTACTGTCGGCACGCTGATAGGCGCATTTTTCGGACTTATAACCATACTGCTTGAAATTTACATAATTCCCATATACGATACGCTTGCGGGCTTCGCTGTCATATCCGCAATGATAATCCCCGTAATTTATACGACAGTGGTTATAAACAAGAAAAACGCATCGTATTTTTCCTGCGTCGTATTTCTTTCCATTACAGTATCGCATCTTACAGACGAAAATCCTTTTCTGTTTGTGTTTAACAGAACTCTGGACACGTTCATAGGAATAATAATCGGAGTTGTGGTGAATTCAGCCCGAATGCCCCGAAAGAAAGTAAAGGACAAGCTTTTTGTTGCCGAGCTTGACGATATGCTGTCTCCTGTAAAGGACGAATTACAGCCTTATTCCAAAGTGGAGATAAACCGAATGCTGTCCGACGGATTAAAGCTTACGATATCGACCATGCGTACTCCTGCGTCTCTTATGAAACCTCTTGCGGACATTCATCTTAATATGCCCGTCGTAGTTATGAACGGCGCGGCGCTGTACGACATAAAGGAAAACACCTATGTCAAGGCATATATAATTTCAAACTCCACCTGCCTGAAAATCAAAGAGATAATAGACAAAGCGGATATGAACTGTTTTATCAACGCTCTTTCCGACGACAATCTGATGATATACTATGACAGACTTGAAAATCAGGCGGAGCGTACAATTTTTTCACAGCTGAAAAAATCTCCGTACCGCAATTATATAAAACGCGCGCCGTCGTCCGAGGATAGGGTAATTTACCTTATGATAATAGATAAAGCGGAAAAAATAGCAAAATTATATAAATCCGTTTCCGAAAGCGAGGTCGGCTCGCATATAAAAATTCTCACCTATCCCTCAGACGATTTTAAAGGCTACAGCTATATCAAGATATATAATAAAAACGCCAACAAGCATAATATGATACAGTATCTTATGGACGAATACGGTATCTCGTCTGCTTTGACTATCGGCGCGCACGATAACAACGATATAAAAGCCTCGGGAAGAAGTCTTAACAGCATTGCAAAAGAACTGAAAAGGAACTTTAAACCGATGATCTTCACTAAATAAACGCCCCCGCTCGGACTAACGCTAACCGAGCGGGGTTTGATATACGTTTTTTATATACAGAAAATAATTACCTCATATCCTCTACCTGATAAGGTAGCTCAATATTGAAGCACACGCCGCCCTCGAAAAGATTTTCCACAGAGACCTTGCCTCCGCTCAGATCGATAATTCGCTTGACAAGAGCAAGTCCGAGACCGTTTCCCTCGGTAGCTCTGGAATGGTCCGCCTGATAGAATTTCTCAAAAATCTTCTCGATTTTATCTGCGGGAATACACGGTCCGTTATCGGATATCTTCACAACGATACCGTTATCGCTCCTGAATAGCCGTATCCTGATATTTCCGCCCACGGGAGTGAATTTAATAGCGTTATTTATGACATTCTGCCACACCTGTCCCATAAGCTCCTCATTGCCCACATAAAAAACGTCCTCCAGATCGATATCCAGATTTATCTCCTTTTTCGACCACTCAGGCTCAAGCATAAGAATTATCTTGCGTATCTGCTCGTCGATAGAAAATCTATTTTTCTTTCCGATAGTAGTTTGATTTTCCAGCTTTGTAAGTCTGAGTATATTGGAAGAAAGCTTTGTAAGTCTGGAGGTCTCGTCAATTATGATCTGAGTGTACTCCCGTCTGTCCTCGGAACTGAGACTTTCGTCCTGCAAAAGCTTTGCAAAGCCCTGAATGGAGGCGAGCGGAGTTTTGAATTCGTGGGACACGTTTGAAATAAAGTCCCCTCTTAAGGTCTCTATACCCGAAAGCTCCTGCGCCATTTTATTGAAGTTTCTGGCAAGCGTTCCGTATTCGTTATCGGACGGCTCCTTTACACGCACCGAGAAGTTTCCTCTTGCGACCTCGGAGGTCGCCTTGCTGAGATCGTGGATAGGCTGAAGAATTGTCCGCCCCACAAAGCCTGTTATTATCGTACCGATAATAATACAAACTATAAACGCCACTATAATAACGAAATTTACCACCCAGTAGAGATTTTCACTGGTAAAGCTGTTTATCTCCACATAAGTTCCGTCAATGCTGGTTATCATTGTCGCCTGCGGGATAATCCCGTCCGAATTTATGTAGCAGCCCTTTTCTTCAAGCTGTTTCTGATGATCGGCTACCTTGGCGCTGCCTTCATCGAGCGAAGAAATATTAAAGGAGGCAGTATTGGTTATTGCAATTATTTCATTGTAGGAGTAACCGTCCTCCTCCAGCATTTTTACGGCAGCGTCAAAGCTTAGCATCTGCTGCTCCGCATTTTCCTTCATTATAGGGCTGAAAACCAACAGCAGGACGCTTATGGAAATCGACGCGGAGATCGCCATTACCATAAAAAACATCAGCGCAAGCTTGAATTGCAGGCTTGTCCTGCTGCGCTTTACGGAATTCTTTTTATTTGCTTTACTCACTCTTTACCGCCTTATATCCAAGTCCTCTTACAGTCACGATCGAAAATGACTTACAGCTTCCGTAACGTTCTCTGAGTCTCTTAATGTGGACGTCCACGGTACGTTCGTCAACGTCCTTATCCATACCCCACAGCTCGTCAAGCAGCTGTCTGCGGGTAAAAATTTTGTTAGGATATGACAGCAGCTTAAACAGCAGCTTGAACTCCATTTGCGGAATGGTCTCCCCGGGCTGTCCGTCAAAGGACACCGACTGAGCGTCATAGTCAAGCACGCAGTTTCCCACAGTAAGCGAATGCTCCGTCGCCATTTTTGCACGTCTCAGCAATGCGCCCACGCGCAATATCATTTCGTTTATGTCAATGGGCTTGACCATATAATCGTCCGTACCTGCAATAAAGCCCTCCTGCTTATCCTCAAAGGTCTCCTTTGCTGTGACCATAAGGATTGGGAGCTGATAATCGGCCTTTCTGAGCTGTCTTGTCAACTCGTAGCCGTCCATATTGGGCATCATTATATCTGAAATTATCAGGTCGATATTGGTTTTTTCGAGCATATCCAGAGCCTCGATACCGTCGTTTGCGGTGAAAGGCTGGTAGCCGTGCTGCTTGAGTGCGGCGGACATAAGCCTTCTCAGGCTTGCGTCGTCCTCAACAACTAAAATCTGGAACATCAAATTTACCTCCCGACAGTTAAAATAAAACTACATTGATATTTTACCGCAAAATTATGAATTTGCAATTAACTTGAATTCTCTCAAATTTGATCCTGCAAAGCTGCCGAAAATTCATTTTCGGTTCATATAGGAATGATATTATATATGCAAATAAAGTTTGGCGGTTGGTAAAGCCTAAAGTACAAGCCGTTAATCCTTCCCTCTTGCGGATCCCCCAATTCGCATAGCTGCCTGCACTCTAGGTTTTGCCAAATGTCAAACTATCCCATTCATAATTCTATAAAAATTAATGCTCATTTCCGCCGATAGAAGTGGGTATTAATTTTTTTATGCAAGGAACGCCGATCTGCTTTTTTTAGCGGGCTCTGCCCTGCGCCCGCAAGGGGCTACTCGCCCCTTTGAACCCTCGCAAGCGTCGCGCCGCTTGACCCGCGCCTTTTTGTGCGGGTCTTTATTGTCCGTTCTTCGAAAGCAATTCGTTTTTGACCTTCCACAGCTTTTCGGAGAGATCCACATAATAGGTATGGGGATTTTCAAATCGTGTGATCTCGTCCCACAGCGTTTCGACTTCCTGCTTACAATAGCTTACAATGTCCTCAAATTTCGGAGTTTCATACACGCACTCGCCGTTTTTGAATATAGGAACCAACAGCTCCCTTACCTTGAAGTTCGTGATCGTCTTTTTCTTCCAAGTATACTGAGGGTCAAAAAGCGTAAGTTCCTTGCTCTCGTCAATAGTCTCGTCGTGGAGCGTAAGCAGGTCTGCGACCGCCTTGCCCATTTCCCTGTCGTAAATTCTGTACACTTTTTTATAATGAGGATTGGTTATCTTCACCACATTCTCGGATATCTTAATTCTGGGCTTTATCTCGCCGTTGTCGTCCTCGACTGCCACAAGCTTATAAACTCCGCCGAAAACAGGCTCGCTCCTTGCGGTAATAAGTCTTTCTCCCACGCCGAAGCTGTCAACCTTTGCCCCCTGAAATATCATATCCCTGATAATGTACTCGTCGAGAGAGTTGGAGGCGATAATTTTGCAGTCCTCATAGCCCGCCTCGTCGAGCATTTTTCTTGCTTTTTTTGAAAGATAGGTAATGTCTCCCGAGTCAAGTCTTACTCCCAGCGGACGGCAGCCCTTGGGTTTAAGTACCTCGTCAAAAACCTTTATTGCGTTGGGGATACCGCTTTTCAGCACATTATAGGTGTCCACCAGAAGTACCGTGCTGTCGGGATAGCATTCGCAGTAGGTCTTGAATGCGTCGTACTCGCTGTCAAACATCTGCACCCACGAATGAGCCATAGTGCCTGTGGCGGTAAATCCAAACTTCTGCTCGGTAACGGTACACGCCGTACCCGTACAGCCTCCGATACCTGCGGCTCTTGCTCCGTAAATTGCGGCGTCACCGCCGTGGGCGCGTCTTGAACCGAACTCGGATACCGCTCTGCCCTGTGCCGCTCTTACAATTCTGTTTGCCTTGGTGGCTATCAAGGTCTGATGATTGATGCACAACAGCAGGTAAGTCTCGATAAGCTGAGCCTCTATCGCACGTCCTCGGACGGTGATGATCGGTTCGTTAGGGAAGATAACCGTACCCTCGGGAACAGCCCATATATCCCCCGTAAATCTGAAGTCCTTTAAGAAATCAAGAAATTCCTCGCTGAAAATGCCCTTTGAGCGCAGAAATTCGATATCCTCTTTATCAAAATGCAGCTGCTTGATATAGCCTATTATCTGTTCCAGACCGCAGGCAATAGCAAAGCCTCCGTTGTCGGGCACCCGTCTGAAAAACAAGTCAAAATAAGATATCCTGTCTTTCAGACCGCTGATAAAATATCCGTTGCCCATAGTCAGCTCGTAAAAGTCGCACAGCATTGTGTAGTTCAGCTTATCCATAAATTTCACACCTAACATTCTTCCGCTCTTTTAAGCGAATATTTCTCTGCATATTCCGCAATTTTCGCCTCGTATGACTTAGGTCCGTTTTTATGCAGTTCGTCCAGATATTCGTGCTTTTTCAGACCTGTAAATCTTTTCTGATTTGCAATAAGATAAATGGCAATATTGGAGCAGTGATCTGATATTCTCTCAACATTCGTGAGAATATCAAGGAAATTAATGCCTACCTCGATATTGCACAAACCGTTTTTAGCTCTGTCGATATGTACGGATTTAAGCTCCTCAACTATTCTGTCCACGACCTCTTCCAGAGGTTCGATTTCCAGAAGGATTTCCATACTGTTGCTCTGCGTAGCCGCAATGGCAAGACTTATTATCTCGGTGATAGCATCGCAGGTAATTTTAAGCTCGCGGCTCGCCTGCTCCGAGAAGCTCATTTCCTTTTCGTAAAGTATTTCCGCAGTTTCATAAATGTTGACGGTGTAATCTCCGATACGCTCATATTCCGAAATAAGGTGGAAAAGCGTTGTCACCATTCGCGACTCGTCCTCGTTCAACCCGCAGTTATTGAGCTTTATGAGATATTGACCCACACGATCCTCAAGTCGATCGATCAGCTCTTCACGTTCCTTTATTTTATCGATCACCTTTAAATCGTACTTATCGAACAGCGTAGTGACGGAAACAAAATTCTTATGTGCCAGATGACCCATCTGTACCACAGCCTCGCTTGCCTGTGCTATCGCAACATTCGGAGTAACAAGAAATCTGTCGTCCAGCAGATCCTCTTTTGTAAAGGTTTCGTCGTCCTCGGCACTCTTTTTTTCTCTTACAGTCCATACTGCAAGCTTTTCAAGGACTGTATACACCGGCAGGAACAGAATAGTTACCGTAACGTTGAAAATCGTATGGAAATTCGCGATACTTCCCGTATCAAAATTACTGTTCCAGAACGGCAGTCCGATAGTATACTGAATAGCGTACACGCCGATAAGGAACACTATCGTACCGATAAGGTTAAAATAGAAATGTATCATAGCTGCTCTTTTAGCGTTCTTTGACGCTCCGACAGAGGAAATAAGCGGCGTAGCGCAGGTACCGATATTAGTGCCCATTACTATGGGGAAAGCCGAAGCAAAGGTAATTGCTCCCGAGGTGGACAATGCCTGCAAAATACCGATAGAAGCGGCGGAGGACTGGATAATCGCCGTAAACACCGTTCCCACAAGCACGCCCAGTATAGGATTGCTCAGAGTAGCAAAAATTTCCTCAAACTGCGGAAGCTCGGCAAGCGGCGCAATTTTTTCCTGCATAAGTATCATACCCGTAAAGAGGATACCTACGCCCATCATAATTTCGCCCACATTTTTATTCTTATTCTTTTTGCTTAGCATTATGATTATAAGACCAATAACGATCAGCATAGCCGAAAAATTTGACGGCTTGCAGAGCTGTAAAAGAAACGGACCGCCCGTCTCTCCCTCAAGATTCGTCAAACGTAATATCTGCGTGGTCATTGTCGTACCTATATTTGCGCCCATTATAATGCCTACCGCGCCTTTAAGCTTAAGCAGTCCGGCATTTACCAGACCCACAACAATAACCGTCGTAGCCGAGGAGGACTGTACGGCGGCTGTAACCAATGCGCCGAATAAAATTCCCGAAAAAACATTGCTCGACATTTTGGCAAGAACCTTTTCCATAAGACCGCCCGAGGCTTTCTCCAGACCGTTGCTGAGGATAGTCATTCCGTAAAGAAAAAGACCCAGACCTCCCGCCATTCCGATTATATTAAAGATACTCAAATTAACTTCATTCCTTTTCCTTATTTAATATGTTTTGATCTTCAATTTACATTTATGTAATTTTTTATTAAATAAAACAAAGTCAAAGCCCTCACAAAAAACTTGTGTGACTTTGACTCTGTTATTTAACTTTTTTCTGCCACTACCAAACGGTTTAGAGCACGTTTAAGCTTTTGCTCCGCTAAATCAAATTCGCGCTGACTTGCATTTTCCTTGATCTTTTTCTCAGCGTATTCCTTAGCCCTTTTTGCTCTCTCAACGTCGATTTCGTCCGCCCACTCGACAGCCGATGATAAAACCGTTACCGTACCGTCCTGTGAAACCTTTATAATTCCGTCGGAGATCGCAGCCACTCTGTATTCCCCGTCGATCTTGATTTTCAAAGGCGACGCAACTAGATTTGCCACATACGGCGAATGTCCCGCAAGGATACCTACGTTTCCCGCAGAAGTCTTAGCTACGATCTGTTCGGTACGCCCGTCGTAAAAAATCTTTTCAGGCGTCAGAATTCTGATATTGTAAGGCGTCATAAATAATCTCTCCGATAATTCGTTGTTCAGATACTAATTATTAGCGTCTGCATTATTCTTGGCTTTTTCCACAGCCTCGTCGATAGTGCCCACAAACAGGAACGCAGATTCCGGCAGGTCGTCGTGCTTGCCCTCGATGATCTCCTTAAAACCTCTGATAGTTTCCTTGAGAGGCACATACTTGCCCTTATAGCCCGTAAACTGCTCGGCTACCGAGAACGGCTGAGACAAAAATCTCTGTATTTTTCTTGCTCTTGAAACGGTAAGCTTATCCTCGTCGGAAAGCTCGTCCATACCCATAATGGCAATAATATCCTGCAATTCCAGATATCTTTGAAGAATCGACTGTACCTGTCTTGCGACTTGATAATGCTCGTTGCCCACAATCTCGGGAGCAAGAATTCTCGATGTGGACTCCAGCGGGTCAACCGCAGGGAAAATACCCAGCGAAGCAATGTTTCTCGAAAGAACCGTAGTTGCGTCAAGGTGAGCAAAGGTCGTAGCAGGAGCAGGGTCGGTCAAGTCGTCCGCAGGCACATAAACCGCCTGAACGGAAGTGATAGAACCCTTATTGGTCGATGTAATTCTCTCCTGTAACGCGCCCATTTCCGTAGCAAGAGTAGGCTGATAACCTACCGCCGACGGCATACGTCCCAGCAGAGCCGAAACCTCGGAGCCTGCCTGAGTAAATCTGAAAATATTATCGATAAACAGAAGAACGTCCTGTCCCTCAACGTCTCTGAAATACTCCGCCATAGTAAGTCCCGAAAGCGCAACTCTCATTCTCGCCCCAGGAGGCTCGTTCATCTGACCGTACACCAGAACGGTCTTGTCGATAACCCCCGACTCCTTCATTTCAAAGTAAAGGTCGTTACCCTCACGGGTTCTCTCTCCAACTCCCGTAAATACGGAGATACCGCCGTGCTGGTTTGCAACGTTATTTATAAGCTCCTGAATAAGAACCGTCTTGCCTACGCCTGCGCCGCCGAAAAGTCCTATCTTACCGCCCTTCAGGTAAGGCGCGATAAGGTCTATGACCTTGATACCGGTCTCAAGTATCTCGTTAGCCGCAGTCTGCTCCTCATAGGTAGGAGGCTGACGGTGAATTTCCCATCTTTCCGCCGTTTCTGGCGCAGGAAGATTGTCAACGGGGTCTCCCAAAAGATTGAACATTCTTGAAAGGGTCTCTCTGCCGACGGGGACTGAAATAGCCTTACCCGTATCCACAGCAGGCACGCCCCTTACAAGACCGTCTGTGGAGGACATAGCGATACATCTGACAACATCGTCGCCGATATGCTGTGCGACCTCAACAACAAGCTTTGAGCCGTTATTGTCAATTTCAACGGCATTGAGAAGATCGGGCAGACTGTCCTTTTCAAAGCGTACGTCCACTACCGCGCCGACTATCTGTACGACCTTTCCTATATTCTTGCCTTCCATTAATTTACCGCCTTTCACTAATTATTTATGGAAGCTGAACTGATTTCAGTGATTTCCTGTGTGATCTGAGCCTGTCTTGCTCTGTTATACAGCAAGGACAGCTTATCTATCATTTCTCCCGCATTATCGCTTGCGGACTCCATAGCGGTACGTCTTGCCGCCTGCTCCGACGCATAGGAATCTATTATTGCGGAATAAAGCATACCGCAGATATACTGGGGTATCATTCCGTCAAAGACCTCCTCGGGAGAGGGATCGTAAATGGTTGACGGGTGCTTTTCTCCGATATATTTAAGATTTTCCACAGGCAGAATTCTTATCCGCTCAGGTTCCTGCGTCATAGCGGAAACAAAAGTCGTGTAAACCAGCTCTACAGCGTCAAAATCCCCCAGCTTAAATCTTTTTATTATATCCTCAGCGATCTCCATAACATCTGTAAGCTCTATACCCTCCGCAATCTGAGGATATCTGCCGCCGAGTTTATAATCCCTTTTTTCAAAATATTCCACAGACTTTTTGCCTATCGCCATTATCTCGACTTCTCCGCCCGAGGACTTTATTTCCTCAGCCTTTGCCGCCGCCATTTTAAGGACGTTGGAGTTGTATCCTCCCGCAAGTCCCCTGTCGCCTGCAATGACGATCATCAGAGTGGAATTTTTAAATTTCTTTTTAGTGAAAACAGACGTAAAATCGTGATCTCCTGAAATATCGCACATAACCTGAAAAACGCTTTCAAAAAACGGGTGTACCGCCTCCGCGCGCTCCTTTGCTCTTCTCATTTTCGAGGACGCCACAAGCTGCATTGCTTTGGTTATCTGCATTGTGCTTTCAACGCTTTTGATACGGCGTTTTACGTCTTTCATATTGGAAGCTGCCATAAATTACCGCTCCTTACTTACCCTGCAAAAACTTGTCTGCAAAGGAGTTAAGAACCTCTTTAAGCGCATTTTCGGTCTCGTCCGACAAAACCTGCGTCTCTCTTATGGACGAAAGAATATCGGGGTGCGCCTCGTCAAGGTAGTTAAACAGATCCTTTTCATACTCTCCTATCATATTGACAGGTATCTTTTTTAGGTAATTATTTACAACGGCATAGATAATGACAACCTGCTTTTCAACGTCAACAGGGGCATTCTTGCCCTGCTTGAGGACTTCCACAATTCTTTCGCCCTGCGCAAGTCTGTCCTTAGTATCCTGATCGAGGTCGGAGCCGAACTGCGAGAAGGACTGCAATTCTCTGTACTGCGAATACAGCAGCTTCAAAGGACCCGAGACCTTCTTCATAGCCTTTATCTGCGCCGCGCCGCCTACTCTCGATACCGAGATACCGGGGTTTACCGCAGGTCTTACGCCCGAGAAGAACAGCTCTGTCTCAAGGAATATCTGACCGTCCGTAATTGAAATAACGTTTGTAGGAATGTAAGCCGAAACGTCTCCCGCCTGAGTTTCGATAATAGGCAGAGCGGTGATAGAACCTCCGCCGTTTTCCTCATTAAGGCAGCAGGCACGTTCAAGCAGTCTTGAATGCAGATAGAATACATCGCCGGGATACGCCTCGCGTCCCGTAGGTCTTTTAAGCAGCAGCGACATAGTTCTGTAAGCAACAGCGTGCTTTGACAGATCGTCGTAAACGCACAGAACGTCCTTGCCCTGAAGCATAAAATACTCCGCCATAGCAACGCCCGCATAAGGCGCAATATACTGCAAAGGAGCCATTTCCGACGCCGTAGCCGAAACCACTATGGAATACTCCATAGCTCCGTTTTTTGTCAATGTATCAACTATATTTGCAACGGTAGATATCTTCTGACCTATTGCAACGTAAATGCAGATAACGTCCTTGCCCTTCTGATTTATAATGGTATCGAGGGCAATGGTAGTCTTACCCGTCTGTCTGTCGCCGATAATAAGCTCACGTTGACCTCTTCCCACGGGTATCATCGAGTCGATAGCCTTGATACCTGTTTGGAGCGGTCTGCTTACAGACTTTCTTGTAATAATACCGTACGCGGGACTTTCCACAGGGCGGTATTCGTCGGTAAGGATACTTCCCTTTCCGTCAATAGGCGCGCCGAGAGCGTTGACTACTCTGCCGAGCAAAGCGTCGCCTACGGGAACGGAAACGATCTTTCCCGTTCTCTTGACCTCCGAGCCCTCCTTAATTCCGTCTTCAGAACCCAGCAGCACACAGCCGACAAAATCCTGCTCGAGGTTCATCGCCATACCGAATGTGCCGTTGGCAAATTCAAGAAGCTCGCCCGACATACACTTATCCAGACCGTGAACTCTTGAAATTCCGTCGCCCACCGTAACGACCGTACCAACGTCGTCAAGAGTAAGCTTTGAACGGTAGTCCTTGATCTGCTGTTTTATTAAACCTGTAATTTCATCAGGACGTAAATTCATAATAAAACTCCGTACCTTTCAAATATATTTCATTGATTGAGTTATCAATTTTTGATCCGTCAATTAAATGCAGCTGTTATGCAATAACATTATCTATCTGCGCTCTCAACTTATCGAGCTTAGACTTCACGCTGGAATTTATCTCGGTATTGCCGTATTTCAGCACTATACCGCCGAGAATTGACTTATCCGTTTTTTCGGTAAGCACCACCGTCTTTCCCGAAACCTTTTCCAGCTTGGCTTTCAGCTTTGCGCTCAGTCCCGCGGACATAGGCTGCGCAGTGACCGCCGTAACCTCGAGAATATTCATCTGCTCGTTATACTTAGCCCTGAAATCCTCATACACCAGCGGCAGGTAGGAAAATCTTCCCTTTTCCGCAATAAGACACATAAAGTCCAGCGTCAAAGGAGATATCTTACCGCCGAACACAGCGTCCAGCGATCTCGTCTTATCCTCCGCAGAAATAAGCGGAGAGCTCAAAAACTGAGCATATTCCTTATTTTCATCGGAAAATACCAGCTTTTCGATCTCGCCCAGCTCGTCAAAAACCGGACCCAGACAGTCCTGCTCGTTACACAGCTCAAAAAGCGCCGTACTGTATACGTTCTGAATACTGTCCGCCATTACACTTCACCCACACTGTCGATGAACTGCTCGATAAGGCGTTCATTATCCTTCGTATCCAAGTCCTTTTCAATGACTGCCTGCGCAGCGGAAAAAGCAATATCCGTAATATCGTCCTTGATCTGATTAACGGCGATTTTCTTTTCTCTTTCGATCTCCGCTCTTGCCTGCTCGGTAATTCCCTTAGCCTCACGCTTTGCGTCGCTGATTATCTCGTCGGAATGAAGCTGAGCTTTTTTCGTTGCTGCCTGAATTATCTGTGCGGACTCCTCTTTCGCTCCGCTTATTCTTTCCGCGTATTCAGCCTCGAGCTTTTTGGCGTTTTCCTTAGCCTCATCAGCGTCCTTATAGGTCTGTGCGACCTCGTTTTTACGGTCGTCCATAACCTTATTTACCTTATCAAAAAGGAAATGCTTGAGCACAAGAGTAAGTATCAGCAGGTTGAGCCACGTTGCAATAATTGTGGTAAGATTAATTGACAGAAAATCTGTCACGTCTCCTGCGGCTAAAACCATTTATAAAACCTCCCGTCTCCGATTTCGCGTTAACTGTATCACGTTTATCAGAGCTTGCCGAGGAACGGATTAGCAAACAGAAGAATAAGCGCAACTACGAACGCATAGATACCTGTGGACTCCGCCATAGCAACGCCGATGAACATCGTTCTTGTGCAGTCGCCCTGAGCCTCAGGCTGTCTTGCGATAGATTCGATAGTCTTGCCTACCGCATAGCCTTCACCGATACCCGGTCCGATACCTGCGATCATTGCAAGTCCTGCGCCGATAGCCGAACATCCTAATACAAAAGCCTTTTCTGTCATAATAATAGCCTCCAGTAAATTTTCAATATTTATATCCACACCAAAAGGTGTCTTTTGATCGATTTATGCCTCCTCGGCAGCCGCGCCCACGTTTACCATTGTGAGCATTGAGAAAATGTACGCCTGTATGCACCCTGAGAACAAGTCGAAGTATACCGACAGCACAGCAGGTATACCTACCTGAAACACGCTGAACGCCCACGAACCCATTTCAAAATGCAGATGCAGAGCGCTTGAAAGCGCCCCCAGCGCTCCGTAAAGCAGTCCCGTGATGACCATACCGCCCGCAACGTTTCCGAAAAGACGGAACGCCATAGACGCAGGAGTTGCGACCTCGCTGATAATATTCAGCGGGAGAATGAACGCAACAGGCTTTGCAAAACTCTTGAAATATCCGCCCAGCCCGTTAGCCTTGATTTTATGGTAGGTAATAAGTATAAACGTCATTATCGCCCATGTTGCGGTAACGTTAATGTCCGCAGTCATAGAACGCAGACCTACCATACTGATAAGCGCGCCCAGCACAGCCGAGATAAGCAGCGCTCCGATATACGGCGAATAATACATAAGCTTTTCGCCCATATTGCCTCTAACCATATTATTGACAAAATTAACAAACATTTCCGCCACAACCTGACGTTTCTTTTCGGGAACCTTTTTCAGTCCCTTAGTCAGCCACATACACAGCAGAGTTACAACGACTATAATAAGCCAGCCCATAACTACCGTCTCAGTGACCTGAATTTTACCGTCAAGGAGTTCAAACACAATTTTAGGTCCGTTTCCTATATCAGTCATCTGGATTTATCCTTTCTTAACGGGTACGCTTTATTTAGTGCGACCCTTAGTAAACTGCATTACCGTCAATATGATCTTCGGGAAAAACTGAGGCAGAAGTATACCTGCAAAATTCAGATATCCCGTAAGCATTCCCGCAGCACACAGCGCAAACAGTCCCGCAAAACGTATCATATAGCAAGCTGTCACAGCCCTGCCGCCGCGCTTTTTGTCGAGCCTGACCGCCCGTTCGCACACCCTTGCAAGGTACTCATAGCAAAGGCACATATATCCGTAGCCGACAAGAAAGCCCAGCAGAGTTTTAAGCTCAAATCCCCATATCAGGGTAAACAGCCAGCAAACCGCAGTCAAAACGCCGCCCGCAGGATATATTTTATTAAGCAGAGGACGCAGAGCAGATGTTTCGTTATTAGTCACGCAAATCCTCCCGCTTTCTTCTCAGGTCAATCAACTCAACGGTTTTATTATACCACTTCCCTCTGAATTTTTAAAGAGGTCGAGCCAATTTTCAACATAGTTTTTACACTTTATTCATTTTTCACTAATAATATTTTCCTATTTTAGTTAAAATTAGGAACAAATAAACATTTTGAATATAATCAAAGATTGATTTTTCTCAAAAATCAAATGCGCCGCACAACGCCCTAAGCAGTCGTACGGCGCAATATCACAGCGCAGTTATGATAAATCAAACTATCTTACTTAGCGAAGGATATCGTCGATAACTCTTTCGCCTGTGCTGAGGGTGTCGTCGATAATTTCTCCGCCGCCGCTGATCGCATCGTCGATACCGTCGTCAATACGGCTCATCAGACCTTCTCCGCTTTCGTCCGCTCTCGAAGTATTTCTGCTTTCATCGGCTCTGGAAGTATTTCTGCTTTCTTCCGCTCTTGAAGACGTAGTTGTTACGTTAGACGAATTCGCACCCGACGAAGCCGCATTGTCGTCTCTTGAGGAGCAAGCGGTCATAACCGAAGCGCAGCAAATCACGCAAAGCGCCATTGCAAATAACTTTTTCATAACTAAAATCCTTTCGTAATAAATGTAGCCAAATACATACCTTTTTCGGTATTGCTGACACCTTTATTATCACTCGGATTTCAAGAGATATTCATTTTTCCTCAGTTGGATTATTTTTCCTAAAATTCACAGAGAACCCGTAAGCTCGTTCACAATTCTGCCTGCAATGATAAGTCCCGCACAGGAGGGCACGAAAGCGTTGCTGCCGGGACACAGCTTTTCGCCCTCGGGAATTTGAGGTTTCTTAACCTCCTCCTTGGAATATACGACTGTAAGCTTTTTAATCCCGCGTTTTTTAAGTTCGCGGCGCATAACTCTTGCCAGCGGACAGACCGAGGTGTTATAAATATCGGATATCTCCAGCATTTCGGGGTGAAGCTTATTTCCCGCTCCCATAGCCGATATCAGCGGAGTTCCCGCCTTTTGGCATTCTACGGCAAGACTGATTTTTCCGGGGACAAAGTCAATTGCGTCCACAACGTAATCATACTGCGCTAAATCAAATTCCGCCGCATTGTCGGGAGCATAGAATACTGCGTTCGCATTTACTCTGCACTGCGGATTTATCACTGAAATTCTTTCCCTTGCCGCCTCGACTTTCAGCACACCGATATTTTCCGCAGTTGCGATTATCTGGCGGTTCAGGTTTGAGGGCGCTACGGTATCGTTGTCGAACAGATCGAGCTGTCCCACTCCGCTGCGGGCAAGAGCCTCGACGGCATAACCGCCTACTCCGCCAACGCCGAAAACTGCAATTTTTGATTTTCTGAGGATATCGACCTTTTCCTTACCGTAAAGCATTTCAAGTCTGGTGAGATAATTTTCCATTGATTACGACCCTTTCAGAAGTTAGATGTAAGAGGTTAGAAATTCCGTATCAGATTTTAGCCTCCGATTATAGTTTATCCGACATATCGGCAAATGTCAAGGGGGGGGGACGAAAATAACATTTATTCCAAATTCCAACACACACTTGGGGTCTTGACTTACTTTAAAAGGTAGTGTATAATTTACAATGTTAACGACAGCAACCGAAAGGACCGAGATATATGGCAAGAACTCTCACTTCCGCACAGATCATAGAGCGGAGCATTATAAAAAAATACCGCAGTAATCTATGGAACAAGTTTGTTATGGGCATTAAGGACTACGGTCTCATTTGTCAAGGCGACAGGCTGGCAGTCGCTGTTTCTGGAGGACAGTCCTCTGCGGTAATGGCGAAGTGCATACAACATTTGCGGAAATATTCCGACGTGAAATTTGAGACTGTATATATCACTCTGGATCCGGGCTTTTCCGAGGATAAGCTCAGTAAGCTCGCAAATGATCTTGAAACGCTGAACCTCAATTCCGAGATATTCAAAGCGGACTGCGATATTTTCGGCAAATGTAAAAGCTCCGAAAATGTTTGCGAAAGCTACGCCGCCGCAGTAACGGAAGAACTGCTGAAAAAAGCACGGTCTTTAGGGTGCAATAAACTCGCGCTGGGAAATAATTTCGACGACGCGATAGAATATATTTTCACAAATATGGTTTACGCAGGCAAAGTGGAAAGTATGCTGCCAAAAGTCGTTGCAGAAAGCTGTCCCGAGGTTGAAATCATCAGACCGATGTATATGGTAAAGGACGAATACATCAGCGATTTTCAGAGATACAATTCTCTCAGCCTTACAGAAAGCATTTACGAGGGTACTCCCCTTGAGGACGATACTCGGGTATTGGAAATGTTCCGTCAAAAGTCCGAGGTCAAGTCGCTTATGAACCGTTTCAGAAACACCAATGAAAATATAGAAAACAACATATTCAAGAGCGTTTATAATGTAAATCTCCGCACTATCGTATCTTACAGTTCCCAAGGGAAGAAGTACAGTTTCTTGGACAATTACCGTCTTAACGGTACCGCAGGCACTCTGGACGAAACGGGCGGCGAGTATGAAATTTACTACTGAACACAAAAGATTGTGAGAAAATTTCAAAAAAGTCTTGACAAAACAAGCTCGATAGTGTATAATATATTACTGTTGAGTGCTGCTATGGCTCAGCAGGTAGAGCACATCCTTGGTAAGGATGAGGTCACCGGTTCAAATCCGGTTAGCAGCTCCAGCGAAAGCGCCCTGAAATCGCGTATTTGCGTGATTTTGGGGCGTTTATTGTAAATGGAGTATTTAAATGATAAAGCTTGCCGCGTTCTCAGAACACGTTACAAGGTCATACTTTTAATAAAAAAATTGCTCCTTGCTGATACTGTTCTTTATGTGTACTGATGAAAAAATCTGCCTATAAGTTTCTCCTTAAATTCTTGAGTATTTTTGTATGAATTTTGTTGATTGAACTCCGTTAAAAGATAAGATAAACAACGTTATTTATCTTATCTGAAATACGGTCATAAATTCGGCGTAAGCGATTAAATTATAAATTATATTGTAAAACGCCTTAAAAAGGAAAAAGCGGACAAAAATCTGTCCGCCTATTGTCAAACAATATTACCGTTTATTCCTACATAAATATCCACCAAATTATTCCTGCTAACATAGTAATAATAATCAGTTATCGGCTGATAGCTGTTTTGGGATAAGTAATCTTGTATTCTCTTTCGGGAATTTACTAATGTGTCATAAGTACCGGAATGTCTCGCCCTGACTGCGTTGCACAGTCTGAACTGAGGCTTGTAAACATAAAACTCGTTGCTTTTAAACTCCTTGCCGACGGGAACAAAAAATTCCAGATCAAGTATCGTTTCGTCTGTTCCGTAGGTATTTTCTTTCAGAGAAAAAATAATACTTCCCGTCTGTTCCATTTCGAGGAATTTCAGACTTTCTGATATGTGTTCGATAAGCTTCCCGAGTTTACCGTATGTTGACCTTGTCTTATACGACAGCAGGGATTCTACGGATAAATATTGCTTTTCAATTATTTCCATACCTATCCCGTCCTATTTCTTAAAAATGATCTGCCAGATGTATCTCCACATTTTATATCCCTCCTTGTTTTTCATCTCGGGAGTAGTATAGATCAATTTTTCCAAATCGTCTATGGATATCTGAAATACGGTCATAAATTCGGCGTAAGCGGTAGTTTTTACATAATAAATTATAAGATTTTACTTGAAATCCAAATAGTAATATGTTATAATCAATAAATATAGGGAGGCGAAATTATGAAGATTGCCGTATGTGACGACGAAATAATATTATATGAAGAATTGTATACGCTCTTGAATGAATATTCCGCGCTAAAAAAGGAACCGATTTTGTCAACATATTTTAAAACCGGACGGGAACTTTTATCAAGTACCGAAAAATTTGACATTATATTTATGGACTATCAAATGGACGATTTGAACGGAATGGAAACTTCTAAACGTCTGAGATTGAAAAATTCAGATGTTACTATTATTTTCCTCACCGCATTTCCTAAAATCGTTTTTCAGTCCTTTGAAGTAAATACGTTTCGTTTTCTTTTAAAACCGATAAAAAAAGATGAACTGTTTAAGTCTATAGACGATTATCTGGATTCCATACGATCAGATGATTTTCTCATTTTAAACACTAACGACGGCTCTTGGAAAATCAGATTATCGGAAATTATTTATGTAGAGTCAAAGGAAAAACATACGGTAATACGAACTGTTGATAATAACTTTGAATGCTGCCGATACATACAGGAAATTGAAAAAATGCTTCCAAAAGACCGATTTATACGTTCTCACAGATCCTGTATCGTAAGCTTCCTGCACATAAGAAATCACGACGGCAAAATCATATATTTTGATAATAACGAGCGTGCTTCCATAAGCAGAAGATATCTGACCGATTTCAAAAAAGCTTTTCAGGAATACATAGTAAGATACAACACAAAGGACTGATATAATGAGCGGAGTAATTTCAACTATAGCCTTTACTTTCTCGGACTTGCTTCTGCTTGTAAACTTAATTTTAATCAATAAATCTGTTGGGCTTGGCGTCTCTCAGCCAAGCTTGATCAAATTGATCCCCATATCGGTTGTTCATTGCGGGTTTGCGCTGATTTTCAGTTCATATTTTGATAAGTCGTCCCAAGCTGTAATGGCGGTGCTGCTTGCGGTTTATTATCTGCGTTTCTTGATTTTTCCATATTTTCTTACACTAAAAGTAAGGTTCATTTCATTGTATATGCCGTTGCTTCTGATATCTCTGGACTCGCTTACGCAAAGCTGTGTTTCGTGGATATTCAAGCTCATATCTCCGGGTTCAAACGAATGGACAATAAATAAAATCACCTCAATGACGTTTCAGCTTTTCATTTTGGGTCTGATATGCTTTCTGAACAAAAAGGGGTTCTTCAAAAATCTGGAGTTCGCATTTAAGTCGACTTCCAAAACAGTGGGAATACTGATACTTTTATGCGTTTTTATTATGGAAGGCATTGTCACTCTTATTTCTTTTGACGCAGAAAACGTTTCAATGCAAAAGAAATTTTCAGAATTATTCTTATTGATATTAATGATAGTAATGTTTGCAATAATGCTGCTTTTGATAATAAACAATATGTCAAAAAAGTATTTTAAGGACACATCCGATCTGCTTTTAAAACAGATCGATACTCAGCTCAGGCACTATGAAGCCTTAGATGATATGAAGAAAGAATTTCATTCCTTCAGACACGATTATATTAACCATATGCAATGTGTTGCGGCACTGATATCTTCAAACAAGAACGAGGAGGCTGTACAGTACATAAACAAATTATCTAATTCCAAAACCATAACAGAAAAACCGTATGAATGCGGAAATCATATTTTGGATTCCATTTTAACTGAAAAAGCCGCGGCCGCGAAAAAATGCGATACAGAGATATGCTTGGACGGTTTGTTTACGCACGATTTCGATCCTGTCGACTTATGCGTTATATTTTCCAACGCTCTTGACAATGCCATAGAAGCCTGCCGTAAGATCGGCGGTCATAAAACAATTGATGTCAAACTGAACATACAGCAGGGTTATCAATTTATTTCTATCAGCAATCCTACAAATGAGGAGAATAATAGTTTATTAACAACTAAAGATGATAAGACGCATCACAGGTTTGGTATTAACAATATACGAAATGCTGTTAACAGGCATAACGGAACTTTTGATTTAAGTAACGGCAATGGTTTGTTTTGTATTAATATTTTACTGAAACTATGACGTAAAATTCTCCTGTAAGCAAAAAAAGTGATGATTTGTTTCGTTTTCGGAAACATTTCATCACTTTTTTCATTTTGTATGCGGGAGCATCATAAAAACAAAGTGTCAATTGACGCTTCCATCAACGTTTTCGGTACACATTGACGGAATAGCTTTTGGCAGATGCCAAGAAACATTCTTTATTGTCTCACAAACCTTACAGCATACTTTGACCGCAAAAATTATGTCCGTATAAAAATCAAATTTCGGCGCATTGAAGTAGCTGCTGAGAATATTATTAATATCTGTCATTTTCAAATCCTTAAAATACTGCGATCTGAAAGTTTCATAATTTTCTAAAGCATAGCGGTTCAGTTTTCTCTCATATGACATATGCTCCCTGACATTTCCGATGTTTCCTCCAACGTGTACGGAACAGCAGAAATCACTGAGATAATGAGCCATTTTTCCGTATTCAAATAAAGATAAAAGTGATTGTCGGTTAGACAGCTTTTTAAGCTTGCTTAAAACGTATTCCCCGGAGCTTTCATAAAAGTGACGGTGTACAAACTGCATAGGCGATAAATCAGGAATCAGCGAACCGACACAAAATGCAATGCATTCTGCTTTTGTTAAACCTACGCATTCAGCTGCAATTTTCGCTATTATAAAATGTGTCCGCAATTTCATAGTGATCCCTCTTTTCTAAAATTTCCATATAGACAGTTTCTACATCCTTTGCAAACTTTTCTACGGAATACTTTTGAGCCGTCCGAACTGCATTTTCAGACATAGCTTTATACAATCCGTCGTTATTCAAAATCGCTTCTGTCAAAGCCGAAAATTGCTTGAAATCAGTGTATTGACCGCCGTTTTTACCGTCAATTATCACTCCATTCAGACAATCGTCCCTTCGGCATACAGCAGGCAAACCGCTTGCCAAAGCTTCAATATAAGTCAAACCCTGAGTTTCGCTCTGTGATGCGCTAAGGAATACATCACCCAGTTTGTAATATGCCGCAACGTTTAAAGGTTCAACCGCACCGGTAAAAATCACCCTATCGGATATATGCTCAGAATAAGCAACAGCTTTCAAAGTATCAAGATAAGGTCCTCCGCCGACAATTAAAAGAACTGCATTTTTCATATCCAGCAGCTTGAAGTATCTTATCAGCTCGTCGATATTCTTTTCCTTTGCAGCTCTGCCTACAGTAATAAAAATTCTGTTCCCCTGCGGTATGCCAAGTTTAATTTTCAGTTCATCTATTGCATTTGCCGAAATATTCTCAGAGAACCTTGACAGCCGAAGTCCGGTAGGAACAACCTTTATCGGCTGTTCAACGCCATACTCTTTCAGCATTCTTTCAATTTTTCCGCTGGGAGCAATAACTGCTTTAGTGTTCCGTAGAATCCGCTTTGTCATCGCTATTACCGCCTTTCTTCCCAAAGTAATACTGGGTGAGAAATAGTGCGTATAGTTTTCATAAACCGTATGATAAGTGTGAACGATCGGACAGCCAACTTCCGCCGCAATTCTCTTTGCCATAATAAACGATGTAAATTCTGACTGTGAATGGATTATATCGGGTCTCCAGTCGATCAGCTTTTGCAGATTGTTTTGACTGATACGCAGAGCCGCTCTTGCACCGCAGTAGATCCTGCCTACGCCTACAGAACCGATCCTATATACATTTTCGCTTTCACAGCAATGAAAATTTTCTGACGGACAAAGTATTTTTACCTTATGTCCCATTCTGCGCAATTCCGTTTCAAGATTGAGAATTGACGTAACCACGCCGTTTATCGTTGGGATATAGCAATCGGTCGTAATTAATATTTTCATAGAATGGCCTCCTTTTAAAATATCGCTGATAATTAACCTTATAGTTCAAACCCGCAATTCGTTTTTAATACCATATTGGGAAAATGCTTCTGCATAAACTTATCATCAAATAAACAATCTATAAAATTATATATGAAATTATTACAGTAAAAATCGTTATTCCTTTGAAAATACCTTGTTATAGCGATTATTGTAAGGGCAGCGTCCAGAACAATTGATACAGCCATTATAATTGCTATATTTTTCTTTACTTTATACGGCATTCGATTGATGAAAGACAGATAATAAGGAAAAATAAAAACAATAGCTATCAAACACAAAACTCCCCAGA